>NZ_VATT01000007.1:0-314168 GCF_005781225.1 Escherichia sp. E4736 | reverse complement strand
AATCCTTCCCCCACCACCATCACTTCCTGATAAAAACTCATTTCAAACTTATCGATATCGTTTCATATTCTGCTCATGCGGGGAAGGACGAGAAGCTTCGACTAAGGTTCGACTCGAGCGCCAGCGAGAGAGCGTTGCCGCAGGCAACGACCCGAAGGGCGAAGCGCGCAGCGCTGAGTAATCCTTCCCCCACCACCATCACTTCCTGATAAGACTCATTTCAAGCTTATCGATATCGTTTCATATTCTGCCCATACGGGGAAGGATGAGAACCTTTGACCAAGGTTCGACTCGAGCGTCAGCGAGAGAGCGTTGCCGCAGGCAACGACCCGAAGGGCGAAGCGCGCAGCGCTGAGTAATCCTTCCTCCACCACCATCACTTCCTGATAAAACTCATTTCAAGCTTATCGATATCGTTTCATATTCTGCCCATACGGGGAAGGATGAGAACCTTCGACCAAGGTTCGACTCGAGCGTCAGCGAGAGAGCGTTGCCGCAGGCAACGACCCGAAGGGCGAAGCGCGCAGCGCTGAGTAATCCTTCCCCCACCACCATCTCTTAATTCGTTTCTCAATCTATCTGCGCCTCCCCCATTCGCCGTAAAAACTGCTGCTGTAGCCTCAGCAAATCCGCTAACGTCAATAACTGATAATCCAGACCTTGCTGGCTGGCAATTTGCGCGATAATGCGGCTTAACGCTGGATAATGGCGATGATGCCAGTGAGGAAAAAGATGATGGGTAAGATGCAAATTAATTCCGCCCAGCCAGTAGCCAAGCCATGCAGGTTGCGGCGTCCAGTCAAAGGTAGTGGCGAAGGTATGCGCCAGCCGGCCCACGGCCATTTTGCCCTCTTCTGGCGGTAACTGCGTATGCCCCTTCGCCCAGTGCGTTCCGATAATCAACATCACAAAGATCAATGACGCCAGCAGCTGGCTAAGCAGATAAGTCAGCACGATGGTCATAAAACTAAAATCAGACAAAAGCCAGGGAAGTATCAGACAGAGCGCACAATGCGCCAGTTTCCCGGCTAAGAAATACCCCCAGCCAGCAAAACCTCGCAGGGCCAGGTGCCGTGTTACCGGCGTAAACCCGGCGCGATCGAGCCAGTCCACCACCCAGATATACCAGGGAAAGGTGAGCGCGGCGACCAGCGGCCAGTAGCGATGTTGCTGGCGCATAAAAGGTCGCCACTGCTGCCACGGAGTCTGGCGAAGAATGCCATTTTCTGCAGTATCCGGATCGTAAAATTCAATATTGGTAAAGCCGTGATGAAAGCGAACGTGGCGCACCCGCCAACAGTCCGGATCAAGCCCCATTGGAAAAGCAACCCACCGGTTAAGCCACGCATTGGCCTTTTTACCGCGCAAAAACGCATCATGCGACGCGTCATGCACCACATTGACCGCTAACAGCATGGCGCAAAACATCATCGCCAGATACCACAACAGATACAGCCCCCACTGGCTTTGAGACAACGCCAGTGCATAACAGCACAGACAGGCAATAATCAGTGCCGCCATTTTGGTGAATGCCCAGCCGTCGGCATAACGATGATCGCCTGCTTTTGCGAGGTACGATTTCGTGCCTTTCTGCAACTGTTTCACCAGTTGCGGATCATCAGCAGGAAAAATGATTAACCTGTCGGGCTTAAACAGGTTCATAGTGTTTCCTTAGCGACTTACGTCCTACACCGATTAGGAATAACACGCAATGGGCCAGCAAAATGCCCGCTAATCCCTTCCAGAGCAGAGTGCTCCACGAACACATATATAGAATAAAATAGAGCAGTGACAACGTCACAGAGCACCACAAAATCATTCCCCAACGCTGCCCGTCGCTCATGCCCCCCAGCGCAATGGAGCCTGCCACCAGCAGAACAAATAATACGGCTTGCTCACTGGTAATAAACTCGATGCCATAGCCATATTGCTGGATGTAACCAAGCACCAGCATAAACAGCAGAATCACCCCTGCCCCCACTGCCCACGCGGAACTTTGGTAACGACGTTCAATCGCTTTGCCAAATGAGCGAAAGCCCATTAAGCGTAAAAATGGCAGGTTACTCTCGCGCATCGGGTTACAGGACAAGCGACTATTTTTTACGCCGTAGCCTATGTCATGATCCGGCCCAGCACTCCAGGAACCGAAAAGTTTATCCCACAACAAAAAGGTGCCACCGTAATTGGTATCGGCATATTGCTTTTCATTCAGATGATGGACGCGATGATGCGAAGGCGTGATCAGCACTTTTTCCAGCCAACCCAGTTTCGGCGTTAGCGCGTTATGGTTAAAAAATTGCCAACCATAGTGAATAATAGAAACCGCCAAAAAGACCTGCAATGGCACACCAAGCATCGCCAGCAGCATAAAAAACGGGATTGAGGTTAACGAGGAATACCACGAGTTCCGCACGCCTAATGAGAGGTTGTAGTGTTCACCCTGATGATGCACCACATGTACCGCCCACAGCGGGCGCATTTCGTGATGCCAGCGATGCAGCCAGTAAAAGCCGAAATCCCACGCAAGGATAGTAAACAGCCACAGCAGGATCACCGGCGCATTATCAAACAGTCCAAGGCTGAAGTGATTGACCAGCAGGCCATAGCAGAGCACTTCCAGGCAGCGAAATAACCACAGCATCATATGACCGGAGTTGATATTAAAAATAACGTCCAGCCAGTCCACTTTTTGCCGCCCGGTGAATTGCAACACGCCCGCTTCGGCTAACACCAACAGCACCATCGATATGATGGGAAACAGTAAATCACTCATATTGCGTCTTCCTTTTCTCGCATGTTGCGCATATCCAACCGCAAATCGACGCCAGCAACGCGCCGCCTACTAAATCGATAAATAAATGTCTGCGTAATTGCAGAATCGAAAAGGCGATAGCTATCGCCCAAACCACGCTCATTAGTGTTAGCCAACGGCTCCCCTTTTTGGCAATTGCCCATACCGCCAACAGCGTGAGCGCGGCGTGTAAGGAGGGAAAACAGTTCTGACTTGAGTCAATGGCGATCAGCCCATTTAGAGCCCCCGCAGATATCCCCGACTGAGCAAACGCGGGATATTGCATGGTTGTGGGCCAGAGTAGATAAAACACGCCTGCCACCAGTGCCGAAAGTTGCATTGCGCGGGCCAGCCAGCGCAGGTGGCAAAGTGGTGTGGATAAATAACCTAACGGCACAATTAGAAAAAACGAGAGATACAGCCACACGGCGGAGGGTGAAAACGCAATTAAATTATCAATTACTGACGGCGTTAATTGATACCCTTCACCTTGCAGGGAGTCGCTAAAATTGTAGATAACCCCAACGGTTCCCCAGCCCAGCAGCATCTGTTTCAGGCGTAGCAGTAAATTGCTCATTCCCGCCCCCACTCACGCACAATTCGCCGCCGCTTGGCTGTAAAAGCGACGGGCACCGTTTGCGATTCCAGCGACCAAATTAATTGCCCGACTGCGATATCCTGGCGTATAAACAAGGCATTCAACGCTTCCCGGCACTGCTCCAGCATCCCCGGTTCGCAATCTGCTATTAGCGTTAGCTGTGCTGCCCCGGTTTGTAGCAGGCGATAATCAGCAGTTAACGGCAGCGTCATCGCCAGCACCCGACTACATGCATCGGCAAATACGGTCTGAATATCGCCAGATCTTGTCGGCAGTTGCAGTTGATCGTCCTGCCGCCCTTCGATACGCGCAATCGCCATTGTCGCACTGCCACAAGGGCATGGCTGTTCACTTGCCACCAGCACATCATCAAGTCGATAACGCACCACCGGCTGCGTGGTGCGGGTAAAGTCTGTGACGATCGGCATGAAACGGTGCTCATCCAGCCATTGCGGTTCAATGTGAACAAATTCTTCGTTGAGATGTAACGTGCCACACCGGCAGGTAGAGGCGAGAAAGCCTTCTGTCGCCTGATAGATTTCGCCCACATTGTTGAACACGCTTCGCAGTAATTCCCGATCCTGCGGCTCCAGAACTTCCGCCACCGAAATCACTTTTTTGACCTTTAGCGTTAGCTCTCCGGCAATCACCGCCAGCGCCAGTGCGCGTAATACCTGAGCTGGCGCGACAATAATCGTGGGCGCTCGCTGTTCCAGTTGTTTGAGTTGCGCCTGAAATGGCGCCAGCAGATCGTAAAAGTCGAGACTTAACCAGCGGTTATTCACGCTTTGATAGAGGTTGTTGTCCGCGCGCAAAAACAGTGCCACCCGCTCTTTGGCAAATAAACCGTCGGGCAGCACTTTTGCCAGCACACCGGCGGCCCAAATCTGTTGCTCGTGCGGGCTAACCACGAAAAGTCCACGACGCCCCGATGTACCTGATGAAAGCCCGACGCTAAACTTGCCCACGCTGGGTTTGAAATCACGACTCTGCTCACTGCGCATTGCACAGGCGAGAAGCTCGTCGCGCTTTAAACCCGCGGTATTCATCTCATCGAAATGCGTCATCATTAATGCTTTGTCCATCAACGGCCACTGGTTAAACGGCAACGCCAGATAACGCTGAAACCACGGGCTCTTAGATAAGACATTTTGCCGGAACGAATGCAGCCTTTTTGCCTGCCAGTATTCCAGCGCCTGGCGATCGGTGAAATGCAGCCTGCGGGTACGAAAGTAGCGCCAGAGTAAAGCCAACGGGATCATAAATCCCCCTCGTGGCACAACCGAATGTCCACTGCGCCGTTTTGCCAAAGCTGATGTAATTGCCCAAGCGTGCGGTAGTAGGCGCGGCTGTCGGACATAACCAGATGCGCCAGTGGTGAAGGCCCTCGCAGCTCCTGATAGTTAGCTGGTGCCCATGCCGCATCCCCAGCCAGTAAAGTCCAGCCATCGTCTGTTTGCACAAACGCACCGATATGTCCGCCAGCATGTCCGGGAAGCGGCACGAGGATAATTTCGCCATTGCTTTCTGGCAGCAAATAGCCACTCTCAAACGGTGCCAGTTCAGGAGGCATATTCACCGATGCGAAACTTTCAATAAAACGCAGTGAGGATTCAAAATTCTCCGGGATCAGCCCTGGCACAAAGGCCTGACGCAGTGCGGCTATGCCACGCAGCGTTCTTACCTGCTGCCAACCTTCACCGGAACAGATGCAGGCGACATCAGGAAAATCGCGCAGACCAGCAATATGATCGGCGTGAAAATGCGACAGAATAATCGCATCAACATCTTTTGCCGCCAGTCCGTGCGCGGAAAGTTGTCGCACCAACGCCTGTTGTGGATCGAAATAAACCGGCGTGACCTGGCGATAAAGACGAAATACGCCGGATTTCGTGTAATGTTCAAACCACGAAGAATAGCCAGTGTCCCACAGCCAGCGTTTCTCCCCCACTTCCAGCAGCCAGGCGCGGGCGGGGAATTTACACACTTTCAGCCCAGCCCCTTTCAGCGCAATACAGCCAATATGGGTACACCAGCCCGTTTCAAATGCGGTTATATTTGCCATGTTCCCTCAGCCATTGTCCCGTGATTGCAATACCTTGCTCCATCGAAAAGCGCGGGTGATATCCCAACTCTGTAATGGCCTTTTGCGCACTCAGCGTCATATCAAAACAGAGTGTTCCGGCGCTGTAACGTGTGATAACAGGTTCCTGATTAACGCATTTCCCGTACAGCTCCAGGCCGCGCGCGACCAGAGAAAGCAATGGCCAGGGAACGGTAGTAATTTGGTAGCTCAATCCCAGTTGCTGGCGCAGCAAGGCGTCAAGCATTACAGATAATTTCTGCGGCTGATGATTGCTGATGTTGTAAATACTGCCTGAGCGTAATCCTTCAACTTGCATTGCCAGCTGCATGGCATACACCACGTTTTGCACGAAAGTGAGATCCAATAACGCTTCACCCCCGCGCGGCAAACGTAAGCAACCGCCGCCCTGCTGCAACTGCTGCATCAGGCGGGGAACAATCA
Organism: Escherichia sp. E4736; assembly: GCF_005781225.1. Taxonomy (NCBI): domain Bacteria; kingdom Pseudomonadati; phylum Pseudomonadota; class Gammaproteobacteria; order Enterobacterales; family Enterobacteriaceae; genus Escherichia; species Escherichia sp. E4736. The sequence continues at coordinate 308,252 of NZ_VATT01000007.1, read as the reverse complement.
CCTGGTCATGAGGGCCAAACAAACCACGGGGACGCAAAAGGATAAACCTCGTGGCAGGATATTGCGCTACTGCCCCGGCAATAGCCTGCTCAGCGGCATATTTACTGCTGGCATAATGGCTGGAAAATGTTCGCGCAAGATAATTTTCTGGCAGGTCATAGTGATGTTGAAAATCAAAGTAAACAGCAGGCGTGGAGATATGGATAAACCGGGGAATGTTCAGCCTGCCTGCCGCCTGTGCCAAAGTGTAGGTCGCTTTGACATTGGCAAGCCAGAATGCCGTTTTGTCGCCCCAGGGCGAAGACTTTGCCGCACAGTGCCAGACGGCATCGCAGCCTTCCATCAAGCGGGCGCAGTCATCCTCAGTTGCCTCGGTTAAATCGAGAGCCACAAATTGTGCACCTGCGCTTGCGAGAACTTTGCCAATCTCACGATTTCGCCCTGTTGCCACAACCGAAACACCCGATTGCAACAAATATTGCACGGCATTTCGCCCGAGGCCGCTGGTCGCCCCTGTTACGAGGATCTTCACGGTAAAAGCACCATGCCAGCCAGCGTTAACCCCGCCGCCGTGCCAATCAACAGCGCAGGTTTATCCGCAGTAAAACGACCGCTAATTACCGCTTCATGCAGCGCTGTGGGTATAGACGCAGCAACCTGATTGCCGTAGAAGCGGTAGACATCAATAAGCGCAGATTCCGGCACTCGCAGCCGTTTACGCATATGTTCAAGGGAAAGATGACTAGCCTGATGCGGAACGACCGTAACAATATCAGCCAGTTGCAGGCCGCTTTTTTGCAGTAAGCGCGAAAAATAATCTTCAATAAGTGAAGAGGCAAAACGAAACAGCGGTTTCCCCTGCATATGAAAAAGAAAGTCGCTGTCACTCACACCAGAACGAGGATTACGCCGCGTGCCGCCCGCACGAATTTCACACAGTTCGCTGCCTTCGGGATACATTTCGATCAGGCTGGCGATAATCCCGCTGCGACCATCACCTCGCTCAACAATCGCGCACGCCGCGCCATCACCAAAAATGAGTGACGACTCTTCATGATTCCAGTCGATGCCGCGTGAAGCAATATCTGCCGAGACGATAGCAATGCGCCGATATGCTCCACAGTTTAATAATCCGGCAGCAACTTCCAGAGCGGAAATAAAGCTGACACAGCTACTGTTGATATCAAATCCGGCAACGCCTGCGGGCATAGCAGCGGCTTTAAGAATATGAATTGCGCTACAGGGTAATGCCTGTACGGCAATGGCTGACGCACAAATTAACAGATCAATATCAGAAGGTTTTAAGGCAGCCGATGCTAACGCATTATGCAACGCTTCTGCCGCCAGTTCGGCCTGGCTGGCGTCGTTGCTGGCAAAATAGCGCCAGCAAATGCCGGAACGTCGCTCAACGTAGCCCGCAGGTTTATTTAACTGAACATCCAGTTGTTGAGAGGTAATTTTATCAGGCGGTAAGGCGATCCCCGTGGCGATTATTTTTAATGCCGCAGAAATCGTCGAGTGATTAGGTTGATCCACGGTCAGTGCTCCTTCACTGTTCCATAGGTGGGCCAATCATATAGATGAGGTTCGTTTCTCTACAATCTGAAATATCGACAATGTGTAACTGATGATTTCAGCAGGCTGACAACGTGCGTTACGTTATGCCGGATGCGGCGTGAACGCCTTATCCGGCATACATATCACGTAATATCAATGAATTGTACGACTCTGTAGACCTGATAAGCGCAGCGCATCAGGCACTTTGTCGTGCTTAGTGGCGAGCGCGCACCAGCTGATACTTACGTGTCAGATACTCCACCGGTACGCTCCAGATGTGCACCAGACGCGAGAACGGGAACAGCAGGAACAACGTCATCCCCAGCACCAGGTGCAGACGGAAGATAAACGCGACACCATCAAGGTGTTGAGAAGCGCCACCGTGGAAGGTCACTACCGACTGCGCCCAGCCAACCAGTTTCATCATCTCGCTACCGTCCATATGCTGGGCAGAGAATGGAATGGTCAGCAGACCCAGCGCACACTGGATAACGAGCAGCGACAGGATCAGGATATCTGCTCCGGTAGTGGTTGCACGCACGCGAGGGCTGAACAGGCGGCGCTTCAGCAACAGCACGCCGCCAATCAGACACAGCACGCCGCTGGCACCACCAGCAAACATCGCCATTTTTTGTTTCACTTCGATCGGCAACCACGCTTCATACATCCAGTGCGGCGTCAGCATACCGAAGAAGTGGCCGACGAAAATCCCCAGAATGCCGATATGGAACAGGTTCGACGCCAGGTTCATTCCTTTACGATCCAGCATCTGGCTGGATGCCGCGCGCCAGGTGTACTGCCCGTAGTCATAGCGCAGCCAACTACCAATCAGGAAGACCGCCCCGGCAATGTACGGGTAGATGTCAAAGAAGAACATATTCAGGAATTGCATTAGTGCTGTCCTCCGGTGGTGATATTCAGATATTGCGGCGCGACGGCACCGGCAAAGCGACGCTGATGGGCAGTGATTGCCGAATCACCGCAGCCTTTGTCTGCAAAGAACTTAACCTGCTCTTCTTCCCAGACGGCATCCAGCGCCTGCGGCGTATCGTCGCGCGCTTCATCGGCAATTTTTTCCGCCACTTTGTCGCTGTCGATAGCGGTATTCGCCAGTTTCAGCAGCAGATCAAACAGCACTGCATAACGGCTTTCACGCTGTTGCAGACGCGCGCTCAGCAATGCCAGAATCGGCGCGATATCTTTCAAACCTTCCACGGCTTCGCTTTGCGGCAGCTGCGCCAGATATTCCAGATACAGCGGCAGATGGTCCGGCAATTCGCGGCTGTTTAACTGCAAGCCGTGCTGCTCGTACTGCGCCAACAGGTCAACCATTGCCTGACCACGATCGCGGGATTCACCGTGAACATGTTCGAATAGCAACAGTGACGTGGCGCGACCACGGTCGAACAGTTCGCTGTACTGCGCCTGGGCATCCAGCAGATCCATCGCCGTTAAATCGCGTAGGAAAATGCCCAGCGCATGGGCATCTTCTTTCGACAAATTTTCCGACGCGGCAATCGCCTCGAACATCTCCTGTTGATGCTGCCATAAGGCAGCATCCGGATATTCAAGGAGACGCGATACAATCACGAGTTCGATCATGGATGCGGCTCCGTTTTGCTGGTCACATCGATGGCATCGATACGACGGCTGTTGAACAGATTGAATTTGGTATCTGAACCGTGACAGCCGTCACCAAAGGTAAAGCCGCAGCCATTTTTCTCCGGGAAGGCTTCCCGTGCCAGTTCACGATGGCTGCTTGGTACCACAAAGCGATCTTCGTAGTTAGCAATCGCCAGATAACGATACATTTCCTGCGCCTGGGCTTCGGTCAGACCGACCTCTTCCAGCGCACGGGTATCAACTTTACCGTCAACGGTTTCAGCACGTTTGTAATGACGCATCGCCAGCATGCGTTTCAGCGCACGCAGTACCGGTTGGGTGTCGCCTGCGGTCAGCAGGTTCGCCAGATACTGTACCGGGATACGCAGGCTTTCGACGTCTGGCAAAATGCCGTTGCTGCCCAACTCGCCAGCGTCTGCAGCAGACTGAATCGGAGACAGAGGCGGCACGTACCAGACCATCGGCAAGGTGCGATATTCCGGATGCAGCGGCAGCGCCAGTTTCCATTCCATCGCCATTTTATAAACCGGCGACTGCTGCGCAGCTTCAATAACGCTCAGCGGGATACCATCTTTAATCGCCTGCTCGATGACCTTCGGATCGTTCGGATCGAGGAACACGTCCAGCTGACGCTGGTAGAGATCTTTTTCGTTCTCGGTGCTGGCCGCACGTTCAATGGCGTCCGCATCGTACAGCAGCACGCCGAGATAACGGATACGACCGACACAGGTTTCTGAACACACCGTCGGCTGACCGGCTTCAATACGCGGATAGCAGAAGATGCACTTCTCAGACTTACCGCTCTTCCAGTTGAAGTAGATTTTTTTGTATGGACATCCGGTGATGCACATACGCCAGCCACGGCATTTATCCTGGTCGATCAGGACGATGCCATCTTCTTCACGCTTGTAAATCGCACCGCTCGGGCAGGTCGCCACACATGCCGGGTTCAGGCAGTGTTCGCACAGGCGCGGCAAATACATCATGAAGGTGTTTTCGAACTGGCTATACATCGCCTTCTGGATGTTGTCGAAGTTCTTGTCTTTCGCCAGTTTGTCAAACTCGCCGCCCAGGTCATCTTCCCAGTTCGGCCCTTTTTCGATTTTCGCCATCCGTTCGCCGGTAATCAGCGAACGCGGACGGGCAATCGGCTGCGATTTGCTGCCTTCCGGCGCGGTATGCAGGTTCTGATAGTCAAAATCAAACGGCTCGTAATAATCGTCGATCCCCGGCAGATGCGGGTTAGCGAAGATTTTACCCAGCAGCATGGCGCGGTTACCCATGCGCGGTTGCAGTTTGCCGTTGATTTTACGGATCCAGCCGCCTTTGTATTTTTCCTGGTTTTCCCAGTCGGTCGGGAAGCCCTGGCCCGGCTTGGTTTCCACGTTGTTGAACCACGCGTATTCCACGCCTTCGCGGCTGGTCCAGACGTTTTTACAGGTAACTGAACAGGTGTGGCAGCCGATGCACTTATCGAGATTCAGCACCATGCCGACTTGTGAACGAATTTTCATTTTACGCTCTCCTGTACCTGGTCATTGCCTTCGCCATCTAACCAGTCAATGTTCTTCATCTTACGCACTACAACAAACTCATCGCGGTTAGAACCTACAGTGCCGTAGTAGTTAAAGCCGTATGCCAGATGGGCATAGCCGCCGATCATATGCGTCGGTTTCGGCGTGATACGGGTGACCGAGTTATGGATACCACCACGCTGTTGGGTAATTTCCGAACCAGGCAGGTTAACGATACGTTCCTGCGCGTGGTACATCATGGTCATCCCTGCCGGAACACGCTGGCTGACAACCGCACGGGCAGTCAGTGCACCGTTGCTGTTGAAGACTTCAATCCAGTCGTTATCGGCGATACCCAGATCTTTGGCATCGGCTTCACTCAGCCAGACCACCGGACCACCGCGACCTAAAGTCAGCATCAGCAGGTTGTCGCTATAGGTGGAGTGGATCCCCCACTTCTGGTGCGGCGTCAGGAAGTTGAGCGCTTTTTCCGGATTACCGTTGGATTTCTGGCCCATCACTTCTTTCACCGAACGGGTGTCAATCGGCGGACGATAAACCAGCAGGCTTTCACCGAAATCACGCATCCACTGATGATCCTGATAAAGCTGCTGACGACCAGAGAGCGTGCGCCACGGGATCAGCTCGTGAACGTTGGTGTAACCGGCGTTGTAAGAAACGTGTTCATCTTCCAGACCAGACCAGGTCGGGCTGGAGATAATTTTGCGCGGTTGTGCCTGAATATCGCGGAAGCGGATCTTCTCGTCTTCTTTATTCAGCGCCAGATGCGTATGGTCACGACCGGTAAATTCGCTCAGGGCAGCCCAGGCTTTCACGGCTACCTGACCGTTGGTTTCCGGTGCCAGCGTCAGGATCATCTCTGCCGCATCAATGGCGGTGTTCAGCATCGGCTGGCCTTTCGCCGGACCTTCCGCTTTGGTGTAGTTGAGCTTACGCAGCAGATCCATCTCGCTCTGGGTGTTCCAGGCAATCCCTTTACCGCCGTTACCGATTTTCTCCATCAGCGGGCCGATAGAGGTAAAGCGTTCGTAAGTTGCCGGATAATCGCGCTCTACGACCATAATGTGCGGTGCGGTTTTACCTGGGATCAGGTCGCATTCGCCTTTTTTCCAGTCTTTCACATCCAGCGGCTGTGCCAGTTCAGCGGCAGAGTCGTGCTGGATAGGCAGCGTGACGATGTCGGTTTCTTTACCCAGATGACCGACGCACACTTCGGAGAATTTCTTGGCGATGGCTTTGTAGATTTCCCAGTCACTTTTCGCTTCCCAGGCCGGATCGACCGCCGCAGACAGCGGGTGAATAAACGGATGCATATCCGAAGTATTCATGTCGTCTTTTTCGTACCAGGTCGCCGTCGGCAAAATGATGTCGGAATAGAGACAGGTGCTCGACAGACGGAAGTCCAGCGTCACCACCAGATCCAGCTTGCCTTCCAGACCGTTGTCCTGCCAGTCCACTTCTTCCGGCTTCACACCGCCCTGCTGCCCCAGATCTTTACCCTGGATACCGTGTTCCGTCCCCAGCAGGTACTTGAGCATAAACTCATGACCTTTACCGGAAGAACCGAGCAGGTTAGAACGCCAGATGAACAGGTTACGCGGGTGGTTTTTACCGTTTTCTGGTTGTTCAGCCGCAAAACGGATGGAACCGTCTTTCAGGGATTTCACGGTGTAATCCACCGGATTCATCCCGGCTTTTTCTGCTTCGCCAGCGATAGTCAGCGGGTTAGTGCCTAACTGCGGTGCAGACGGCAGCCAGCCCATGCGTTCCGCACGAACGTTGAAGTCGATCAGATGTCCGGTGTAGCGGGATTTATCCGCCATCGGCGACAGCAGCTCTTCCGCAGTCACGGTTTCATAACGCCACTGGCTGGAGTGGTTATAGAAGTAAGAGGTGCTGTTCATGTGACGCGCCGGACGCTGCCAGTCAAGGGCAAACGCCAGCGGCTGCCAGCCAGTTTGCGGACGCAGTTTTTCCTGACCTACGTAGTGCGCCCAGCCGCCGCCGCTCTGACCAATACAGCCGCAGAAAATCAGCATGTTGATCAGACCACGGTAGTTCATATCGAGGTGATACCAGTGGTTCAGACCCGCACCGACGATAATCATCGAACGACCGTGCGTCTTGTCAGCGTTATCAGCAAATTCACGGGCAATACGGATAATCTGGCTGCGAGAAACGCCAGTGATCTGCTCGGCCCACGCCGGAGTGTAAGCTTTCACATCGTCGTAGCTGGTTGCGCAGTTAACGTCGTTCAGGCCGCGTTCCAGACCGTAGTTTGCCAGCGTCAGATCATAAACGGTGGTCACCAGAGCGGTGCTACCGTCGGCCAGTTGCAGGCGTTTTACCGGCAGTTTGTGCAGCAGAATGTTTTCCAGCTCCACTTTGTTGAAGTGTTCAGTGCCGTCGCCGCCAAAGTACGGAAAGCCCACTTCAGCGATCTCATCCTGGCTACCCAGCAGACTCAGTTGCAGCTCAGTTTCTTCGCCGGTTTTACCGTCGCGCTGCTCCAGATTCCATTTGCCCTTCTCGCCCCAGCGGAAGCCAATAGAACCGTTCGGCGCAACCATTTCGCCATTGGTATTAAAGGCGACAGTTTTCCATTCCGGATTGTTTTCCTGGCCCAGCGCATCCACCAGATCGGCAGCGCGCAGCATACGACCCGCAGCGTAGTAACCGTCGCGCTCTTCCAGCATCACCAGCATCGGCATGTCGGTGTAGCGACGCACATAGTCGGTGAAATACTGGCTTGGGTTGTCGAGGTGGAATTCACGCAGCATTACGTGGCCCATCGCCAGCGCCATTGCCGCATCGGTGCCTTGTTTCGGTGCCAGCCAAAGATCGCACAATTTGGCGATTTCAGCGTAGTCCGGCGTTACGGCAACAGTTTTGGTGCCTTTGTAACGCACTTCAGTAAAGAAGTGAGCATCCGGGGTACGCGTCTGCGGCACGTTTGAACCCCAGGCGATGATGTAGCTGGAGTTGTACCAGTCAGCGGATTCCGGAACGTCAGTTTGCTCGCCCCAGGTTTGCGGAGACGCAGGAGGCAGGTCGCAGTACCAGTCGTAGAAGCTCAAGCAAGTACCGCCAATCAGCGAGAGATAACGCGCACCCGATGCGTAAGAAACCATCGACATTGCCGGAATTGGCGAGAAGCCAGCGACACGGTCCGGGCCGTAGTTTTTGATGGTGTAAACGTTAGATGCGGCGATCAGTTCGTTCACTTCCTGCCAGGAGGAACGAACAAAACCACCGCGTCCACGCGCCTGCTTAAAGCTTTTCGCTTTATCGGCGTCTTCAATGATAGAAGCCCATGCCTCAACCGGATCGCTATGCAGCGCCTTCGCTTCACGCCACATTTTCATCAGGCGTTTGCGCATCATTGGGTATTTCAGGCGGTTGGCGCTATAGAGATACCAGGAGTAGCTGGCGCCGCGCGGGCAGCCGCGAGGTTCATGGTTTGGCAGGTCCGGACGGGTACGCGGATAGTCAGTCTGCTGGGTTTCCCAGGTCACCAGACCGTTTTTAACGTAGATTTTCCAGCTACAGGAGCCGGTGCAGTTTACCCCGTGGGTAGAGCGGACGATTTTGTCATGCTGCCAACGCTGGCGATATCCATCCTCCCAGTCACGGTTGGTATTGAGAAGCTGGCCATGCCCATCGGCAAAGGTTTCGCCCTTCTGCTTGAAGTAGCGAAACCGGTCCAGGAATTTACTCATCGGTTTTCTCCTGTGGGAGCCTGTCGGCTCTCTGATAAATCGACATTGCTAATGTTTAAAGGCAAGGTAACGCTCTGAAACAACGTGGGAATTGATAACGATCAAGAGTGGTGGGGATGAAAAATAAAGTAAATTCCTAAGATACTCCTTAAGGGTAATTAATAATTTATATCTAACAGACTGTAAATTAATGGTTTTTATGCTATCTCACATTTATACATTTCGGATTTTTATACAGGTGGGTATTAAGGAGTATCCCCCATGGATGACATATTAATGGTGCTTAATTGACGCAATTGAAAATAATTATCGCCCTCAAAGTATGTTGTAACTAAATGACAAATAAAAAAAGCGCGACATTACGCCGCGCAAAGGATAATCAAATATTTTACTCTATATAATTCGAGTTACAGGAAGGCGGCAAGTGAATGAATCCCAGGAGCTTACTAAAGTAAGTGACTGGAGTGAATGAACGCAGCCGCAGCACATGTAACCCGAAGTATGACGAGTAACGATTTATTTTTTAGAATGCCGACCGTATACCGCCCAGGTAATCACCACGCAGGCGATATAGAAAATCAAAAATACTTTCATTGCACCGACTGGCGAACCCGTTAATGCCAGTGAGCTACCAAACGCTTTCGGGATAAAGAAGCCACCGATAGCGCCAATCGCAGAGATGAAGCCAAGTGCCGCCGCAGTGTCGGTTGCCGCTTCACGCATGGCACGTTCGTCAGAACCCCCTTCTGCTTTCACACGATCCATCGTCAGTTTACGGAAGATCACGGAGATCATCTGGAAGGTAGAACCGCTACCCAGCCCTGCGGTCAGGAACAGCGCCAGGAAGACCGCGAAGAACGCCATGAAGCTTCCGCCCTGCCCGTCAGTCGGTAAGGTGAGGAACAGCAAGCCACTGAAAATCGCCATCAGCACGAAGTTCACCAGCGTGACACGGGTACCGCCAAGACGGTCAGACAATGCACCACCAGCAGAACGCGCCAGTGCGCCAATAAACGGTCCGAAGAAGGCGTAGTGCAGAATCTGCACGTCCGGGAACTGCGTTTTTGACAACATGGCAAAGCCCGCAGAGAAACCGATGAAGGAGCCGAAGGTTGCCAGATACAGCAGACTCATAATCCACAGATGCCCACGTTTGAGTACCGGTAACTGCTCCTTGATGGAGGCTTTCGAGGTAGCAAGGTCGTTCATGCCAAACCATGCCGCGATGGTGAAGATGGCGAGGAACGGCACCCATACCCAGGACGCGTTCGCCAGATACAGCTCGGTGCCATCAGGCTGTGTTACACCCTGGCTACCAAATGCAGCAAAAATTGACAGTGATACCACCAGCGGAGCAACCAGCTGCATGACGCTGACACCCATGTTGCCCAGACCACCATTCAGGCCCAGCGCGCCACCCTGCTTCTGCTTCGGAAAGAAGAAGCTGATGTTTGCCATACTGGAGGCGAAGTTCGCGCCAGCAAAGCCGCACAGCAGAGAGATGATGATGAAGACGCTATAAGGCGTGGAGGTATCCTGAACGGCAAAACCCAGCCAGACGCAAGGAATAATCAGAATACCGGTGCTGAATGCCGTCCAGCGACGACCACCGAAGATTGGAACCATAAAGGAGTATGGAACACGTAATAATGCGCCAGAAACTGAAGGTAGCGCAGTCAGCATAAATAGCTGATCGGTCGTAAAATTAAAGCCGACTTTCGGTAGGTTCACCGCAACGGCACTGAATAACATCCATACGCAAAACGCCAGAAGCAGGCAGGGAACGGAAATCCACAGGTTACGGCTGGCGATGCGTTGACCGCGTTGTTGCCAGAACGCAGGATCTTCCGGTCGCCAATCTGTAATGACTGCTCCAGTAGCCCTTTCGGGGGCGGATGAGTGACTCATAGACACCTCTGATACTCGTTTCGATGTCTGCCACCTTAGTGTCTGTAGCCAAAGGCAATTTGATGTAAATCAAACGACAATATAACTTTATCTATCATTGATATTTATCATTACCCATAGTGAGTACAGAGATTTCATAAAAATTTTGAGATTTTTCACGACACTGTAAAATCCCTACCCTTACTGACGTAAAGCGACTAACCACACGGCAAATAAGGAGTAACTCTTTCCGGGTATGGGTATACTTCAGCCAATAGCCGAGAATACTGCCATTCCAGAATGTATCGTCACATTCATTAAGGTTATTGCTCATTCAAAGCCTGAAGGAAGAGGTTTATATGCTTAAACGTTGTCTCTCTCCGCTCACCCTGGTTAATCAGGTTGCGCTGATTGTTTTGCTTTCTACCGCCATTGGACTGGCGGGGATGGCAGTTTCTGGCTGGCTGGTGCAAGGCGTTCAGGGCAGCGCCCATGCGATCAACAAAGCGGGATCGCTGCGCATGCAAAGTTACCGTCTGCTAGCAGCTGTGCCATTAAGCGAGAATGACAAGCCCTTAATCAAAGAGATGGAACAAACGGCATTTAGCACCGAGTTAACTCGTGCGGCAGAACGAGACGGGCAACTGGCGCAATTACAGGGGCTACAGGATTACTGGCGCAATGAATTGATTCCTGCGCTGTTGCGTGCACAAAACCGCGAAACGGTGTCGGCAGACGTCAGCCAGTTTGTTGCCGGGCTTGATAAGCTGGTTTCTGGTTTCGATCGCACCACCGAAACGCGTATTGAGACAGTTGTGCTGGTCCACCGGGTAATGGCGGTCTTTATGGCGCTTTTACTGGTGTTTACCATTATCTGGCTGCGAGCGCGTTTGCTTCAACCGTGGCGACAATTACTGGCAATGGCCAGCGCTGTCAGTCATCGCGATTTTAGTAAGAGAGCGAATATCAGCGGACGAAACGAGATGGCGATGTTGGGGACTGCACTGAACAATATGTCTGCTGAACTGGCGGAAAGTTATGCCGTGCTTGAGCAGCGGGTACAGGAGAAAACTGCCGGACTGGAGCATAAAAATCAGATTCTCTCTTTTTTGTGGCAGGCCAACCGCCGTTTGCATTCCCGCGCTCCGCTGTGTGAACGCCTGTCGCCTGTGCTTAACGGTCTACAAAATTTAACCCTGTTGCGTGATATCGAACTACGGGTATATGACACGGAAGATGAAGAGAACCATCAGGAGTTCACCTGTCAGCCAGATATGACTTGTGATGATAAAGGCTGCCATCTCTGCCCACGCGGCGTTTTACCCGTTGGCGATCGCGGCACTACGTTGAAATGGCGGTTAGCGGATTCTCATATGCAGTATGGTATTTTGCTGGCTACCCTGCCGCAGGGGCGTCATCTTAGCCATGATCAACAACAACTGGTGGATACCCTGGTTGAACAACTCACCGCCACGCTGGCGTTGGATCGCCATCAGGAGCGCCAGCAGCAGTTGATCGTGATGGAAGAGCGTGCCACCATTGCGCGCGAACTGCATGATTCTATTGCTCAATCGCTCTCTTGCATGAAAATGCAGGTAAGTTGTTTACAGATGCAAGGCGACGCGCTGCCAGAAAGCAGCCGCGAACTGTTAAGCCAGATCCGTAACGAACTGAATGCGTCCTGGGCGCAGTTGCGTGAGTTACTCACCACATTTCGTTTACAGCTCACCGAACCAGGATTACGTCCCGCACTGGAGGCGAGCTGCGAAGAGTACAGCGCCAAATTTGGCTTCCCGGTGAAGCTGAATTACCAATTGCCGCCACGTCTGGTGCCTTCACATCAGGCAATCCATCTGTTGCAAATTGCCCGTGAGGCATTAAGTAACGCCCTCAAACATTCGCAAGCAAGTGAGATGGTGGTTACGGTGGCGCAAAACGATAATCAGGTAAAACTGACCGTTCAGGATAATGGCTGCGGCGTGCCTGAAAATGCCATCCGCAGCAATCACTACGGCATGATAATAATGCGCGACCGTGCGCAAAGTTTACGAGGCGATTGCCGCGTCCGCCGTCGTGAATCAGGTGGCACCGAAGTGGTGGTCACCTTTATTCCCGAAAAAACTTTCACAGACGTCCAAGGAGATACCCATGAGTAATCAGGAACCGGCTACTATCCTGCTGATTGACGATCACCCGATGCTGCGAACTGGCGTAAAACAGCTTATTAGTATGGCACCAGATATCACCGTGGTTGGCGAAGCGAGTAATGGCGAACAGGGTATTGAACTGGCGGAATCTCTTGATCCCGATCTGATCCTGTTAGATCTCAATATGCCCGGCATGAACGGTCTGGAAACGCTGGATAAACTGCGCGAAAAGTCCCTCTCCGGCCGTATTGTGGTGTTCAGCGTCTCTAACCATGAAGAGGACGTGGTAACCGCATTGAAACGTGGTGCAGATGGCTATCTGTTAAAAGATATGGAGCCAGAAGATTTACTGAAAGCATTGCATCAGGCTGCCGCTGGCGAAATGGTCTTAAGCGAAGCGTTGACCCCTGTTCTGGCCGCCAGCCTGCGCGCTAACCGCGCTACGACTGAGCGTGATGTTAACCAGTTAACACCACGTGAACGCGACATTCTAAAACTAATAGCCCAGGGCTTACCGAATAAGATGATTGCCCGTCGCCTGGACATCACTGAAAGCACGGTTAAAGTGCATGTGAAACACATGCTGAAAAAAATGAAGCTCAAATCTCGTGTAGAAGCTGCGGTATGGGTGCATCAGGAACGTATTTTCTGATTACGGTTCCCAGATCGGTTCGTCGTTCGACATTGCGTCGAAAGGTTCGGCAAGCGTTAGCGTGATCTCATTGGAGGAGACACGCTGCCCTTGGTTATCCTCCACCACTACCGACAATCGCCATTGATTGCTCGCCCCTTCCCCACTTTGCCAGTCCGGCATGATCAACGTCCAGCCATCCGCACTATTGGCTGTCGCTCCCGATGTCAGACTTAACATCTGCGTATCTCCCTGCCAAATCAATTGCCGAATACCGTAATGACTGCGAATTTGTAATTTCAGTGGCACGGTTTCACCAGGTTTAAGATCCCAGGGCGGCGTTGCCAGAAACACCGTTAAGGTTTTACGTTGCCGATACTCAATAGTCGGCAGATTATTTCGCTGCGGATTGTCATAGCGACTACCGCGTAGCGACTGGCTTTCAGCAACTTCGCCAGCAGAAAGCTGTTTGTTGAGCGGCACGCCAAAACGGTAGTTAATATTCAGTCCGAGGTTATTTTGCCTTTCTCCACTTTCCCCCTGTTTATGCAGGGCGGTTACTGTAACGAGTGGGACAGGTGTGTAATTTAGTCCAAGACTCAAGGCGACGGGATTGTGATAACCCGTGCCGGTGTTAAACAAATCAACACTCTGACCAAAATATTGTTCGAGGCTAACGCTGGTGTTGATATGCTGGTAAAACGGCATCCGCATCCGGGCCGTCAAGTCGTAACCACGCGCCATTCGTTGCTCGAGCGTGGCGGTCTGTTCACGCCAGGAGGCAAAAGGCTGGTAATAGTTTGCTGACAACCGCAAATATTCCCCCCACGCTTCGGCACCGAAACCTGCTCGCTGGAGATTTTGATCCAGCAAGTTGTCATAAAAAGTGTTATATCCCACCAGCCAGTTGCCACGCGCCCAGCGTTGGCCTGCGCCAAGGTTACTGACCAGACCATCATCCTGCTGAGTGAGCCCAATCTGGCTCCATGTAAGATAACGTTCGTTATCCTGTAGCGGTACAAACCAGCTCCCCCGGCTACCTGTAAAATGTCCTTCGTTATCCACTTTGACGTCGACACTGGCGTTCCCCCACGGCGATAGCCAGGATTCCACGTGCTGATTGACCTGCTGGCTAAGCGCATCGCGGACTTTTCCCAACGCAAAAGCTCTCGCCTGCTCGCCAGTGTCCTGACCTTTATCAGTCATACTGGTTTCACCAAAATCTTTCACAATTTCAGCAAAATGTTTTTCACCGTCATGATTTTCCGCAGCCATTCCTAAGTCAGGAAGACCGTCACTGTCGTTATCAAAAGGATTTGCCGCTTGCTGTTTAAAGGAGGACTGTGCGCTAGCTATACCGCCTGCCAGCAGCAAGAGTAAACAAATTGCGATAATGCGGGGGACGAAACGGCTCAAAACGTCAGTAATTTCCAATAAAAATGAACAGCTACAGCTTTATAGAATAACGATTACTGGTAATTTTTCTTGTACTTTTGCATGCTTTATGACAAATCCTAAAAAATGTGTCGGATTGGTCAGACAGCACACAAGCTGTAAGATAGAAACTGAACATCTAATTCCCTGAATACAGGAGTAAATAATGCAAAGAATCGTGATCGTTGCCAATGGCGCCCCCTACGGGAGCGAATCCTTATTTAACAGCCTGCGGCTGGCCATTGCGCTACGAGAGCAGGAAAGCTACCTGGATCTGCGTCTATTCCTGATGTCTGATGCGGTCACTGCCGGATTGCGCGGACAAAAACCTGGGGAAGGCTATAACATTCAGCAAATGCTGGAGATCCTCACGGCGCAAAATGTGCCAGTGAAATTGTGCAAAACCTGCACCGATGGTCGTGGCATCAGCACACTTCCACTGATTGATGGAGTGGAAATTGGTACTCTGGTAGAACTGGCGCAATGGACGCTGCTTGCCGATAAAGTGCTCACATTTTAACGTAAGTATGGGGCGCTCAAGATAATAGAGATGCCCCACTGCTAAAATGTTTTATCGGGCAAACCCGGGCCGTAACACACCATCCGGGAAATTTTCCGCCAGAAGTTTTTTCACCGACACCAGTAAATCACTCAGCCCGTCATCCTGCATCCCCAGTTTGTTAAGCGCTTGTTCCAGGGAAAACAAGTACTGTGCGTTGGTTCCCAATGGCCCACTCGCCGCAGCAATCAACGGGGCAATCACCTGAGCGCGGGTATCGGATTCATACTCAGGATGACGCGGGTCCATAATGAACACCAGCGCATTGACGGTGCGGCCATCGTCAAGATGAAGCTGACACCAGGACGGCAGATAGCAGCCAGTAATCATCTCACGCTTCCACAGTAAGGTCAGCTCCTGCTCCAGGGACTCTTCCGGCAGACGATACGCGACGCCCGTGGTACGCCCGCCCTCTTTCAGTGCAAGCATCCTCCCCGGCTGGTGCGCAGTCCCCCGCCCGGCAGTAAGCCGCAAACAGAAAGCACGATGCCACCCAACCAGCGTACCGGTGCACGACTCGGTAAACTCCAGCGCCGGATTCCACATTAATGATCCATAGCCGAAGATCCACACCGGTCCCTCATCAGGTCGACAAGACAGCGTCGCCGCCAGTGAGGCCGCCCGTTGTTCTGCCGACCATAAGAGTGATTCTTCAATGGCACCAAATGCCGTTTTACAATCGGCATTCATCAAGAAATCACGCGTTATCACCTTACACCTCCGCCACTGCATACTTCCCTGCGACAACTTTTTGGTGTCTTCCGGACATTTTTACTGCTCATTTTGAAACCACTATTGGGACAATATGCAATCCACAGACCACTTGCAAGGCAACACCGCACGAATGGCTTTAACTTGCCGCTGAGTTTTACGATTTTTTATGCCATTTATCATCATCGCCTTTGGCATATTCATGTTTCACCGCAGCCCAGGCCACTTTATGTGCGGTCTCTTCGCGACTGGCATCATCACGCCGGTCTTCTTTATCTTTATATTGCTCCCAGGCGCTGTTGAATGCTTCTTTATAGATATCCTGGGCATGAGTGGGTAAAACGTGTTTTACGCTTTCCGGCAGGTCGCTTTTCGTTTTATACGGCATTGTTGACTCCTTTATTAAAATTGAACATTAAGTGTGGTCAACAATATCCCCTCTTGCCAAAACATAAGAATTCTCAGGTCAGACTCTTCTTAAGAGACGCGAATACAAACATTGTCTAAACACGTAGCTTATTTTTATGCTCCGAAGAGTAAAAAAACGACTACGGGGTAAAATTTCGTAAAATGTTACCGATATCCTGACACTTTCTGTTATTTTTCCTGCCTATTTATTACATTTCCGACAAATTCATCTGCAAAGGATAACCATAATGACAAATGCTCACGAGGCGGTAAAAACCCGCCACAAGGAGACTTCGCTTATTTTCCCGGTTCTGGCGCTGGTAGTGCTGTCCCTGTGGGGAAGCAGTCAAACACTACCAGTGGTTATTGGCATCAATCTTCTTGCTCTTATTGGTATTTTAAGCAGTGCTTTTAGTGTTGTCCGTCATGCGGACGTACTAGCCCATCGTCTGGGTGAACCTTACGGTTCGCTTATTCTTAGCCTTTCCGTCGTTATTCTTGAAGTCAGTTTGATTTCAGCATTAATGGCGACCGGCGATGCAGCGCCGACGTTAATGCGAGATACGCTCTATTCAATCATTATGATTGTTACCGGCGGACTGGTTGGTTTTTCATTACTGCTGGGTGGCCGTAAATTTGCTACCCAATATATGAATCTGTTTGGTATTAAACAGTATTTAATTGCTCTGTTCCCATTAGCCATAATCGTGCTGGTATTTCCGATGGCGCTGCCTGCGGCGAATTTTTCGACCGGTCAGGCGTTACTTGTGGCATTAATTTCCGCAGCGATGTACGGCGTATTTTTGCTGATTCAGACCAAAACGCATCAAAGCCTGTTTGTCTATGAACATGAAGATGACAGCGATGATGACGATCCGCATCATGGCAAACCGTCTGCTCATAGCAGCCTGTGGCATGCCATCTGGTTAATTATCCATCTAATTGCCGTTATTGCGGTCACCAAAATGAACGCCAGCCCGCTAGAAACATTGCTCACCAGCATGAATGCGCCGGTGGCCTTTACCGGTTTCCTGGTAGCGCTATTGATTCTGTCGCCGGAAGGTTTGGGCGCGTTAAAAGCAGTTTTAAGCAACCAGGTCCAGCGCGCGATGAATCTGTTCTTTGGCTCGGTATTAGCGACTATTTCGCTTACCGTACCTGTTGTAACGCTTATCGCCTTTATGACGGGTAATGAATTGCAGTTTGCTCTGGGCGCACCAGAGATGGTGGTAATGGTAGCCTCTTTGGTACTGTGCCATATTTCATTTTCAACTGGCCGTACCAACGTGCTCAACGGCGCGGCGCATCTGGCACTGTTTGCAGCTTATTTAATGACAATATTTGCCTGACATTTATATCTCCTCCGATGGCGGAAATCGGAGGAGATAATAAAAATTATCTGCTTATAGTATTTCTTCATACTACCTGAACAGATCGTTAATCAGATTTGCGAGCCTGTACCACAACCTGCACGAAACCACTGCAACAGCTGATGAAAAGCCGGAACGCGTACAGCATTGCGCACATTTCAGGGATGAAGTGAATATAAATTGAGCCGTAGTATCCACACCAAGCCGGAGTTATCCGGTGAGGCGCAATGTTGTGGGGGCTTTATCCCTGGCGGCATTGGTTGCTGGAAAGAGAAAACCCCCGCACGTTGAGAGGTCAAACCTGACAACAGAACGGGGGCTAATCTTGAACCAGAACAATTCAAGAATAGCCGCGAAATGTTGTCATTACAACAAAAAGGCGGTTATATGACGCTCGCGCAGTTTGCCGTGATTTTCTGGCACGACCTGGCAGCACCGATCCTTGCGGGAATTATTACCGCAGCGATTGTCAGCTGGTGGCGTAGCCGGAAGTAAGGTAAAACGAGCGTCAGGCTGCCGTAATGGCAATATGCGCCCGAAACCGGCCGCAGGGTTAACAGCCTGCGGCCTTTTTTGTATTTATCTCTTCCACAAGTAGACACTGGCAACCAGATCTGGAAGCTCATCCAGTGCACTCATGAAACAACTGCAACAGCTGATGAAAAGCCGGAACGCATACAGCATTGCAAACATTTCAGGGATGAAGTGAAGATGAATTGAGACGTAGTATCGACACCAAGCCGGAGTTATCCGGTGAGGCGCAATGTTGCGGGGGCTTTATCCCTGGTGGCATTGGTTGCTGGAAAGAGAAAACCCCCGCACGTTGAGAGGTCAAACCTGACAACAGAACGGGGGCTAATCTTGAAACCAGACACTTCAAGAATAGCCGCAAAATGTTGTCATTACAACAAGGCGGCTATATGACGCTCGCGCAGTTTGCCGTGATTTTCTGGCACGACCTGGCAGCACCGATCCTGGCGGGAATTATTACCGCAGCGATTGTTGGCTGGTGGCGTAGCCGGAAGTAAGGTGAAAACGGGCGTCAGGCTGCCGTGATGGCAATGTGCGCCCGAAACCGGTCGCAGGGGTAACAGCCTGCGGCCTTTTTTTGTCTTCTTTGACCATGAAAAAAGCCCTATCGTATAACGATAAGGCTTTTGTTTTCAAAGCAGAAAAGATTACTTGCTGGTATCCAGTTCTTCGAAACCTTTAACCAGATCATCAATCGCTTTCATCTGCTTGAGGAACGGCTCCAGTTTAGCCAGCGGCAGCGCGGATGGACCGTCACATTTCGCATGTTCCGGATCCGGATGCGCTTCAATAAACAGACCAGCCAAACCTACAGCCATACCGGCACGTGCCAATTCGGCAACCTGGGCGCGGCGACCACCAGAAGCTGCACCAAACGGATCGCGGCATTGCAGTGCGTGGGTAACGTCGAAAATTACCGGGGAGTTGCCAGAGACTTTCTTCATTATGCTGAAGCCCAGCATATCAACGACCAGGTTGTCGTAACCAAAGTTAGCGCCACGGTCACAAAGAATCACTTTATCGTTGCCGCCTTCTTTGAATTTATCAACGATATTACCCATTTGGCCTGGGCTCACGAACTGTGGTTTCTTGACGTTAATTACCGCGCCAGTCTTCGCCATTGCTTCCACCAGGTCAGTCTGGCGAGCAAGAAATGCTGGCAACTGAATAACATCTACCACATCAGCAACAGGCTGTGCCTGGCTTGGCTCGTGAACGTCAGTGATAATTTTTACGCCAAATGTCTGTTTCAGTTCCTGGAAGATTTTCATCCCTTCTTCCAGTCCTGGTCCACGATAAGAGTGGATGGAGGAACGGTTGGCTTTGTCAAAAGAGGCTTTGAACACGTAAGGGATACCCAGTTTCTGGGTTACGGTTACGTAGTGTTCGCAAATGCGCATCGCCAGATCGCGAGATTCCAGCACGTTCATACCACCAAACAGCACGAACGGCAGGTCATTTGCTACGTTGATGTCGCCAATGCTAACCACTTTTTGTTTCATAGGATCGCCTTAATCTTAAGTAAAGTGTCGATTAATTAATGCAGCACAATATGTTTATGCGCGATGTTGTTAATTTGCGCACGTATCATTTCGCTGATCGGGTCTTCCGGACACTGTTCAACGAAATAATTTAAATCATTCAACGCAACGTGTTCGCAATCCAGTTGCGCGTAAATCAACCCACGATCGCGAATTTCATACGGATCTTCCGGGTTAAATTGTAATAAGGCCTCGCTGGTGCGTAATGCCAGTTCCATCTGATTTTCTTCCATCAGCGACGCTTTCAGCGTATCCAACAGTTTACGGATAACCTCAATGTTATCGGCTTCATCCAGGTCTTCATAAAACAGTTCCGCAGACGGGCTGATATTTCCCTTTAACCACACATCCAGCATATGTTCGCTTAATGATTCACCGTTAAAAGGGTTAATCAGCCAGATTTCTCCGTCCGGGCATTCTATGCGCAATATAAGCTGCGTTGGGAATATCACCGGCAATAGTGGCAAATCGAGACGATTAGCAACCCACAATAAAACGGCGCCTAACGATACCGCACTGCCCTGCCGATTTTTTAGCACTTGATCAAGCCATAATGCATCGGAAAGACGATAAACACCACGTGAGGCTTTAAACCCCCATTCGCCGTAAAACAGCGCGATTAATTTTTCCAGCTGCTCTTCTAATGGCAGAAGCTGGCTAATTTCTTCCTTCGCCAGACTAACGAGACGCTCCAGTTCGTCGTAGACATCTTGCGAGGGAAAATCGCGGCGGATTGCTTCGCAAGCCAGGATCATGCCTTCGCACAATGGTGCTTTATTAAATTCGAAATCAGCTAACGATCTCATGACTTACCCCAGTAACGGTACTTTTGTGGTGGCGAGTTTAATGATGATGTACAGCACCACCAGCGCCAGCGGGAAGGCAATAATGCGCGCCTGCTGACTGTGCATCCGACGATAATCGAGTGCAATAAAACCCAAAACGATATAAATGATAACTCCAAACAGCTTTTCAGTCAGCCATTCAGCCTGCCCGGAAAATGGCAGGATGTGCGCTTTAGCCATCAGCGCGATGCCGCTAAGCAATAACACCGTGTCGACAACCGGCGGCACAATGCGCGTCCAACGAGCGAATGCCAGTGGATGCTCCTGGTAACGTAGCCAGAATCGTAGGGTTAAGAGCCCAACAGAAAGCGCAATGCTAATGAGATGAACGCTAAGCAGCGTAGTAAAACTTAACATCGATAATAGCGACCGAGCGTTACACGCTCGTTATCACCATAGTCCCGACAGGTTTCGACTTCATGATATCCCGCGTGGATAAATGCCTGTCGCACAGCTTCGCCCTGCTGCCAGCCATGTTCCAGAAGCAGAAAACCGCCGGATACCAGCGCGTTACGCGACTGTTCGATGATATGCACGATGTCTGCCATTCCGCTGTCTGCCGCAACCAGCGCAGTGAGTGGCTCAAAGCGAACATCGCCTTGTTGAAGATGTGGATCCTGCTCGTCGATATACGGCGGATTGCTGACAATCATCGTAAACTGCTGCCCGGCTAGCGCGCTAAACCAGTCGCTTTGCAGGATGTGGATATTTTTGATTGCCAGATTTTGCGCATTGCGCTTCGCAAGAGCGATAGCGTCAGGCATTCGGTCAACCGCCGTAACATCGCAATCCGGGCGTTCGCTGGCCAATGCCAGTGCAATTGCCCCTGTGCCAGTTCCAAGATCGAGAATGCGACAAGGTTGTTCAGGCAATCGCGCCAGTGCCTGTTCCACCAGACATTCCGTATCCGGGCGCGGAATTAAGGTCGCTGGCGAAACAAATAACGGCAACGACCAGAACTCACGCACACCGGTTAAATGAGCAATAGGTTCACCGGCACGGCGACGGGCTAAAAGCGCGTCGAGTTGCTCACATTGCTCTTCAGTCAACTGCGTTTCACCAAAGGCGAGAATATAAGTGCGCCCCTTGCCGGTAACATGCTCCAGCAGGATTTCAGCATCGCGCCGCGGGCTTTCGCTCGCCTGAAGTTGGCTTATTGCTTCACGTAACCAGTGTTGATATTCCATTATTCCTGCTCGGACAACGCCGCCAGTTGGTCGGCCTGATGTTCCTGGACGATCGGTTCTATCAGCATATCCAGTTTACCTTCCATTACTTCATCCAGACGGTAGAGCGTCAGGTTGATGCGGTGATCGGTAACACGCCCCTGCGGGAAGTTGTAGGTACGGTTACGATCGCTGCGATCGCCGCTACCCAGCAAGTTGCGACGGGTGGAAGCCTCTGCCTGCTGGCGTTTTGCCATTTCCGCTGCATGGATACGAGCACCGAGCACTGAAAGCGCCTTCGCTTTGTTTTTATGCTGCGAACGTTCGTCCTGACATTCAACAACAATACCGGTCGGCAAGTGAGTAATACGAATTGCCGAATCGGTGGTGTTAACGTGCTGACCACCTGCGCCTGAGGAACGGAAAGTATCGATACGCAAATCTGCCGGGTTGATATCCGGTAGTTCCGCTTCCGGCAGCTCCGGCATTACCGCTACGGTACAAGCAGAAGTATGAATACGCCCTTGCGATTCCGTCGCAGGAACACGCTGCACACGATGGCCGCCAGATTCGAATTTCAAACGTCCATACACACCATCACCGCTAATTTTGGCGATGATCTCTTTATAACCGCCATGTTCACCCTCGCTGGCGCTCATGATTTCTACACGCCAGCGGCGGGCTTCGGCGTAGCGGCTGTACATACGGAACAGATCGCCAGCGAACAGCGCCGCTTCATCACCACCAGTTCCGGCACGCACTTCAAGGAAGGCGTTACGTTCGTCATCGGGATCTTTTGGCAGCAAAAGAACCTGTAACTGTTGTTCCAGTTGCTCGCTTTTTTCTTTAGCTTCACGCAGCTCATCCTGCGCCATCTCGCGCATTTCCGGATCGTCGAGCATCATCTGCGCGGTTTCAATATCTTCCTGAACCTGTTGCCAGTCGGTGAAACAGCGCGAAACATCACTTAACTGCGCATATTCACGTGATAATGCGCGAAAACGTTCCTGGTCGGCGATGGTTTGCGCATCACCCAGCAGTGCCTGAACTTCTTCATGGCGTTCATGCAGGGCTTCCAGTTTGGCAACGATAGAAGGCTTCATAGGCGTAAATGCACCCTGTAAAAAAGAAAATGATGTACTGCTACTCCAGCCCGAGGCTGTCGCGCAGAATATTCAGGCGTTCGTTATCCCCGTCACGGGCGGCCTGTTGAAGTGATTTCGTTGGCGCATGGATCAGGCGGTTAGTCAGTTTCCATGCCAGATCCTGCATTATGGCTTGCGCGTCGCCGCCCTGTTCCAGGGCCGCTAACGCTTTGGCGGTTAACTCATCGCGAACTTGTTCAGCCTGGCTGCGATAATCGCGAATGGTTTCGCTGGCGCTTTGTGCGCGTAGCCACGCCATAAATTCGCTGGTTTCCTGGGCGACGATAGTTTCCGCCTCAACTGCGGCGGCTTTACGTTGCGCCAGGTTGTGCGAAATAATGCTTTGCAGATCATCAACGCTGTAAAGGTAGGCATTCGCCAGTTTGCCAACTTCTGGCTCAACATCGCGTGGAACGGCAATATCGACCAGCAGCATCGGTTGGTTGCGACGACTTTTTAATGCGCGCTCCACCATGCCTTTACCGATAATCGGCAACGGGCTAGCGGTGGAACTGATGATGATATCGGCTTCACACAGACGTTCGTCGATATCGCTCAGGGCAATCACTTCCGCGCCGACTTCATCTGCCAGAATTTGGGCACGTTCGCGAGTACGGTTGGCGATAATCATCTTCTGTACTTTGTGTTCGCGCAGATGACGCGCCACCAGCTCGATGGTTTCGCCCGCGCCAACCAGCAATACGGTCACCGTAGAGAGCGATTCAAAGATCTGCCGCGCCAGCGTACAAGCCGCAAATGCAACAGATACCGCACTGGCGCCAATATCCGTTTCAGTGCGAACGCGTTTCGCCACGGAGAAAGATTTCTGGAACATACGCTCCAGTTCGCTGGCCTTCATATGGCCTTTTTGCGAATCGGCAAAGGCTTTTTTTACCTGGCCGAGGATTTGCGGCTCGCCCAATACCAATGAGTCCAGGCCACTGGCAACACGCATTAAATGGCTGACCGCGTCGTTATCCTGATGCCAATAGAGGCTATTACGCAGATCTTCTTCGTTGAGATTATGGTAATCGCACAACCAGCGAATGAGCGCCTCTTGCAGGTTATCCTGCTCTTCAACGCTAAGATAAAGTTCTGTGCGGTTACACGTCGACAGCACCACGCCGCCCTGCACCATCGGCTGCGCGAGCAGACTGTCCAGCGCCTGATCGAGCTTATCCGGCGAAAACGATACACGTTCTCGCAGCGATACAGGTGCCGTTTTATGGTTGATACCGAGTGCTAAAAGGGTCATGTCTGCGGGAAATAATACCAACGTTGATATGGTTAGTCTGCTCGCATCATACAGGATGCGCGGGATCAATAAAAGAGAGCGCCCCCTTTTGGAGTAATTGCCTAAACCCGTTAGATTCTGGCAATTAAGACAACTTGAACATAGACGATGGCTGACGGTAACGCTAGCATTAAGGGTTATAACTGCAACGTATCTCAAGGACTTGTCATTATTATGCCCCTGCCCGATTTTCGCTTTATCCGCCTGCTACCGCTGGCTGCTCTCGTGCTCACGGCCTGTTCCGTTACGACGCCGAAAGGTCCGGGCAAAAGCCCGGATTCGCCACAGTGGCGTCAGCATCAGCAAGACGTGCGCAACCTGAATCAGTACCAGACACGCGGTGCGTTTGCCTATATTTCTGACCAACAAAAAGTGTATGCCCGTTTCTTCTGGCAGCAAACTGGTCAGGATCGCTACCGTCTGCTGCTGACTAACCCATTGGGCAGCACTGAGCTGGAGTTGAATGCCCAGCCGGGTAATGTGCAGTTAGTGGACAATAAAGGCCAGCGTTACACCGCCGATGACGCCGAAGAGATGATTGGCAAATTGACCGGAATGCCGATTCCGCTCAACAGTTTGCGCCAGTGGATTTTAGGTTTGCCAGGTGATGCAACCGACTACAAACTGGACGACCAGTACCGCCTGAGCGAAATTACCTATAGTCAGAACGGTAAAAAATGGAAAGTGGTATACGGCGGTTATGACACCAAAACGCAACCTGCGATGCCTGCCAACATGGAACTCACCGAAGGTGGTCAGCGCATCAAGTTAAAAATGGATAACTGGATAGTGAAATAATGCGGACTCAGTGGCCCTCTCCGGCAAAGCTTAATCTGTTTTTATACATTACCGGTCAGCGTGCGGACGGCTACCACACGCTGCAAACGCTGTTTCAGTTTCTGGATTACGGCGACACTATCAGCATTGAACTTCGCAACGATGGGGAAATCCGCCTGTTAACGCCAGTTGAAGGTGTGGAACACGAAGATAACCTGATTGTTCGCGCGGCACGGTTGTTGATGAAAGCAGCCGCCGCCAGTGGGCGTCTTCCGAAAGGAAGTGGTGCAGATATCAGCATTGACAAGCGTTTGCCTATGGGTGGTGGTCTGGGCGGTGGTTCATCCAATGCCGCAACAGTTCTGGTAGCTTTAAATCATCTGTGGCAATGCGGACTGAGTGTTGATGAGTTGGCAGAAATCGGTCTGACGCTGGGCGCAGATGTTCCGGTTTTTGTCCGTGGTCATGCTGCTTTTGCCGAAGGGGTCGGCGAAATATTAACGCCGGTGAATCCACCAGAGAAATGGTATCTGGTTGCGCACCCTGGCGTGAATATTCCTACACCAATGATTTTTAAAGATCCCGAACTCCCGCGCAACACGGCGAAAAGGTCAATAGAAACGTTGCTAAAATGTGAATTCAGCAATGATTGCGAGGTTATCGCAAGAAAACGTTTTCGCGAGGTTGATGCGGTGCTTTCCTGGCTGTTAGAATACGCCCCGTCGCGCCTGACTGGGACAGGGGCCTGTGTCTTTGCTGAATTTGATACAGAGTCTGAAGCCCGCCAGGTGCTAGAGCAAGCCCCGGAATGGCTCAATGGCTTTGTGGCGAAAGGTGTCAATCTTTCCCCATTGCACAGAGCCATGCTTTAAGCCGGGCAAGCTGAGTTTCGGTGACAACGTCACCTTGTTCCAGACGTTGCATCGCGCTCTTTAATACACCGCCTGGAAAGAATATTGCCTGGCCCGCACAGTTTTCGGCAGATTCTTTCCACCAATGGACGCATGCCTGAGGTTCTTCTCGTGCCTGATATGAAGCTTTTTGCTGGTAACGCCACCCCGGAACTAGCACAACGTATTGCCAACCGCCTGTACACTTCACTCGGCGACGCCGCTGTAGGTCGCTTTAGCGACGGCGAAGTCAGCGTACAAATTAACGAAAATGTACGCGGTGGTGATATTTTCATCATCCAGTCCACTTGTGCCCCTACTAACGACAACCTGATGGAATTAGTCGTGATGGTTGATGCCCTGCGTCGTGCTTCCGCAGGTCGTATCACCGCTGTTATCCCCTACTTTGGCTATGCGCGCCAGGACCGTCGCGTCCGTTCCGCTCGTGTACCAATCACTGCGAAAGTGGTTGCAGACTTCCTCTCC
Organism: Escherichia sp. E4736; assembly: GCF_005781225.1. Taxonomy (NCBI): domain Bacteria; kingdom Pseudomonadati; phylum Pseudomonadota; class Gammaproteobacteria; order Enterobacterales; family Enterobacteriaceae; genus Escherichia; species Escherichia sp. E4736. Next base: position 281,996 of record NZ_VATT01000007.1, on the reverse strand, counting down.
AGCGTCGGTGTTGACCGTGTGCTGACAGTGGATCTGCACGCTGAACAGATTCAGGGTTTCTTCGACGTTCCGGTTGATAACGTATTTGGTAGCCCGATCCTGCTGGAAGACATGCTGCAGCTGAATCTGGATAACCCGATTGTGGTTTCCCCGGACATCGGCGGCGTTGTGCGTGCCCGCGCTATCGCTAAGCTGCTGAACGATACCGATATGGCAATCATCGACAAACGTCGTCCGCGTGCGAACGTTTCCCAGGTGATGCATATCATCGGTGACGTTGCAGGTCGTGACTGCGTACTGGTCGATGATATGATCGACACTGGCGGTACGCTGTGTAAAGCTGCTGAAGCTCTGAAAGAACGTGGTGCTAAGCGTGTATTTGCGTACGCGACTCACCCGATCTTCTCTGGCAACGCGGCGAACAACCTGCGTAACTCTGTAATTGATGAAGTCGTTGTCTGCGATACCATTCCGCTGAGCGATGAAATCAAATCACTGCCGAACGTGCGTACTCTGACCCTGTCAGGTATGCTGGCCGAAGCGATTCGTCGTATCAGCAACGAAGAATCGATCTCTGCCATGTTCGAACATTAATCGAACCCGGCTCAAAGACCCGCTGCGGCGGGTTTTTTTGTCTGTAATATCCATTTGTATGACCTATGCCTCCTTCACCTGCCATTTAGTTGACAGATGATGCGCTCACGGATGAAACATTATTGTGAACAAAATATTTTCCTCACATGTGATGCCTTTCCGCGCTCTGATCGACGCTTGCTGGAAAGAAAAATACACTGCCGCACGGTTTACCCGTGACCTGATTGCCGGGATAACCGTTGGGATTATTGCTATTCCTCTGGCGATGGCGTTGGCAATTGGCAGTGGTGTGGCTCCTCAATACGGTTTATATACCGCTGCCGTTGCGGGGATTGTCATAGCTCTGACGGGTGGGTCGCGCTTTAGCGTTTCCGGTCCGACTGCAGCATTTGTAGTAATTCTCTATCCCGTTTCGCAACAGTTTGGACTGGCAGGCCTGCTGGTTGCGACGTTGTTGTCGGGGATCTTTTTGATCCTGATGGGTCTGGCGCGCTTTGGTCGTCTGATTGAATATATTCCGGTTTCCGTCACCTTAGGTTTTACCTCGGGTATCGGGATTACCATCGGTACCATGCAGATTAAAGATTTTCTCGGTCTGCAAATGGCTCATGTCCCGGAACATTATCTACAAAAAGTCGGCGCATTATTTATGGCGCTGCCGACCATTAATGTGGGTGATGCTGCTATTGGTATCGTGACGCTTGGCATTCTGATTTTCTGGCCACGTTTGGGTATTCGTTTACCTGGTCACCTTCCGGCCTTGCTGGCTGGTTGCGCGGTGATGGGGATTGTTAACCTGCTTGGCGGACATGTTGCTACCATCGGGTCGCAATTCCACTACGTTCTGGCCGATGGTTCTCAGGGTAACGGTATTCCGCAACTGCTGCCGCAACTGGTGCTGCCGTGGGATCTGCCTAATTCAGAATTCACACTAACCTGGGATTCTATTCGCACTCTGCTGCCTGCGGCATTCTCAATGGCAATGCTCGGGGCAATCGAATCTCTGCTCTGCGCCGTCGTACTGGATGGTATGACCGGGACTAAGCACAAGGCGAATAGTGAACTGGTCGGTCAGGGGCTGGGGAATATCATCGCTCCATTCTTTGGTGGTATTACCGCTACTGCTGCCATCGCACGTTCTGCCGCTAACGTCCGTGCTGGGGCAACTTCCCCTATCTCGGCGGTGATCCACTCTATTCTGGTTATTCTCGCCCTGCTGGTACTGGCACCACTGCTCTCCTGGCTGCCGCTTTCCGCCATGGCGGCCCTGCTGTTGATGGTGGCGTGGAACATGAGTGAAGCGCACAAAGTGGTCGACTTGCTGCGTCATGCGCCGAAAGATGACATCATCGTCATGCTGCTGTGTATGTCACTGACCGTGCTGTTTGATATGGTTATTGCCATCAGCGTGGGGATTGTTCTGGCATCGTTGCTGTTTATGCGCCGTATCGCCCGTATGACTCGTCTGGCGCCGGTGGCAGTAGACGTTCCTGAAGATGTGCTGGTCTTGCGTGTTATTGGCCCGCTGTTTTTCGCGGCGGCTGAAGGTCTGTTCACCGACCTGGAATCACGTCTGGAAGGAAAACGGATTGTTATTCTGAAGTGGGATGCCGTTCCGGTGCTTGATGCCGGTGGTCTTGATGCGTTCCAGCGTTTTGTGAAGCGCCTGCCTGAAGGGTGTGAACTGCGCGTGTGTAACGTGGAATTCCAGCCTCTGCGTACAATGGCCCGATCCGGTATTCAACCGATTCCGGGACGTCTGGCGTTCTTCCCGAATCGCAGCGCAGCGATGGCTGATCTGTAAGAAAGGCATTAAATTGACCAGTCAGCGCAAACTGACTGGTCAGCAAACTACTTTAGTTGTTAGCTATGACGGCGATTATCGCTACGGCGGCAACGTTTGTCATAGTGGCGAACCCACCAGTAACGGTCGCACACCTGTTCATGCCCGCCAACACGGGCTCCCGCCAGCCAGAGAATGGCACCGACGAAAATACTCAGCACTGCACCGTGTGCGAAATACTGGGGCATATCAAACTGTGGTAATTGGTTGAGGATTGAATACCCCACGCCGACCACCATCACCACCAGACCCAACCCCATAAGCACGTTACCGAGTAACGAAGCGTTTTTGCGTTTCATGTGTCACCTCCGGAACTTTCTGGGTTGTAACAGGGAATACCCCTCTTCCTTATGTGTAAAGTATAGACAACCCCCTGTGGCTTATGTGCGGGCGTGATCACAATTACAACCCTTATTTCAACAAAACTTTACAAATAACCGTCTGAACACCTTGACTTTCTAATAGTCGATACTGGCAATTATTATGTTATCTACGTTTAACACGCTGTTTTTTGTCAAGCGGGGCCGCAACCAGTAAACTACGCGCCAGTTATGTACTCACTCAGGACAAAAAAACGTGACGATTAAATTGATTGTCGGCCTGGCGAACCCCGGCGCTGAATACGCCACAACGCGACATAATGCTGGCGCCTGGTTCGTTGACTTACTGGCGGAGCGTTTACGCGCTCCCCTGCGCGAAGAGGCTAAATTCTTTGGTTATACCTCGCGAGTTACCCTCGGAGGCGAAGATGTCCGCCTGTTAGTCCCGACTACATTTATGAATCTCAGCGGCAAAGCCGTCGCCGCGATGGCCAGTTTTTTCCGCATTAATCCGGACGAAATTCTGGTCGCTCACGACGAACTGGATCTGCCTCCGGGCGTCGCCAAATTTAAATTGGGCGGTGGCCACGGTGGTCACAATGGACTGAAAGACATCATCAGTAAATTGGGTAATAACCCTAACTTTCACCGTTTACGCATCGGAATCGGTCATCCGGGCGATAAAAACAAAGTTGTCGGGTTTGTGTTAGGCAAACCACCTGTTAGTGAACAGAAGTTAATTGATGAAGCCATCGACGAAGCGGCGCGTTGTACTGAAATGTGGTTTACAGATGGTTTGACCAAAGCAACGAACCGATTGCACGCCTTTAAAGCGCAATAAGTCGTTGTCTGCGGCATTTTTGCCGAGTGCCGTGTATAATAGGCAAAGTTATTTCCATTTCTGCAATCTGTTTGTGATAACAGGTTGATTATTAAGATATTAAGGTGATTTAAATCATGGGATTCAAATGCGGTATCGTCGGTTTGCCCAACGTCGGGAAATCTACCCTGTTCAACGCGCTGACCAAAGCCGGTATTGAAGCGGCCAACTTTCCATTCTGTACCATCGAGCCGAACACGGGCGTCGTACCAATGCCTGACCCTCGCCTGGATCAACTGGCTGAAATCGTAAAACCGCAGCGTACGCTTCCCACGACCATGGAATTTGTCGATATCGCCGGTCTGGTAAAAGGCGCGTCGAAAGGTGAAGGTCTGGGTAACCAGTTCCTGACCAACATTCGTGAAACCGAAGCGATCGGCCACGTTGTTCGCTGCTTTGAGAATGACAATATCATTCACGTTTCCGGCAAAGTTAACCCGGCGGACGATATTGACGTTATCAACACCGAACTGGCGCTGGCGGATCTCGACACCTGCGAACGTGCGATTCACCGCGTACAGAAGAAAGCCAAAGGTGGCGATAAAGACGCGAAAGCCGAGCTGGCGGTACTGGAAAAATGCCTGCCACAGCTGGAAAACGCAGGCATGCTGCGCGCGCTGGATTTAAGTGCAGAAGAGAAAGCGGCGATTCGTTACCTGAGCTTCCTGACGCTGAAACCAACGATGTACATCGCCAACGTCAACGAAGACGGTTTTGAAAACAACCCGTATCTTGACCAGGTGCGTGAAATCGCGGCGAAAGAAGGCTCTGTTGTGGTTCCGGTTTGTGCTGCTGTTGAAGCTGACATTGCCGAACTGGACGACGAAGAACGTGACGAGTTTATGCAGGAACTGGGGCTGGAAGAACCAGGCCTGAACCGTGTGATCCGTGCCGGTTATAAACTGCTGAACCTGCAAACTTACTTCACCGCTGGGGTGAAAGAAGTACGCGCATGGACCATTCCGGTTGGTGCAACCGCGCCGCAGGCAGCTGGTAAAATCCACACCGATTTTGAAAAAGGCTTTATCCGCGCACAAACCATCTCGTTTGAAGACTTCATCACTTACAAAGGTGAACAAGGTGCGAAAGAAGCGGGCAAAATGCGTGCAGAAGGTAAAGACTACATCGTTAAAGATGGCGATGTGATGAACTTCCTGTTCAACGTCTAATTCCACGTAATATCCTGGCGGTTAATAACGAGCCATTATGTGAGTCGCACATAATGGCTTTTTTACGCCTGCTACGCTGCTTCTTTCAATTCTGAGTTACCGAACCCCATAATCAGACTCCTGGCAATATTAACAATGCGGCTTTTATGTGATAACAATCACAGTGCATTAACCGTTCAAGAGTTTGTCATGAAAAAAACATTTACCTTCAGTCTGTTAGCAATTGTCTTTGCGAGCCTGTTAAGTGCTTGTGTTCCTCACCATCATCACCGCCACAACGATGGCCCGCGTGGTCCTGCGGCTTCCGGTAAGCCAATGCCACCTTCAAATGGTGGGCCAAATCATGGCAGTCATGGTCGCCGCTATTAATTAGCAAGTCATACGCGGGAGAGTGCCTACTTTCCCGCTATCCACGGCGCTTAAACTGACTCGCATCAATGCCGTATTGCTTCATTTTTCGCCACAGCGTAGTGCGACCAATCCCGAGTAAAACCGACATTTCCTGAATACGTCCGCCAGTAACCTGGGCCGCGTTAATAATCGCCTCTTTTTCAACTTCCGCGAATGACAGACTGGTAGAAAGGCGTGTAGCGCTGGCATCATCTGTCGCCTGTTCAGTAAACAGGTGTTCCGGCAAATCACTGACACGAATGCGTCCGTTTTCGCTACTCAGCGCAAGATTCTCGATGACGCTGTAAAGTTCAAAATCATTGCCAGGCCATGCGCAAGAAACCAGGCGAGTAAGCGCATCGTCATCAATTTTCAGACGCGTAGAGAAGCGTTTTTCAAGACTGCGTAATTTGTTATTCACCAGCGCCGGAATACTGTCGCGCCGCATCCACAAAGGAGGGATGGTAATTTCAAATGCATGAAGCGCGTAATAAAGCTGGCGACTAAAGCGATTTTGCTCCACCAGCATCGCCAGGTCCGCTGTTGTAGTGGCAATCACTTTGACATCAATGGGTATTAAACGCCGCGCATCCAGTCTTGTGATGACGCCTTGTTTGATGACCTGGAGCAACGCAGACTGTAACTCTGCCGCCAGATATTCAATCTTTTCAAGGCACAACGTGCCGCCATGTGCCAGTTCCAGCCGACTCAGACGACCATTTTCATTCTCCGTGCGATCGCCACCAATAAATTCTTCCGCCAGCGCCGCATCGCCATATAACTCGCAATTAACCGCGATATAGGGACCCGCCGCACGCTCGCTTTCATTGTGAATGGCCTGGCTTAACAGTGCTTTGCCAACGCCTTCTTCTCCACAGAGTAACACCGGGAAACTGCTGCGCGCCGCCTGGCGGCCAAAATGGATCAACCGGCGGGTTTGCGGATCGTCCTGTGGCATATGAGCGAAGGTATGGCTGACTTTGCCTAATTGACTGGTCATCAACTGCCGCATCTGTTCTACCGGATGGAGCAACAGAATAAAGCTGGTCCCTTGCGTTTCAATTATCGGTTTAAGGGTAATGACCGCATCAATAAACTGGTGCTGACTTTCAAAAGTCGCTTCCACATGTTTGAGGGGATGAGCTTGCTTTATTGCCTGTTGCAATACGGTTGGTAGCGTTAATAGCTCAGTGATCGGCCTTCCCTGACTTGCCGTCGCGTCCAGACACAAAACACGCGCCGCCTGGGCATTGATAAATTGCAAATTACCCTGCTCATCCCAGCTAATCACGCCATCATCCATACTTTCCAGCAAGGCGTTAAGCTGATTTAAATGCCGGTTTGTTTCAGCCAGTAAACTGTCTGTCAGCAGTAAATTTCCTACCTCGCGCGCAATTGCCAGCGTCAACGGCAAATCGGCTGCGGTGGTTTGCTCAACCGGACATGCCAGCGCTATCGTTCCCGTTAATCGGCCCTTGCTGTCAAACAGTGGCGTTGCACAAAATGCCCAATCCCATAGCGCCTGCTTGAAATGTTGATCGGCCATCGTTTTCACTGCCTGACCGGAGATAGCCGCTAACGATAGCGCACAAGTACCAATAATTCCCTCTGCGCAATACGTGCCGTCATTGAATCCCAGGACACTAAGCTGGTGCAACGTTTGTGGATCGCCATAACGACTAAGGATGCAGGCGGTTTCATCAAGGATGAACAGTCCGCACGCCCGCGATTCCATATATTCCCAGGCATCTTCCAGTGCCGCTTGCCCGAGTGCCAGCATCGCTTCCTTACGCCGATAGATAGAAGCAAATGTCACGCCCCGAGCCTGATGCGGTACGCTCCATGACTCCCGTTTCATCAGCTTGCGGCATCGCTCCCAGGATGCTGCTATCAAGGGAGATACGCTCTGTTGCTGGTTGTTAAAACCGTCATTCATATTTGCTGCCCTTATGACAAAAAGGTGTTCCGCATCGCAAATTTACTTATCCAGATTCGGCATTGTTCCGTTATGGAACATTTATTAAAGCATATGTTTCATTGTGAAACATAATTTTGGTTAATTTTCTTTTCCCCTCCCTGATGCACAATGGATTTATCGGCAGTCAGTGGTCGCCGTGTCGTTGAACATCATCCATGCCCTACCCTAATTGCTGGAGCAAAATAATGAAAAAATTGATCAATGATGTGCAAGACGTACTGAACGAACAACTGGCGGGACTGGCGAAAGCGTATCCTTCGCTGGCACTGCATCAGGATCCGGTGTATGTCACCCGAGCCGATGCGCCAATTGCAGGAAAAGTGGCGTTATTGTCGGGCGGCGGCAGCGGACACGAACCCATGCACTGTGGTTATATTGGCCAGGGTATGCTCTCGGGGGCGTGTCCGGGCGAAATATTCACCTCACCGACGCCCGATAAAATTTTTGAATGTGCCATGCAAATCGATGGTGGCGAAGGTGTACTGCTGATTATCAAAAATTATACCGGCGATATTCTTAACTTCGAGACAGCGACCGAATTACTGCACGATAGTGGCGTAAAAGTGACCACCGTGGTCATTGATGACGACGTTGCAGTAAAAGACAGTCTTTATACCGCCGGGCGGCGCGGCGTTGCCAATACAGTATTAATTGAAAAAATTGTTGGCGCAGCGGCAGAACGCGGTGACTCGCTGGAGGCTTGTGCACAACTGGGGCGTAAGTTGAACAATCAGGGCCACTCTATTGGTATCGCCCTCGGTGCCTGTACCGTCCCTGCTGCAGGCAAACCTTCTTTTACGCTGGCAGATAATGAAATGGAATTTGGTGTCGGCATTCATGGTGAGCCGGGTATTGACCGCCGCCCCTTCTCCTCTCTTGATCAAACTGTCGATGAAATGTTCGACACGCTGCTGGAAAATGGCACATACCACCGCACGCTGCGCTTCTGGGATTATCGACAAGGTAGCTGGCAGGAAGAGACGCAAACTAAACAACCGCTTCAGTCTGGCGATCGAGTGATTGCGCTGGTCAACAATCTTGGCGCGACACCGCTTTCTGAACTGTATGGCGTCTATAACCGCCTGACCACGCGTTGCCAGCAAGCTGGCTTGACTATCGAGCGCAATTTAATCGGCGCGTACTGCACCTCACTGGACATGACCGGTTTTTCCATCACCTTACTGAAAGTTGATGACGAAACGCTGGCGTTATGGGACGCCCCGGTCCACACCCCGGCGCTTAACTGGGGTAAATAAGGAGATAACCATGTCACTGAGCAGAACTCAAATTGTTACCTGGCTCACTCGCTGTGGAGAAATTTTCAGCGAAGAGAGCGATTATCTTACCGGGCTGGATCGTGAAATCGGCGACGCTGACCACGGGCTAAATATGAATCGTGGCTTTAGCAAAGTGGTGGAAAAACTCCCTGCCATCGCGGATAAAGACATCGGTTTCATTCTCAAGAATACCGGCATGACGTTGCTTTCCAGCGTCGGCGGTGCCAGCGGCCCACTGTTCGGTACGTTCTTTATCCGTGCGGCACAGGCAACTCAGGCACGTCAAAGCCTGACGTTGATAGAGCTTTATCAGATGTTCCGTGATGGCGCAGACGGCGTAATCAGCCGGGGGAAAGCAGAACCCGGCGATAAAACCATGTGCGATGTCTGGGGGCCGGTGGTTGAGTCGTTACGCCAGTCCAGTGAGCAAAACCTTTCTGTTCCGGCGGCGCTCGAAGCCGCCAGTAGCGTCGCGGAATCCGCCGCACAAAGCACGATTACGATGCAAGCCCGCAAAGGCCGCGCCAGTTATCTCGGTGAACGCAGTATTGGTCACCAGGATCCTGGTGCAACCTCCGTGATGTTTATGATGCAAATGTTGGCGTTAGCCGCAAAAGAGTAAGGAATTGGTGATGGTAAACCTGGTCATAGTTTCACATAGCGCCCGACTGGGAGAAGGTGTCGGTGAATTAGCTCGCCAGATGTTAATGGGCGATAGTTGTAAAATCGCCATTGCCGCAGGAATTGACGATCCGCAGAATCCCATCGGTACAGATGCCGTCAAAGTGATGGAAGCCATCGAATCCGTTGCCGATGCCGACCATGTGTTGGTCATGATGGATATGGGGAGTGCGTTATTGAGTGCAGAAACCGCACTGGAATTGCTGGCGCCAGAGATCGCCGCGAGAGTACGTTTGTGCGCTGCACCGTTGGTCGAAGGAACGTTAGCAGCCGCCGTCAGCGCAGCCTCGGGAGCGGATATCGACAAAGTCATCCATGACGCCATGCATGCGCTGGAAGCCAAACGAGAACAACTGGGTTTACCATCATCCGCTACTGAAATCTCCGACATATGCCCCTCGCACGATGAAGAAGCCCGTTCTCTGGCAGTGGTGATTAAAAACCGTAACGGACTCCACGTCCGTCCAGCCTCCCGACTGGTCTATACTTTATCGACATTTAATGCAGACATGTTGTTGGAGAAAAACGGTAAGTGCGTAACACCGGAGAGTATTAACCAGATTGCGCTGTTACAAGTCCGCTGTAACGATACGCTGCGCCTGATTGCAAAAGGGCCAGAGGCTGAAGAGGCGTTAGCCGCTTTTCGCCAGTTGGCTGAAGATAACTTTGGTGAAATGGAAGAGATTGCACCGCCAACTCTGCGTCCAGTTCCGCCTGTCACAGGCAAAGCCTTTTATTATCAACCGGTTTTATGCACAGTACAGGCGAAATCATCACTGAGCGTGGAAGAAGAACAGGAACGGTTACGCCAGGCAATTGACTTCACGTTGTTAGATCTGATGACGTTAACGGCAAAGGCAGAAGCAAGCGGGCTCGACGATATCGCAGCAATTTTTTCCGGCCACCATACACTATTAGACGATCCTGAACTGCGGGTAGCGGCAAGCGAACTCCTTCAGCATGAACATTGCACGGCGGAGTATGCCTGGCAGCAGGTTCTTAAAGAACTTAGCCAGCAATACCAGCAGATTGATGATGAATATTTGCAGGCTCGCTATATTGATGTGGACGATCTTCTGCATCGCACCCTGCTCCACCTGACACAGACAAAAGAAGAACTCCCTCAGTTTAGCGCGCCGACCATTTTACTGGCGGAGAACATTTATCCCTCCACGGTACTTCAACTGGATCCGACAGTCGTTAAGGGCATCTGCCTTAGTGCCGGAAGTCCGGTATCCCACAGCGCTCTAATTGCCCGTGAACTGGGTATTGGCTGGATTTGTCAGCAGGGAGAGAAGCTGTATTCGATTCAACCTGAAGAGACGCTAACGCTGGATGTAAAAGCACAATGCTTCAGGCATCAGAGTTAAATTAGATTTGTCTGTCAGTTCGCAGAAAAAGATTTCAATCATGCTCTTACGGCGATCCTGAACTAAGGTTTTCTGATACTTGAATACCGTTTTGTTCGGTATCGCCAAAGGAGAATGATTGATGAAACCACTTGTCCCTCGTCGCTCGCAGAAAGTGGCGTTAATACCTGCTGCCGTATTATTGTGTGCCACCGCGCTATCTGCACAGGCAGAAGAAACACCGGTGACGCCACAATCGCCTGATATTTTGTTAGGCCCTCTGTTTAACGATGTGCAAAACGCCAAACTTTTTCCTGATCAAAAAACTTTTGCCGATGCCATTCCTAACAGCGATCCATTAATGATCCTCGCAGACTACCGGATGCAGCAGAATCAGAGCGGGTTCGATCTGCGCCATTTCGTTAACGTCAATTTCACCCTGCCGAAAGAGGGAGAAAAATATGTGCCTCCAAAGGGGCAGTCACTGCGCGAACACATTGACGGACTTTGGCCGGTGTTAACCCGTTCTACCGAAAGTACCGAACAATGGGATTCTCTGTTGCCGTTGCCGAAACCCTATGTCGTGCCGGGAGGTCGTTTTCGCGAAGTGTATTACTGGGACAGTTACTTTACCATGCTGGGGCTTGCCGAAAGCGGTCACTGGGATAAAGTGGCGGACATGGTGGCCAACTTTGGTCATGAAATAGATACTTATGGGCATATTCCAAACGGTAACCGCAGCTATTATTTGAGCCGATCGCAGCCGCCCTTTTTTGCCTTGATGGTGGAGTTACTCGCGCAACACGAAGGTGACGACGCGTTGAAACAATATCTGCCGCAACTGCAAAAAGAGTACGCGTACTGGATGGACGGTATTGAAAACCTGCAGGCCGGGCAACAGGAAAAACGCGTTGTTAAACTCAAGGATGGCACTATTCTTAACCGCTACTGGGATGACCACGATACGCCACGCCCGGAGTCGTGGGTAGAAGATATTGCCACCGCCAAAAGTAATCCGAACCGCCCTGCCACTGAAATTTACCGCGATCTGCGTTCTGCCGCCGCGTCTGGCTGGGATTTCAGTTCACGCTGGATGGACAACCCGCAGCAGTTAAATACGTTACGCACCACCAGCATCGTACCGGTCGATCTCAATAGTCTGATGTATAAGATGGAGAAAATTCTCTCCCGCGCCAGTAAAGTCGCCGGGGATAACGCGATGGCCAGCCAATATGAAACGCTCGCCGATGCCCGTCAGAAAGGGATCGAAAAATACCTGTGGAACGATCAACATGGCTGGTATGCCGACTACGATCTGAAGAGCGATAAAGTACGCAATCAGTTAACTGCCGCCGCCCTGTTCCCGCTTTATGTCATTGCAGCGGCAAAAGATCGCGCGACCAAAATGGCTGCTGCCACTAAAACACATCTGTTGCAACCTGGCGGACTGAACACCACATCGGTTAAAAGTGGACAGCAATGGGATGCGCCAAATGGCTGGGCTCCGCTGCAATGGGTCGCGACAGAAGGGTTGCAAAACTACGGGCAGAACGAGGTGGCGATGGACATTAGCTGGCACTTCCTGACCAATGTTCAGCACACTTATGACCGGGAGAAGAAGCTGGTCGAGAAATATGATGTCAGTACCACCGGAACAGGTGGCGGCGGTGGCGAATACCCGTTGCAGGATGGCTTTGGCTGGACCAATGGCGTCACGCTGAAAATGCTCGATTTGATCTGCCCGAAAGAACAACCGTGTGACAACGTTCCGGCAACGCGTCCGACCGGTAAATCAACCACACAGCCGGTTAAACAAAAAGAAGCGGAACCTACGTCTTAACTTTGCTGTATATCGGGCAATGCCATTGCGCGCATAAAATTGGCATTGCTCTTTTTTTCCACGAAAAACCAAACATCGATTATTATACGATCTATGTCTTAATTTTCTTATATCAGAGAAGATATTAATTTTACATTATCAATTTATTAATCATTACTCTTCTATTTATATTTTTCCGCCACTCACGCATTCTCCCTGACAATTTTCTTGTTGAACAATGCGTTGTTTAGCAAATAAGCAGATCATTCTGTTTCTTTAGACAAATCTTGACATCAAACATGATCTTTACCGATATATATGTAAATATATAGCGGTTTTAATTGTCAGGATATTACTTATGTCACTAACCAGACGGATGTTTACGCAGGCTCTTGCATCTACCTTGTTCCTGCATCATCTGCCGTCCTTTGCACAATCAGTTAAATTCTGGGCCTCATTGACGCTTCCTGAAGCCAAAAAAATTACGCGTATTGTCAGTGCCGGTGCGCCTGCCGATCTGCTTTTGCTGGCTGTCGCGCCAGAAAAACTGGTCGGTTTTTCTTCTTTTGACTTTGCTCGCGAGGCGGCAATTCCATTAACTCCGGCAATACGTCATTTACCTAAACTTGGACGACTCGCCGGGCGCGCCAGTTCGCTTTCAATGGAAGGGCTTATGGCATTGCAGCCCGATTTGGTCGTTGATTGCGGCAATACGGATGAAACCTGGCTCTCCCAGGCACGGCAGGTTAGCGAACAGACACAAATCCCCTGGTTATTGCTTAATGGGAAACTGGAGCAATCGGCAGAACAGTTAACAACGCTGGGCAAAACATTAGGCGAAGAGCACCGCACCGCAGAACAAGTCAATCTCGCCAGCCGCTTCGTCGGTGAAGCTCAGGCATTCTCCACCTCACCCGCCGCTAACCTCCGCTTTTATGCTGCGCGCGGTCCCCGAGGGCTGGAAACGGGCTTACAGGGTTCGTTGCATACCGAGGCGGCGGAATTATTAGGTTTGCACAACGTCGCGCAAATAGCCGATCGCCATGGCCTGGCACAGGTTTCCATGGAAAATCTACTGCGCTGGCAGCCGGATATTATTCTGGTTCAGGATGCTGTGACTGCAAACTTTATCCGTAACGATCCTCTCTGGCAGGGCGTAAAAGCCGTTGCGGAACATCGCATCCTGTTTTTGAGTGGCTTGCCTTTCGGCTGGCTGGATGCCCCGCCGGGAATCAACCGTCTTCTGGGATTGCGCAGACTCCACGCCTGGCTGGATCCCGCAGTCAACAGCCAGTTTAAAAACGATATGCAACGTTACGCTCAACTGTTCTGGCATTGCCCATTAAGTGACGCCGACTATCAAAAAATGGTGGCGAGCTAATGAGAACCGCGAACGGATGTATTCTGCTGCTGGCAGCTATCAGTATCACTTTTGCCGCCGTAAATGGGGCTTATCATCTCGATATGCAGCAACTGCTGGCGCTAATTCTTCGTCAAGAAGATGTTCCTGTGCAGGAACAAATTGTCTTCTGGCAAATCCGCGTGCCGCGCATTCTGGCGGCGTTGTTACTGGGCGCTGCGCTGGCAGGCGCCGGAACCACCTATCAGGGGATGTTCCGTAATCCCTTAGTTTCACCGGATATTTTAGGCGTCTCCGCCGGTGCCGGACTTGGTGCTTGCGCTGCAATCCTGTGGGGATTATCGATAGCTTACATCCAACTCTATGCATTTTTCGGCGGTCTGCTGGTGGTCGCGGGCGTCTGGCTGATTACATGTCGGGTGACTCGTCACGATCCGGTGCTCACGCTGGTGCTGGTCGGCATTGCGTTAGGAACGCTGTGTGGAGCGGGGATATCGCTAATTAAAACGCTGGCCGATCCCTATACCCAGTTGCCCTCGATTACCTTCTGGCTACTCGGTGGCCTGTCTACGGTAACCTTACGCGACCTTTACTACGCGGCACCGCTCATTCTGGCTGGCACCGTTCCTCTGCTATTCCTCCGCTGGCGCATGAATTTACTCACGCTTTCTGATGACGAAGCCCGTTCGCTGGGGCTGAATGTTGCGCGTCTGCGATTAGGATTGATTGTCTGCGCCACACTAATCACCGCCAGCACGGTAGCAATAGCGGGCATTATTGGTTGGGTTGGTCTGGTCGTTCCGCACATTGCCCGCTTGTTGACCGGTCATAACCATCAGCAACAGTTGCCCATGGCAATGTGTACTGGCGCGATTCTGCTCCTGCTTACCGATACGCTGGCGCGCAGCATTGGGACAACAGAAATCCCGCTCGGCATTCTGACCGCTTTTGTTGGCGCACCGTTTTTCCTGCTTTTGTTGTTACGCGGAGGTCGCCAGTGACTTTGCTTGCCGTCCGTCATGCGTCTCTGGGTTACTCCCGCCATCCGGTGCTAAGTGACGTTTCCTTCGCCCTGTCGCAAGGAACAATTTGTTGTCTGCTTGGCGCCAATGGTTGCGGCAAAACCACACTCATGCGCTCCATTCTTGGCGTTATTCCGTTATTAAAGGGCGAGATCTTACTGGATAGCATCCCTGTTCAGACACTTAGCCATCGCCAGCGCGCGCAAGCAATTGCCTGGGTACCGCAGGCGCACGACGGTATTTTTGCTTTCAGTGTGCTGGATATGGTGTTGATGGGCCTGGCCCCCACCATGGGCGCTTTTTCCCTTCCCGGTAAGCAAGAACGCCTGAAAGCAACGGAACAACTGGAAAAGCTGGGTATTTTGCATCTGGCGACAAGACGCTGGAATACCCTTAGCGGTGGTGAACGCCAGCTGGCTTTAATCGCCCGTGCACTCGTCCAACAACCGCGCTTGTTGTTACTGGATGAGCCCGCCTCCAGCCTCGATTTCGGTCATCAGATCCAACTTCTGGACACGCTGGCGCAGCTAAAAAATAACGGCATGACAATGTTAATGTCGACTCACCATCCGCTCCATGCCAACGCCATTGCCGACAGCATTATCCAGGTAGAGCCAGATGGACGAGTAACACAAGGCTTACCGACCGAACAGTTAACAACGAACAAACTGGCGACCCTGTATCGGGTTTCTGCCGACCAAATTCATCATCACCTCTCTGCAATTAGCCGCTAAGGAACAATCATGCTCATTGATGATATTGATTTTGCAGACCTTTATCTGCAGCAACTCAAACTGGCTCACCGCACAGAAAAAACGCCCGATCACTGGGATCAACGGGCGGAGAAAATGGCTGAAAATTGTGCCTCGCCAACGGACAGCTACCTGCAACAACTGATCGCTAAAATTGACCTGCAAGGCGCGCAGACCTTATTCGATATGGGCTGCGGACCAGGCACCGTATCGCTGGCGCAGGCTGACAAACTCACTACGATTTATGGCGTTGATTACAGTCAGGGGATGCTGAACGTTGCCGCCCGCCGCGCCGCCGCGCTGAAGGCAGACAATGTCCACTGGATCCAGCGCGCCTGGGAAGAGGACTGGAGTGACCTGCCACGCTGCGATATTGCCGTGGCTTCCCGATCCACACTGGTGGCTGATATGCGCCAGGCAATGAGCAAACTGAATAATCAGGCACGGCTGCGCGTCTACACCACCCATCTGGTCAGCACCTCGTTCGTCTCCCCGGCCATTCAGCGGGCGGCAGGTCGGGAAGTGATCGAATTACCCAACTATATCTTTGCGCTCAACGTCCTGTATCAAATGGGAATTTATGCTCACGTCGATTTTATCCGTGGACAAAATTGCCAACAGGATAACAGCACCTGGGAACGTTTTGAGCAGAATGTCAGCTGGAGTCTTGGCACGCTTAACGACGATGAGCGTGAGCGGTTATATCGCTGGTATCAACAACAAGATGCTCGTGCCCTCGCCCCTGCCAGCCGCGACTGGGCGCTCATCTGGTGGGATAGCGTGCCGCCGGAGGCACTGCGATGATCTTCATTTCTCAGGCACAAATCGATGCGTTACTTCTGGAAGATATCCAGGGCGGTGACCTGACCACGCGGGCATTAAATATTGGACACCAGCCTGGCTATATTGCGTTTTTTCACCGTCAGGGCGGCTGCGTCAGCGGCGTTTCTGTCGCGTGTAAGATGTTAACCACGCTGGGGTTAACCATTGATGACGCGGTCAGCGACGGTTCACAAGCGGATGCAGGTCAGCGGCTGATCCATGCTCACGGCGACGCTGCTGCACTTCATCAGGGATGGAAAGCGGTCCAGAACGTACTGGAGTGGAGTTGCGGCGTCTCAGATTATCTCGCTCAAATGCTGGCGTTGCTTCGTGAACGTTATCCTGACGGCAATATCGCCTGCACCCGAAAAGCTATCCCTGGAACCCGGTTGCTGGCAACACAAGCTGTCATTGCCGCTGGCGGGCTGATTCACCGTGCCGGATGTGCGGAAACTATATTATTGTTCGCCAACCACCGTCATTTTCTTGCTGACAATCAGGACTGGTCGGGCGCAATCGCCCAGTTACGTCGCCACGCCCCCGAGAAGAAAATTGTTGTTGAAGCCGACACGTCTGAAGAGGCTATCGCCGCGTTACGTGCGCAACCAGACGTACTTCAGCTCGACAAATTTAGTCCGCAGCAGGCAACTGAAATTGCGCAAATAGCGCCGTCGCTGGCTCCCCACTGCACGCTGGCTCTGACCGGCGGAATTAATCTGACGACACTCAAAAATTACCTCGACTGCGGCATTCGCCTTTTTATTACTTCCGCGCCTTATTACGCGGCACCGGCTGACATCAAAGTCAGTCTGCAACCCGCAGCCTCTTTTTAATTCTTTGTTAAACGGAATTTATTCTATGAGACTCAAAAAACGTTATCTCTGCACAGCACTATCACTTGCCTTTACCCAGCAGGCCGTAGCGGCTCAGGAGAGCGACACGCTGACCGTATGGTCCAGTCCGGTATCATCGACGACGACCACCGTTCTCGATCACCCCACCATGAAGGCCCTGGATAAGCAGAATGTCGCTCAGGCATTAAGCGTCGTCCCTGGCGTAGTGCTGCAAAAGTCAGGCAGCCGCAACGAAGAACAGGTCAAAGTTCGTGGTTTTGATAGCCGTCAGGTACCGGTCTATTTCGACGGCGTGCCGATTTATGTTCCCTATGACGGCAACCTCGATCTGGCGCGGATTCTGACCAACAATCTGGGCGCGGTCGAAGTTTCCAAAGGGTATTCGTCGCTGCTTCAGGGGCCTAATCAGATGGGCGGTGCCATTAATATCACCACCCAGAAGCCAACGAAACCTCTGGAAGCAAATCTGGGATATCGCCAGGGATGGAGCCGTAGCCAGGACAATGCCTACGATATGCATGCTTCATTTGCCGCCAGCAGCGATCTGGGGTATTTGCAAGTCAGCGGTAGCCAGCTAAAGCAGGATTTTCTCGGCCTGCCGCATGGTGTAAATAACGATATTGCAGGCAAACACGGCAAGATGATTAACTCATCGGCTGATGATAAACGCGGCATTGTGAAGCTCGGTTTTACACCGCGTGAAAACGATGAATACACACTGACTTACATTAAGCAGGATGGTGAAAAAGATAACCCGCCATACAGCGGAAACAGTGGTCAGAAATCACGCTACTGGCAGTGGCCGGAGTATGATAAAGAAAGTTTTTACTATCAGGGAACGACCCAGCTAAACGAGCGTTTTACTTTGAAAAGTCGGCTGTATCGCGACACCTTTGAAAATACGCTAATGATGTACAACTCGCTGGCTGATTTGAAAAATAAAAAAGGCAGCTACAGCCATTATTCCGATTACAGCGACGGTGCCGGATTACAACTGGCAGCCGATGTGCGTGAAAACGATCTGCTGTCGTTTGCCGTTAACTGGAAAGATGACGTACACCGGGAAAAAGGTGCGCCGCACGCCGCTTACGATCGCTATGAAGATCGCACCTGGTCGCTCGCCAGTGAATATCAATGGGCTGCCGCCGATAATGTCGATGTCGTGGCTGGAATCAGCTATGACTGGCGCGATAGCGTAGAAGCGAAAAAACATGAGAACGATGGCAGCATCACCCATTATGACGACAACAATCAGTCAGCTTTTAACTGGCAGGTGATGGGGAAATACCACTTTGCCAATGAAGACACGCTGGCGCTTTCGTACTATGACCGCACACGCTTTCCGACGCTGAAAGAACGCTATACCACGTCCAAACCAGCGTATAACCAGATAGCGATTGTTAACCCGCAGCTCAAGCCGGAACGCGCGCGCGGGGTAGATTTAACCTGGAATGGTGCCTTCACGCGCGACTGGGGATTTGAGGTCAGCGTTTACTATAATCGGGTGAGTGATGCCATCCTCTCGCACAATATCGATGCCGATACCATTCAAAACCAGAACAGCGGCACGGTGGATTACAGCGGTCTGGACGCCGGTATTAAGGGGAAAATCAGCAATATACTGGATGTAGGGTTGAGCTACGCCCTGATCCACGCTGACGCCAAACGCAAAGACATCGGCAAGATAACCGATCTGCCAACGCAGACAATGACCGCATGGATGACTCTCAAACCGTGGGAGCCGTTAAGCGTAACACTGTCGGAAGAGGCGCGTTCCTCCAGCTACAGCAACAGTGACGGTTCACAAAAAGCCGCCGGTTTTGCGGTGACCCACATTCGAGCCGATTACGCCTTAGGTCATGGCTTCAGCGTCAATGCGTCGGTCAATAACCTGTTTGATACCCAATATGCCTACAGTGAAGGGTTTATTGAAGAAGGTCGCAATTTCTGGGCAGGTGTCGAGTATACGTTCTGATGTGAAAGCGGATAGCGGCATCTGTATCGCTATCCGCCTTATGAAAATCTTATTCTCTTCGCAGGAGGCGGAATACGCCCAGAACGAGAATAGCTCCCACTACCGCCACCAGGAAGCTGTGCAGATTAAAACCGCTGATGGAGCCGCCAATGCCAAACATGGTCGCCAGCCAGCCGCCGACCACCGCACCGACTATCCCGAGAATACAGGTCAGGAAAAATCCACCACCATCACGCCCCGGCATGATTAGCTTGGCGATAATGCCGGCTATCAGGCCAAAAATAATCCAGGCAATAATTCCCATGTTCAGGCCCTCGTTTCTATGAACAGGACGCAAGAAATGCTTACGTCAACGCTCTAAGTATAGGCAAGGGTAAGTTTGATGTTGGGCGTCTGGCGGTTGATTTGCAGCCAATATGTAAAAAAAATTCTCATTTGTATAAAGTTTTGTTAATCGCTACCGATAAACCAAAGACAGTTTGTCGGTCAGGAGTTTTTCCGCGTGAGTCACTACCATGAGCAGTTCCTGAAACAAAATCCTTTAGCAGTGTTGGGCGTTTTACGCGATTTGCATAAAGCCGCAATTCCCTTGCGTATCAGTTGGAGTGACGGTCAACTGATCAGCAAAATACTGGCAATAACCTCGGATAAGCTGGTGCTGGATTACGGCAGTCAAGCAGAAGACAACAATGCCGTGCTTAAGGCGCGGCACATTACCATTACCGCCGAAACTCAGGGTGCGAAAGTCGAGTTTACTGTTGAACAATTACAGCAAAGTGAATACCTGCAGCTTCCGGCCTTTATTACCGCACCACCTCCCGCGCTATGGTTTGTGCAGCGACGCAGATATTTCCGCATCTCCGCCCCGCTCCATCCGCCTTATTTTTGCCAGACCAAACTGGCGGATAACAGCACGTTACGTTTTCGCCTGTATGATTTGTCGTTAGGCGGCATGGGCGCATTACTGGAAACGGCAAAGCCTGCCGGATTGCAAGAAGGCATGCGCTTCGCACAGATTGAAGTCAACATGGGACAATGGGGCATTTTTCACTTTGATGCCCAGTTACTGACGATCAGCGAGCGTAAATTGATTGATGGTAAAAATGAAACCGTCTCCACTCCCCGTCTGAGCTTTCGTTTTCTTAACGTCAGCCCGACGGTGGAGCGGCAATTACAGCGAATTATTTTCTCACTGGAGCGGGAAGCCCGTGAGAAAGCGGACAAAGTACGCGACTGAGTTACATTGCGTCCAGAGCCTGCTCGAGTTTGTAGATATAGCGTGGAGCCTGCGGCGCGGGGTGATTTCTCGCGACGTGATCGAGGAACTCGTCAGCGTCCAGATCGTTGATTTTGCTGATCGCCTTTTTCCGATCTGAGGAGAAAGTCCGTAGCAGTGCGCCTGCCCCGTTAGCGTATGACACTACCAGCGCATATTGCAGTACTTTCGGATCTTCAATACCTGCCAGCGGGCCGGTTTCCAGAATATTCAGGTAAGCTGCCCCCATTGAGATATTACGCTCTGGATTTTTCAGCTCACTGGTCGTCGGCTCACCACTCCAGCCCATACGGCGATAAACATCGCGTCCGGACGTGGAGGCTTTTAACTGCATCAAACCAATGGCATTCGATTTACTCACCGCGTTCGGGTTACCGCCCGACTCGATAGCGATAATCGCCGTGATCAATTGTGGATCGACACCCCAGGCAGCACCGGCTTTCTGACTTATTGGCATCCACTTCATTGCACGTTGTACCGGAACTTTCGCGTTCCACGGAGGATTCGTATAGTCATGTTTTGATGAACAACCCGCTAATAACACAATCAAAAAGGCAAACCATCTCAATTTCACTTCATCTATCCTTATAGCCTGGAATCGCCGTTGAGGTGACAACGGCACACCTAAGCGGCATGATATACAATTCGTTTCTGTTGTCAGCAAGGAATTGCCATGTCTCAGTTTCACTTAATCGCCCCGTCGGGTTACTGCATTAATCAGCACGCCGCGCAGCGCGGTATTCAACGCCTGATGGATGCGGGTCATCAGGTCAATAACGTAGAGGTCATTGCCCGTCGCTGTGAGCGGTTTGCAGGTACGGAAACGGAGCGTCTGGCGGATATTAATTCCCTTGCAGGGCTGACATCACCCAACACTATCGTACTGGCGGTTCGCGGCGGTTACGGCGCCAGCCGCTTACTGGCGGATATTGACTGGCAGGCGCTGGTTGCTCGCCAACAACATAATCCGTTGCTGATCTGCGGGCATAGCGATTTCACAGCCATCCAGTGTGGACTGCTGACCCAGGGTAATGTCATCACCTTTAGCGGCCCGATGCTGGTGGCGAATTTTGGCGCGGAAGAGCTGAACGCCTTTACCGAGCACCATTTCTGGCTGGCATTACGCAATGAAACATTCACCATTGAATGGCAAGGGGAAGGCCCGACGTGTCGGACCGAAGGCACGTTGTGGGGAGGCAATCTCGCGATGCTGATTTCGCTGATTGGTACGCCGTGGATGCCGCAAATTGAGAACGGTATTCTGGTGCTGGAAGATATTAACGAGCACCCTTTCCGCGTCGAACGTATGCTGTTACAGCTCTATCATGCCGGAATTTTACCGCGTCAGAAGGCGATTATCCTCGGTAGCTTCAGTGGTAGCACGCCCAATAATTATGACGCGGGTTACAACCTGGAGTCGGTGTACGCGTTCTTGCGTTCCCGCCTGTCTATTCCACTCATAACTGGCCTCGATTTTGGTCATGAACAACGCACAGTTACGCTGCCGTTGGGCGCACATGCCATCCTTAATCACACCCAGGAAGGCACACAGTTGACGATTAGTGGTCATCCTGTTCTTAAAGTGTAAAAAAATCACGTTTCAGGGCTAAGTAAAACGCTGTTTCTGCCGCTAATATGGTAGGGTTTATATAAGAGACAGCGTAATCAGGAGTAACCGACCGTTGGATGCCACAACAATAATTAGCCTTTTCATCTTAGGATCCATCCTTGTCACCAGCAGTATTTTACTTAGTTCATTTTCTTCCCGTCTTGGCATTCCCATTCTGGTTATTTTTCTGGCGATCGGCATGCTGGCGGGGGTTGATGGCGTCGGCGGCATCCCGTTTGATAATTATCCTTTTGCTTACATGGTAAGTAACCTCGCGCTGGCGATTATTTTGCTCGACGGCGGGATGCGTACCCAGGCCAGTTCATTTCGCGTGGCGTTAGGTCCGGCGCTGTCACTGGCGACGGTGGGCGTGCTGATTACTTCTGGTTTAACCGGCATGATGGCGGCGTGGCTGTTTAATCTCAATTTGATTGAAGGCTTATTAATCGGCGCCATTGTCGGTTCCACGGATGCCGCTGCGGTATTTTCTCTGCTTGGCGGCAAGGGGCTTAACGAACGTGTTGGCTCGACGCTGGAAATAGAATCCGGCAGTAATGATCCGATGGCCGTGTTTCTGACCATTACCCTGATTGCGATGATCCAGCATCATGAGAGCAATATTAGCTGGATGTTCATTGTCGATATTCTGCAACAATTTGGTCTGGGCATTGTAATAGGTCTTGGTGGCGGTTATTTACTGCTGCAAATGATCAACCGCATCGCCCTGCCCGCCGGATTATATCCATTGCTGGCATTAAGCGGCGGTATTCTGATTTTCTCATTAACCACTGCGCTGGAAGGTAGCGGTATTCTGGCGGTGTATCTGTGCGGTTTTCTGCTGGGTAATCGCCCTATTCGCAACCGCTACGGCATTCTGCAGAATTTCGACGGCCTCGCCTGGCTGGCGCAGATCGCCATGTTCCTGGTGCTTGGGCTGTTGGTTAACCCAAGCGACTTACTGCCTATTGCCATTCCAGCGCTCATTTTGTCCGCATGGATGATTTTCTTCGCTCGTCCCCTTTCGGTATTTGCCGGATTGCTGCCGTTCCGTGGCTTCAATTTGCGCGAGCGCGTATTTATCAGTTGGGTCGGGCTGCGCGGCGCGGTGCCAATTATCCTAGCGGTGTTCCCGATGATGGCGGGCCTGGAGAATGCACGGCTGTTCTTTAATGTCGCCTTCTTCGTGGTTCTGGTTTCGCTGTTGTTACAGGGAACGTCGCTCTCGTGGGCGGCGAAAAAAGCCAAAGTGGTGGTTCCGCCCGTCGGACGCCCGGTATCACGCGTTGGCCTTGATATTCATCCGGAAAACCCGTGGGAACAGTTTGTTTATCAGTTGAGTGCCGATAAATGGTGCGTGGGCGCGGCGCTGCGCGATCTGCATATGCCAAAAGAGACGCGTATTGCGGCACTATTTCGTGATAACCAATTGCTTCATCCCACTGGCAGCACCCGACTGCGTGAAGGCGACGTCTTGTGCGTGATTGGTCGGGAACGCGATCTCCCGGCGCTCGGTAAACTGTTCAGCCAGTCACCGCCAGTCGCGCTGGATCAACGCTTCTTTGGTGACTTCATTCTTGAAGCCAGTGCCAAATATGCCGATGTGGCGCTGATATATGGTCTGGAAGACGGTCGGGAGTATCGCGATAAACAGCAAACGCTGGGGGAAATTGTCCAGCAATTGTTAGGCGCGGCTCCGGTTGTCGGTGATCAGGTGGAGTTTGCCGGGATGATCTGGACGGTGGCCGAGAAAGAAGATAATGAAGTGCTGAAGATTGGCGTTCGGGTAGCGGAGGAAGAAGCCGAATCTTAAGTTTGATCCGTCTTGTATCGCCGGATGCGACACTGGTCGCATCCGGCTACAACAAGTTACACCGTCACAACAGGCACACGTAACGCCAGCGCGCACATCAACTCATAGCCAACGGTTCCGGCAGCGGCGGCGACATCATCAATTTTGATCTCTCTGCCCCACAGCTCAACCGGTGTACCAATACCCGCCTGCGGGCAAGGCGTTAAATCGACCGCCAGCATATCCATCGAGACAGTCCCTACCGTCATGGTGCGTACGCCGTCGACTAAAACCGGCGTACCGGTTGGCGCATGACGCGGATAACCGTCAGCGTATCCGGCGGCAACAATGCCAATTCGCTGTTCATCGCGCGCGGTATAGCGACCGCCATAGCCCACACGATCTCCCGCTTTTAGCGTCTGGATACCAATAATCTCGCTGCTTAACGTCATTACCGGACGTAATCCGGTATTGGCGATATCGCGCCACTGACCGGACGGCGATGCACCATACAAAACAATCCCCGGACGCACCCAGTCAAAATGCGCTTCCGGATGCCACAGCGTCGCCGCCGAGTTAGACAACGAGCGTCGACACTCAAGCCCTTCCGCCGCCTGGTCAACACGCGCCATCGCCTCGGTAATCCCATCAGGATGCTCGGCCTCGGCAAAATGCGACATCAGGGTCATTTCGCCAACATTCGCCATCGCCCGCAGCTGCTGCCAGACGGTGGACACGCGATCGGGCAGGAAGCCCAGCCGATTCATTCCACTGTTCACTTTAAGATAAATATCCAGTGGTGCTTTTAGTCGCGCGTTTTGCAACGCTTTGAGCTGCCAGTTACTGTGAACGCAGGTAGTCAGGCGATACTGGTCATAAATCTCCAGATCCTGGGCGTGGAAAAAACCTTCCAACATGAGGATCGGCCCTTTCCAGCCGCGCTCACGTAGGGTAATGGCCTCTTCCAGATTAAGTAAGGCAAAGCCATCAGTCGCCCCGAGCGCACTCCAGATACGGTCAATACCATGCCCATACGCGTTCGCTTTTACCACCGACCAGACGCGCGCATGCGGCGCGGCCTGGCGGACAATGTTCAGATTCTGTTTTAATGCCTGTAGATCGAGGCTGGCCTGTATCGGTCTGGTCATCTCGATTCCTTAGCTGTGCGCGCCATGTAAATGGCCCGGGCGTGATGGCGTAAATCCACGGCTGTAGCGCGCTACGCTTAAATCCTCATACGGGATAGCAGGCGTGCGCCCCGAGAGCAGATCGCTTAACAGCTGACCGGAACCGCAAGCCATCGTCCAGCCGAGCGTACCGTGACCGGTATTCAGCCACAGATTTTTAAAGCGTGAACGACCAACAATCGGCGTGCCGTCTGGCGTCATCGGGCGCAGACCGGTCCAGAAAGTAGCCTGCTCGACATGACCGCCGCGCGGATAGAGATCGCGAACGACCATTTCCAGCGTTTCACGACGCGGCTGTAACAGTTCAGTGTTAAAGCCAACAATTTCCGCCATTCCGCCAACGCGGATGCGGTTATCGAAACGGGTAATGGCGATTTTGTAGGTTTCATCCAGAATGGTGGATACCGGCGCGCCATCTTCCTGCGCTATCGGAATGGTCAGGGAATACCCCTTCAGCGGATATACAGGAATATCAACAATGCCTTTAAGCATCGCCGTCGAGTAAGAACCAAACGCCATCACATACGCATCGGCCTTAATCACTTCATCACCACACTTCACGCCATAGATTTGTTCGCCGTCACAAAGCAGCTGATCAACTGGCGTATTAAAGCGGAATTTAACCCCTGCCTGCTCCGCCATCCGCGCCAGATTCTGGGTAAACAGCTGGCAGTCTCCGGTTTCGTCATTGGGTAACTGCAGGCCGCCCGTCAGTTTGTGCGCCACTTCTGCCAGCGCGGGTTCCACCTCCGCCAGGCGGCTGGATTCCAGTAATTTGTACGGCACACCAGCATCTTCCAGCACGGCGATATCGCGAGTGGCATTTTCATACTGTTGTTCGGTACGGAACAGTTGCAGCGTCCCGCCCTGCCGACCTTCATACTGGATATTTGTCTCTGCGCGTAATGCTTTCAGGCAATCACGGCTGTATTCCGCCAGGCGCACCATCCGCCCTTTATTTTCCATATAGTGGCTGGTGTCGCAGTTACGTAACATTTGCCACATCCATTTCAACTGGAACTGCGTACCGTCGAGACGAACGGCCAGCGGCGCATGGCGCTGAAACATCCATTTAATCGCTTTTAAAGGCACGCCTGGTGCTGCCCACGGCGCGGCATAGCCGGGGGAGATTTGCCCGGCATTCGCTGCGCTGGTTTCAAGAGCCGCCCCCGGTTCCCGATCAATGACGGTGACCTCATGTCCTGCCTGATTCAGATACCAGGCGCTGGCAACGCCTACCACACCACTTCCCAGTATGACAACTCGCATAGCCACTCCGATAACGGTAGATACAGTAAAAGAATAATAATCTAATTACATCTTGATAACTCAGTTGAAAATATTATTCAACATATGGGTTTTTTATGGTGAGCCAGCTCACATCTCCCTGACACAGCGGGAATATGCTGTCTTTGGCATCTCCTGCTGAACGTGCTTTTTATCCAGCAGAAAATTCCGTTGAGACGCTAATTATTGGCACTCCGATAATAAGAAATCGCAAAGAAAAAAATTCTCCGGCGACGCGGTTTTTAACAGGTGTTCTATGCTTGAAATGAGGCGTTCCACACAGAGAGCGCCGACAACAATGAGGTGCGCGTATGGCGACGATCGATTCTATGAATAAGGACACCACACGTTTGAGCGATGGACCCGACTGGACGTTCGACCTGCTGGATGTTTACCTTGCAGAGATAGACCGGGTGGCGAAACTCTATCGGCTGGATACCTACCCGCACCAGATTGAAGTGATCACTTCGGAACAGATGATGGATGCCTACTCCAGCGTCGGCATGCCGATTAACTATCCGCACTGGTCATTCGGTAAAAAGTTTATCGAAACCGAACGTCTGTATAAGCACGGTCAGCAAGGGCTGGCCTATGAAATTGTCATTAACTCTAACCCGTGCATCGCTTACCTGATGGAAGAGAACACCATTACCATGCAGGCGCTGGTGATGGCACACGCCTGCTATGGTCACAACTCTTTCTTCAAAAACAATTACCTGTTTCGCAGCTGGACTGACGCCAGTTCCATTGTCGATTACCTGATTTTTGCCCGTAAATATATTACCGAGTGCGAAGAGCGTTATGGCGTTGATGAAGTAGAAAAGCTGCTGGACTCCTGTCATGCCCTGATGAACTACGGCGTGGACCGGTACAAACGTCCGCAAAAAATCTCTCTCCAGGAGGAAAAAGCCCGGCAGAAAAGTCGCGAGGAGTATCTGCAAAGTCAGGTCAACATGCTGTGGCGTACCCTGCCGAAGCGCGAAGAAGAGAAAACAGTCGCCGAAGCGCGCCGCTATCCTTCCGAGCCGCAAGAAAACCTGCTTTATTTTATGGAGAAAAATGCCCCACTGCTGGAATCATGGCAGCGTGAAATCCTGCGCATCGTGCGAAAGGTGAGCCAGTATTTTTATCCGCAAAAACAGACCCAGGTGATGAATGAAGGCTGGGCGACCTTCTGGCACTATACCATCCTTAACCATCTGTATGATGAAGGGAAAGTAACGGAACGTTTTATGCTGGAGTTTTTGCACAGCCACACCAATGTGGTCTTCCAGCCGCCCTATAACAGCCCGTGGTACAGCGGAATAAATCCGTATGCGCTTGGTTTCGCCATGTTCCAGGATATTAAACGGATTTGTCAGTCGCCAACGGAAGAAGACAAATACTGGTTCCCGGATATCGCCGGTTCTGACTGGCTGGAAACATTGCATTTTGCGATGCGTGATTTCAAAGATGAGAGTTTTATTAGCCAGTTCCTGTCACCGAAAGTAATGCGTGATTTCCGCTTCTTCACTGTGCTGGATGACGATCGCCATAATTATCTGGAAATTTCTGCCATTCATAATGAGGAAGGTTATCGGGAGATCCGTAACCGATTATCGTCGCAATATAACTTAAGTAATCTGGAGCCGAATATTCAGATCTGGAACGTGGATTTACGCGGCGACCGTTCACTGACGCTGCGCTACATTCCGCATAACCGCGCTCCGCTGGACCGGGGGCGTAAAGAGGTGCTGAAGCATGTGCATCGCCTGTGGGGATTTGATGTGATGCTCGAACAGCAAAACGAAGACGGCAGCGTCGAGTTGCTGGAACGTTGCCCGCCAAGAATGGGTAATCTGTAAAAACAACAAAAAACCCCTCGTTTGAGGGGTTTGCTTTTTAAACGGAAGGGATTATCGCCCCTGAATGGCTAAATCACCTGGCAGATTTTTCTGCATCCGGTGCCATATCTCGCCACTCTCATGCCCATAGCGGCGCACTGTTTCGTAAACCTGATCATGCGCGCCTTCAGTGCACAATGCCGATAACTTGTGATAGAAGCCCAGTGCCAGACTGCGCGCCTCCGGATTAGCGAAATAGTGACGACCAATTCGCGTATACAGCCCTTTCATCCCGTTAAGGATCAGACCGTAAATTGGGTTACCGGAAGCAAACGCCAAACCGCGGAAAATGTTGTAATCCAGATCAGCAAAGGCGTCGGCGTGATCGGCCACTTCATTGGCGGTTGCCAACACTTCTTGCGCTTTATCAGGATGCTGACGAAACGCGGTGCGAATAAAAATGGTTGAAATATTGGTACGCACCGACAGCAAATTATCAATAAGCTGCGGCACACTTTCGTGATCCAGTCGCGCCAGCGTCTCAAGAATATTCAACCCGGAGGTTTCCCAGAAATTATTCACCTTCGTCGGTTTGCCGTGTTGAATAGTCAGCCAGCCGTCTCGCGCCAGGCGCTGCAACACTTCGCGTAACGTAGTACGCGTTACGCCAATTAATTCTGAAAGTTCACGTTCTGCGGGCAAAATAGTCCCGGGAGGGAAGCGGTTATTCCAGATACTTTCAATAATGTACTCTTCCGCGAAACCCGCCGGGCTTTGCGCCTTAATGACCATAGTGAGATTTCCATAACACAGCAAAACAAAGTTGCACTCATCATACCAGAGGGCTAATCACGCTGATAGCAGACAAAAAGAAGAAAAAAGGGATCAAGGCTTCATTTTCTGCATCTCTTTCTCCTTGATCATCAATACTTGCCTCACTCCTGCCCGACCGTTAAGCTTTGCGCTTAAACATAAAAACATCATTGATTATTACTAAGGTAAGGGAAACCATCATGGAAATCTCCTGGGGCCGCGCGTTATGGCGCAATTTTTTAGGCCAGTCACCCGACTGGTACAAACTTGCCCTCATCATTTTTTTAATTATTAACCCGCTCATTTTTCTCATCAGTCCTTTTGTTGCTGGCTGGCTGCTGGTAGCGGAATTTATTTTCACGCTGGCAATGGCCCTGAAGTGCTATCCGCTACTGCCAGGTGGTCTGTTGGCTATCGAAGCCGTATTTATTGGCATGACCAGCGCAGGACATGTTCGGGAAGAGGTGGCTGCAAACCTTGAGGTTTTGCTGCTACTGATGTTTATGGTTGCGGGGATCTATTTTATGAAACAGCTATTGCTGTTCATTTTTACCCGCTTGCTGTTAAGCATTCGCTCCAAAATGCTGTTGTCGCTCTCTTTTTGCATTGCGGCAGCATTTCTCTCCGCGTTCCTTGATGCCTTAACCGTCGTGGCGGTGGTGATCAGCGTCGCTGTCGGTTTTTATGGTATTTATCACCGCGTAGCCTCTTCCCGCACGGAAGATACCGACCTGCAAGACGACAGCCATATCGACAAACATTACAAGGTGGTGCTGGAGCAGTTCCGTGCTTTTCTACGTAGCCTGATGATGCACGCGGGCGTCGGTACCGCATTAGGCGGCGTGATGACTATGGTAGGCGAACCGCAAAACCTGATTATCGCCAAAGCCGCTGGCTGGCATTTTGGCGATTTCTTTCTGCGCATGTCGCCGGTAACCGTTCCGGTCCTGATCGGCGGCATGTTAACCTGCCTGCTGGTGGAAAAAATGCGTTGGTTTGGCTACGGTGAAACACTGCCGGAGAAAGTCCGCGAAGTGCTGCAGCAGTTTGACGATCAAAGCCGCCAACAGCGTACCCGCCAGGATAAAGTTCGCCTGATTGTCCAGGCCGCCATCGGCGTCTGGCTGGTTATCGCGCTGGCACTACATCTGGCAGAAGTTGGCTTAATTGGTTTGTCTGTGATCATTCTGGCGACATCACTGACCGGTGTGACTGATGAACACGCTATCGGCAAAGCCTTCACCGAATCACTTCCGTTTACCGCATTGTTGACGGTCTTTTTCTCGGTAGTTGCGGTGATTATCGACCAGCAATTGTTCTCGCCAATTATTCATTTTGTCCTACAGGCATCGGAACACGCCCAGTTGTCACTGTTCTATATTTTCAACGGCCTGCTGTCATCCATTTCGGATAACGTCTTCGTGGGGACGATTTATATCAACGAAGCGAAGGCAGCTATGGAGAGTGGCGTTATCACCCTGAAGCAATACGAGCTGCTGGCGGTCGCTATTAACACCGGGACCAATCTGCCCTCCGTCGCTACACCGAACGGACAGGCTGCATTCTTGTTCCTGCTGACCTCCGCACTCGCGCCATTGATTCGCCTCTCTTATGGCCGCATGGTGTGGATGGCCCTGCCTTATACCCTCGTACTGACTCTCGTCGGACTGCTCTGCGTCGAGTTTACTCTTGCCCCTGTAACCGAATGGTTTATGCAAATGGGGTGGATAGCAACGCTTTGATAACAACTTACCGGGCATATTTATGCCCGGTTTGCCTTTTCGCCCGATAATTGTTCAATTACATCCTATTTTTACTCCCTCCTGGTGGCGCAACGAATGAATTGGTTTAAACTGCGCATTCGATGCATATTGCAGGGAAATTATTATGTTGCGATTTTTGAACCAATGTTCACAAGGCCGGGGTGCGTGGTTGTTAATGGCGTTAACCGCTCTGGCACTGGAACTGACGGCGCTGTGGTTCCAGCATGTGATGTTACTAAAACCTTGCGTGCTCTGTATTTATGAACGTTGTGCGTTATTTGGCGTTCTGGGCGCTGCACTCATTGGCGCCATCGCCCCGAAAACTCCGCTACGTTATGTAGCAATGATTATCTGGTTATACAGTGCGTTCCGCGGTGTACAGTTAACTTACGAACACACTATGCTTCAACTCTATCCCTCACCGTTTGCGACCTGTGATTTCATGGTTCGCTTCCCGGACTGGCTGCCGCTGGATAAATGGGTGCCACAAGTGTTTGTCGCCTCTGGCGATTGTGCCGAGCGTCAGTGGGAATTTTTAGGTCTGGAAATGCCACAGTGGTTGCTCGGTATTTTTATCGCTTACCTGATTGTCGCGGTGCTGGTGGTGATTTCCCAGCCATTTAAAGCGAAAAAACGTGATCTGTTTGGTCGCTAATCAATTCGGCGCTCCTGCGGGAGCGTCTTTTTCCTGCCGCTATGTTTATTTGACTCGCAGTAAATCAGAACTTCGCGTTGTATAACGTGGTGAAAGCATGGCTCGCTTCATCTGCCATTGTTGCTGGATCCCCTGCCCGGCAAAATAGAGTGTTCCCCTGCCATCCTTAGCATTCAGCATATCCATTACCGCCATCAATTGTTCACTACCGGGACGCGGTGCGTTGTCATCGAACAAATTTAGCTGCGCCACTCCCTGACTGAAAAAATCGCCCAGCATCACTCCCGCTTTTTGGTAGCGATGGCCCGCTTGCCAGATGGCGTCCAGAGATCGCGTAGCCGCGTTAATAATGTCTCTGCTGTCCTGGGTAGGCGTCAGCAGTTTTACCGACGCACTATTACCGTAATAGGATTCATTGAGCGCAAATGGCGACGTTTTAATAAACGTGGAGATAAACCGACAATATTGATGCTCACTGCGGAGTTTTTCTGCCGCCCGGGCGGCGTAACTACAAATGGCCTGCCGCATCGATTCATAATCCGTGATACGTTCGCCAAACGAGCGGGAACAGATAATTTCCTGCTTCGTCGGTGCAAACTCTTCCAGCTGCAAACAGGGTTCGCCGCGCAGTTCACGCACCGTTCTTTCGAGCACGACATTAAAATGTTTACGGATAAACCGGATATCAGTATCCGCCAAATCCAGAACGGTTTTGATACCCATCGTGTTCAATTTTTTGCTGATGCGCCGTCCAATTCCCCAGACTTCATCTACGGGTAAAGCGGCCATTAATTTACGCTGGCGTTCCAGATTAGATAAATCCACCACCCCACCGGTCTGCCGCTGCCATTTTTTTGCCGCATGATTGGCAAGTTTTGCCAGCGTTTTGGTCTGAGCGATACCCACCCCCACGGTGAGATGCGTTCGTTGCAGTACCGTTGCGCGAATTTCTCTGCCAAAGTCAGTGAGATCGCGGCAGTTACGTACCCCCGTCAAATCGCAGAACGCTTCATCAATACTGTAAATCTCCACGCGAGGAGATAGCTCTTCCAGCGTCGACATCACCCGATTGCTCATGTCTGCGTAAAGCTCATAATTGCTGCTAAAGCAGACAACGCCACAGCGACGAAACAGCTCTTTTTGTTTGAACCAGGGATCGCCCATTTTAACGCCCAGCGCCTTTGCCTCAGCGTTTCGGGCAATAACGCAACCGTCATTATTCGATAGCACAACCACCGGTTTACCCCATAAGTCAGGGCGAAACACCGCTTCACAACTGGCATAAAACGAGTTCACATCGCAAAGGGCAAACATCAGCGCATCGCCTTTATTACATGGACAACTACGCCAAAGACATCCAGCGTATCCTCGCTGCCGAGGGTAATCGGCGAGTACGCGCTATTCATGGGAATAAGCTGTACCGTCGGGCGCAACTGCAATTTTTTCACCGTAAACTCGCCATCGACAGCAGCGATGACGATATCACCGTGGCTGGCGGTAATAGCGCTATCGACAATCAATAAATCACCGTCACTAATCCCACCGTCAATCATGGAGTCTCCGCTCGCTTTGACGAAGTAAGTCGCGCTGGGATGCTGAATAAGCAATTGATTCAGATCGATACGCTGTTCAACGTAATCCGCTGCCGGTGAAGGAAAGCCACACTGAACAAGATCGCTAAACAGCGGAAAAGTCACAATTTCGCGGAGATCCGCAGGCTTGATAAACAACATAATAATCTGCCTGAAGTTATACTGTTTTTATATACAGTAGTCTGTTCTTACCAGCAGATCAATACTGATTCAGGCTATCAATACCTGTCGCTGCGTAGGCTGATCCTTAAGGATTGCCGCCCCACTGTTAACCATCTGAACGCGGTATGGATATGTCGGTAAGCATTACCTGAAAATACGGTTAATTTTATAGTTTAAACCTTTTTTAGTTATTAGTAAGATACCTGTGCTTCCAAAAAAGCTGGGAAATTCAACGACTCTTGGAAATTTTTGGACCTTGTCCCGCGGCTACAATCCGACAGCCGCGTTTCTTTTTACTATCTAACCCACCGTAAACCTACGGACCTTGCTCTACGGCTCATCCTGTACCCGTGTGATCCTGGCCATGTAATGAATGGATAGCAGTGAGTTATCCGGTTACGACATCAACCAGTTCTTTGGTTTCATCACTTTGGACTCTGCCCACCACAATAAATCTGAGAAGATGGACAACGAGAGCAATAACACAGACCATAAATAAGCCTCAAAAAAAAATAATAAAAGAAGCCATTTGTTTTATTAACAACGAGGATTTAATGATCAATAGAATTACAGATGTTTTAGTTAATGGGATATCTTCGATATTAAAATGATATAAAGAGTAGTTATTATTTTCCTGACACATTATTCCCGGTGGCGGCCTTCAAGATGGTCATTGATAATGATCAAGTCAATAATATCTTCCGATATTTATATTTTTATCGTGAAGCGTTTTTACTATAGCCCTAAAGTTTATCGATCAGCTAAAGACACGTTACCATGGATTAACAGTATGAATGGAGCTTTTTCAGCACGGCGTGATATTAATCACGCCAGAGTTGGATAATGAAAAGCAATATGACAGACAAAAAGTTAATGCAGGACTTTTCCATGCGTGGGGGGGAGTTGCGTAACGTTAGGTATTTACGCTCAGGAAGATGGGGGTATTTATTATGTTGAAAATCATAGGGTAGATCAGGATCTTGCTGTGGCCTATTCTGCTCAGGCAATAGCATTCTACGGCGAATCCATCGCCTGATGGCGCTTCTTTGTCCACTGTCATTTGCATGATTGTAGAGTAAACATAGACTGGAATTGAACAATCTCACGTAATCAGAATCACCCATTCTCAGTTTCAACCGCCAGTGCATAGCGCTAAATAAAGCTAACAATATAAAAGGACTTTATGAATTTTTCACATATTCTACAAGCATATTCACGAGTATTTTATATCAACTACCTGTAGCTCGGATATATAACGACGTCGTTTGATGTCCGAATTTACCGTCTTTCATTTTATACCCACCAGAACACCTGAGTAGAATAAGCATGCATGTTCAGGCAGTCTAATTAATGTGTCCATTGGTTACGGCATTTAAATTATTGTCATACCGTAGATTATCTTTTTTCGCGTGCTGCAATTTACTTAGAAACAGCGATGACGCTCTCACTTTTTAGCTCGAAAATTTTTTGCAGGATTCAGGATTAATACGTCAGCCCACCAGTACAAAATATTTCATACTTCCAATATACCGCCAGCCCAAACTTCATCGTGGCACTCTGGCGACACGTCTGGGAAATCGGTTCATTTCTTCCCGGGTAGCAAATCGCTAATACACTGTGCGCCAGACCTTGTTATTGATGACCAGAAAACCGCAAGGACCATTTTCGCGGCGGTTTGACTGATGCGGATTATTGCGCCCAGTCAGGTTTATTTAAGATATGGTCCTGCCAGTCAATCACTTCCGACTCTTTCACCGCGATATGGCGCACTGAAATGCGTTCGCCATGCATGGCTGCTTTTGAACCGGTAAGTAGCGGATGCCACGCAGGTAAATCTTTACCCTCCGCCAACAAGCGATAAGCACAAGTCATCGGTAGCCATTCGAACGTGGGCAGATTTTCACGAGTTAATTTAATGCAGTCGGGTTCAAACTCGAAGCGGCGTTCGTAGTTCCGACATTGACAGGTTTTAATATTGAGCTGACGGCAGGCAACGTTAGTGAAGTAGATTTCGTCGGTGTCCTCATCCATCAGTTTATGCAGGCAGCACTGACCACAACCATCACACAACGACTCCCATTCTGCATCGCTCATTTCGTCCAGGGTTTTACTTTGCCAGAAAGGTATATCGCTCATCAGGTGTTCCACCATTACGTTAAAACGCACCTTATAACCAGTCTGGCACGGCGATGCAAGCTTTGCCGCCCCTTTCAGGCGGCAAAAGTATTACAAAACGCGAGTTGTCAAAGAATGACCGCCGAAAGTAACCGTCAATTCATCGCCACTGTGCAGCGGACCAACACCATCAGGCGTGCCTGTCAGCACAACGTCACCGGCCTTAAGGGTAAAAAACTTGCTCATATAAGCAATCAGTGGAACGATTTTGTGGATCATGTCCGCAGTCGTACCTTGTTGGCGTTGTTCGCCGTTTACACTTAGACCCAGCGACGTATTTTGTGGATCACCGCTGAACTCTGCTGCAGGAATAAACCCGGAAAGTGGACACGAGTTATCAAACCCTTTGGCCTTTTCCCACGGCTGTCCGGCTTTCTTCATTTTTCCCTGAACATCACGTAATGTCAGATCGAGCGCCACACCGTAACCTGCAATAGCTTTGCGCACATGCTCTTCCGTGGCCTGACGTAGCGTCGCGCCAATCAACACCGCCAGTTCAACTTCATGATGAACCGAGCCGAAATTAGAGGGGATAGCCAGGGGCTGGCGCAGATCACACAGTGCCGTTTCAGGTTTAATAAACAACACGGGCTCTTCGGGCACTTCACTCCCCATCTCTTTAATATGTTTGGCATAGTTACTGCCAACACAGACGACCTTACTCACCGGATAATCCAGCAGCGCACCTTGCCAGTTGTGATGTTGATACATAACGTTCCTCTCACTTCATCGTGGTTCTTAAATCCCGCTCCAACGAATATGATGCCACCGCCGGATATCGGTTATTTGTCAGTACTGTCTGTATTTTTCGCCATCACAGAAAGATGTTGTTTAAGCAAATCCTCAGGTGGTGGTGGTAACTGGAGATAATAACCTTGCTCGGCTAATGCCTGTTTAACTTTCTCAATATCGGCATTTACCAGTTTTTTCCGCCCATCCAATGGCAGAATCATCGCGAGTTGAGGTTGGCCAAACCCTTTCATCAGCTCCTCTGGAACACGCGAAAAATCGTCTTTTTTTTCGACATATAAATAGGTCTGGTCACGTTTGCTACTTCGATAGATCACACAAAACATAATTTTACTCTGAATAAATGTGGGGGTGACTTGCCTCAATATAATCCAGACTATAACATGCCTGATAGTCTTCGTAATATCATCGCTCGCTGATGATGATAATTAGCTAATTGAGTAAGGCCAGGATGTCAAACACGCCAATCGAGCTTAAAGGTAGCAACTTCACCTTATCCGTGGTTCATCTGCATGAGGCAGAGCCTAAGATTATTCATCAAGCGCTGGAAGACAAAATCGCTCAGGCCCCCGCATTTTTAAAACATGCACCCGTCGTACTCAATGTCAGTGGCCTCGAAGAACGGGTCAACTGGTCAGCAATGCACAAAGCTATCTCAGCAACTGGCTTGCGGATAATTGGCGTCAGCGGTTGCAAAAATGCGAAACTGAAAGCTGAAATAGAAAAGATGGGGCTACCAATCCTGACTGAAGGAAAGGAAAAAGCGCCACGTTCAGCTCCCGTTCCCCAGGCTCCAGCGCAAAATACGATCCCGGACACAAAAACACGTTTAATAGACACTCCTGTACGTTCCGGTCAGCGCATTTATGCTCCACAATGTGATTTGATTGTTACAAGTAATGTAAGTGCAGGAGCAGAATTGATCGCAGATGGTAACATTCATATCTATGGCATGATGCGCGGTCGTGCGCTGGCCGGGGCAAGTGGTGACCGGGAAGCGCAAATATTTTGTACTAACCTGATGGCCGAACTAGTATCTATTGCTGGTGAATACTGGCTGAGTGATAAAATCCCAGTAGAATTTTATGGCAAAGCGGCACGGCTGCAATTAGTCGAAAACGCTTTGACCGTTCAATCGTTAAATTGATCCCTTTTTAACAAGGAATTTTTATGGCACGCATTATTGTTGTTACTTCGGGGAAAGGGGGCGTTGGAAAGACCACCTCCAGCGCGGCCATCGCCACTGGTTTGGCCCAGAAGGGAAAGAAAACTGTCGTGATCGATTTTGATATCGGCTTGCGTAACCTCGACCTGATTATGGGTTGTGAGCGTCGGGTCGTGTACGATTTCGTCAACGTCATTCAGGGCGATGCAACGCTAAATCAGGCGCTAATTAAGGATAAGCGTACTGATAACCTCTACATTCTCCCGGCATCGCAAACTCGCGATAAAGATGCCCTCACCCGCGAAGGGGTGGCCAAAGTTCTTGATGACCTAAAAGCGATGGACTTTGAGTTTATCGTTTGTGACTCACCGGCGGGTATTGAAACCGGTGCATTAATGGCTCTTTATTTCGCTGATGAAGCCATTATTACCACGAACCCGGAAGTCTCATCAGTTCGTGACTCTGACCGTATTTTAGGTATTCTGGCGTCGAAATCACGTCGCGCAGAAAACGGCGAAGAACCCATTAAAGAGCACCTGCTGTTAACGCGCTATAACCCTGGTCGCGTGCACAAAGGAGACATGCTGAGTATGGAAGACGTGCTGGAAATCCTGCGCATCAAACTCGTCGGTGTGATCCCAGAGGATCAATCCGTATTGCGCGCCTCTAACCAGGGTGAACCGGTCATTCTCGACATCAATGCCGATGCGGGTAAAGCCTACGCAGATACCGTAGAACGCCTGTTGGGTGAAGAACGCCCTTTCCGCTTCATTGAAGAAGAGAAGAAAGGCTTCCTCAAACGCTTGTTCGGAGGATAAGTTATGGCATTACTCGATTTCTTTCTCTCACGGAAGAAAAACACGGCCAACATTGCAAAAGAACGGCTGCAGATTATTGTTGCTGAACGTCGTCGCAGCGATGCAGAACCACACTATCTGCCGCAGTTGCGTAAAGATATTCTTGATGTCATTTGTAAATACGTACAAATTGATCCCGAGATGGTAACCGTACAACTCGAGCAAAAGGATGGCGATATTTCCATTCTTGAGCTTAACGTGACCTTACCAGAAGCAGAAGAGCTGAAATAAGCTGTATTAGCTCAAACCTGATCTGACAGTTACCGGTTGTTTATACTGGTATCTGTCAGATTGCATTTGGTCTAAATTTTGTTCTCCCCTTCTATTGTCAGCTCAAATCGCCGCTAATTCACACTATTGCCACCAGAGCGAAATTACTTATCCTGCCTTTTTTGATAAATATTTTTTACATTTAAATCACACAACAATATTGATATTTCAGATCGCATAACCTTTACAATACCATGTTAACACCTGATGACATTTCTTGAAGAAAATATTTCAAATCAATGAGTTAATCCTTATTTAAGATTATTCCCATTCAAGCATAAAACACAATTACTATTATACCATTCGCGCTCATTTTGAATTATCTGAATAATAGCGAGCGTTCTTTAGTTAAGTGAATATTAATTAAAGACGAAATTATTGTGTGTGCAACTTACTTAATACCGGACATCTAAGTTGAAGAAAAAAATACTCGCCTTCGGGCTTATCTCAGCATTGTTCTGCTCCGCACCAGCAATGGCGGATATGAATCGCACCACGAAAGGTGCGCTGTTAGGTGCAGGCGTAGGTTTACTGACTGGCAATGGCGTTAATGGTGTGCTGAAAGGCGCTGCTGTGGGCGCTGGTGTTGGTGCAGTAACTGAAAAAGGTCGTGACGGTAAAAATGCCCGCAAAGGTGCGAAAGTGGGTGCTGCCGTTGGTGCAGTCACTGGCGTGTTGACCGGCAATGGTCTGGAAGGCGCGATTAAAGGTGCTGTAGTTGGCGGCACAGGTGGTGCCATTCTGGGTAAAATGAAATAAGGAATGATGATGAAAAAATTTGCATTACTGGCTGGTCTGTTTGTTTTCGCACCAATGAGCTGGGCGCAGGACTACAATATTAAGAACGGTTTGCCAGCAGAAACCTATATTACTTGTGCTGAAGCCAACGAAATGGCAAAAACTGACAGCGCACAGGTTGCAGAAATTGTGGCTGTAATGGGTAACGCCAGCGTTACGAGCCGTGATTTAAAAATCGAGCAATCTCCGGAACTCAGTGCCAAAGTGGTAGAAAAACTGAACCAAGTTTGTGCTAAAGATCCGCAAATGCTGTTAATTACCGCCATTGATGACACCATGCGTGCCATTGGCAAAAAATAATCATTAATGTCGTACCGCGCCGATTGATTCGGCGCGTTTTTTTAGCAGGCGAAGGAATCAGAACTTATATTTCAATCCCACCATAACTGCGGTGTCATTGTAGCCATTATCACCGAGTTGAACGCCAACATTTCCCCAGACGCTGGCCGCTGGATTCAGATTGCCATTTACGCCAAGTTTAATTTCCCCCAGATTACGCGCACTGCCAGCAACTCATTTAGCCGTTTTCTGACAGTGATAACAGAAGGATTAATGCTGATCCCTATGGCTAACGAGTTTTTCCCTTAACCGATTAACCACATTGATCGCCAACCAAACCAACGCATTTAGCAAATTTATAGTAACAAGCACTTCTCCCAGCCAGGTGCTGGGTTTGGCAAAAAGGATAACCAGGAAAGTGATTAGCATAAATGCAATGGAGAAAATGATATATAAAGTAAAATAATCCAGATTATTACTCTTGTTCATGCTACTGATGGTAATCCTGTCAAAAATTTCAGACAATTATAGCAAACAAAATAATGAACAATAGTAACAAGACGAAACGAGCTAATTAGCTGTCTATAATTACGTCACCTCACGCTCAGGCGATCATTTTTCACTCAACCACCACTTTCACCTTCGGTTTTGAGAGAATAATTTTGACCAGCTCAATATATGTCACTGGTTTATAGAAATAGTATCCCTGTTGGAACGTGATGTTGTTTTGGTTCAGGTAATCGAGCTGCTCCTTCGTCTCAACACCTTCAGCGACAATACTGATAGAAAGTTTGCGCGCCAGATCCAGCACGCAGTCCAGGATCCGGGTGGAATCTGGATCTGCGTTGACCCGCCCGACGAAGCTGTGATCAATCTTAATATAATCAATATGTAGATCATGGAGATAAGAAAGCCCCGAGTATCCAGTACCAAAATCATCCAGTGCGATGACAAAACCATTTTCATGCAAAATGTTTAGTCGCTGGACCAGACTTTCATCAACATGCAAAGGCTCACGCTCAGTGACTTCAAGCACGAGATTCAAATCACGGCGCGTGAAGCTGTCCTTGTATTTCAGGCATTCTTCAACAAATGTCGGCGAAATAATATGCGAGGCGCTGAAATTTATCCCAACGTGAAAACCTTCTGGCAGTTTACTTTCGATCGCATTCATTTGTTTGGCGACCTGGCTCATCAAACTTTGGGTGAGCGGAACTATCAACCCTGATTTTTCAGCAAGAGGAATGAAAGCCGCAGGAGAGATATATCCTCCCCGAGGGTGTTTCCAGCGGGCAAGGACTTCCACGCCGCGTAACGTCCCTTCCAGCCCATTTACCACTGGTTGATAAAAAGGCACAATTTCACCGTTATGTATTGCCCGCCGCAGGATCTCTTCCGGTGTCGCGCTTTTGTTGAAATATTTATCAAGCAGGAAGACAACGGCGCAGGAAATCAACAAAATGAATATCAAAATCCCCAGACCTTTATCGATAAGTCTGCTAAAGCTAAATAGAGGCGGCTGGTTATAAATAATACTGAAATGATATTTTGTGGAACTGACTCGCCCAGAAAAATGATTTTTACCATTGAGAGCTGTCACATCTCCCGACGGGCCAATAATGCTACCGCCAACGAGTAAAGTATATTTCGCCCCCTTCAACGGCACATTGAGCGCGCCACGAATATGCTGATCGCTAATAGTCACCAAAACTCGGGTATCTGCGAACTGATTCTGATAAAGCAAAATGGGCATTTTATTAACAGTATCGATTGCCGGAGCTAGCAGTAAATTGCTTTCAGGAATCACGGGTATACGTGATAGCAGTACGCGGTTCCCCGGCAGTGAAGTACACCAGACCGCATCTTGTTTGAGAATGATGATCGTACGCAGATGTGGCTTGAGCGCTGCTTCTGTACCTAGTTGATATTGTTCATCCAGATCACACCCTTTTCTGGCTATTTCCCGTACCGTTTGAATCGCCTGTGACGCTTCCTCAAGTATATAATTGATATTGTTTGCGGCATATCTCGCCCCTGCCAGGCTCTCCGCTTTTGCGGAATACCAGAGCTGGATGTTCAAAATAGAGACGCCGGTAATAAACAGGCAAACCGCAGCGAGGATAGGGATAAGTGTATTGCGCATCTGCGTGTCCCTGACAACAGGTTAATAGAGGGGGTTGACATTCATTCGCTCAATCTGGCGTCTACAGAGAGCATGGTCGAGAGAATCAGAAATATCCACGCATCAGATGAAATTTTGCCCAACATGCCGCAAGTCTTTCAATGACTGATGAAAAACTAATGTTCGCGCTGATCAATGGGTCTTTAAGCAGACAAGAGGCATGGGGTAATAATTCGGGAACAAAAATATAGGTTGAGCACGTTTCTGTTTAGCTTTAACCTTCGCCTTTATACATATGTGAATCAATAGGTTGAATGCATTTCTGTACCAGCAATTCCAGCTTTTTCAGCGTTTGTATCGCCGTTGAGTCAAGTCCATAACATTTCAATTCTTCTGCCGAATGAAATCTAACGTTGACCTGACCTCCGGGCAACTGGCGAAGGAGTACCCTGAAAGGTAAATCCAGAGCGAGGTCTGGATGTTCCAACATCAAAGGCGTTCCCTTTTCAGGATTACCAAATACCAGAACAGTCGTTGGCGGCATTACAAGACCTGCATTACTGGCAGCTTTCGCGTGGTCAAACTCGCCAAATAAAACCAGACCATTATTTGATACCGCCTTAAGAAGACGTGTTCTGGTATGCTCGAAGTCAAATGCACTATTGAATTGAATCATAACGTTTTTACCATTAACACAATAATCAATGTGAACGATGAGACAACCGTAATATAAATACAAAATATTATAACCTGAGCTTGCTCATATTTTTGAACATCAGAGAAATAACATTTTCTGATGAGTTCCTTTAATCAACCAGAATTAAAACAATCACAATATCCACCATGCTTATAAAATCATCCTATAGTAACAAGATAATGTAGACTCTGATTCCATAAAGCACTCCCTTCCTAAACCCTGTAGTTACAAATTGTAAAGATTAATTTACTCTGTTTATATTTTGACTATCTGGTTATATCTCAGTGGATATGTAAAATTAATAACAGCTGGTGATCATTCAGTAGTTGACTATAGAAAATTCACCAGCCGGTCACAGACACGCATCTTTACAGGGCGTGTCTGCATTTTTTGTTATGATGTATTGTGATGTATATAGTAGTACTGGTGAATTATGAGCAATCTGAATCCATGCCTGGCGTGTGGTGCCTGTTGTGCATT
This sequence comes from Escherichia sp. E4736, assembly GCF_005781225.1. Taxonomy (NCBI): domain Bacteria; kingdom Pseudomonadati; phylum Pseudomonadota; class Gammaproteobacteria; order Enterobacterales; family Enterobacteriaceae; genus Escherichia; species Escherichia sp. E4736. Next base: position 239,362 of record NZ_VATT01000007.1, on the reverse strand, counting down.
TTTCCGCGTCTCTTTTTACTGGGCCGAAGCAGATGATGCAGGCGGCACTATCCCGGCTCATCTTACTGAGCAAATATCCCCTTACCACCGATGTATGAGCGGTACTAACCAGAAGGATCCACGTTGTGTCGCCCTGGCAGGAACGCCTGGAAAAAACGCATGTTGCACCATATATAAGAATCGCTCATCGACATGTCGAGAATTCGCCATGTCTGGCGAGGATGGGAAGATTAATGAGGCATGTAATCGCGCCCGAGCAAAATATGGGCTGCCGCCAATTTAAATCACTTTTCATTTTTAATGGGCGCTATAAAACTGCGTATCCATGATTATATTCTGATGTAACATGCCCATTGCCCGAGTATCAAGAATACAATGCCATATGTTCCTGGTACCGGGCAACATTTTGGTGAAAACTGCCATTTTAGAATTCAGTTCTTGATGATCATTCTTGATATTTTACGTAACAATTAACAGGCATTACATTCTGATATTTCGACTATAAACCATTACGTTTTTCGCGCTATTTCCACTCATCGGATGATCCTTTGCCGTTAATCATGAGATAGTTAAAACCAGTAATTTCGATTAGTCTTATTTTTTAGATGAGAGTCTTTTTATATGCTTTTAAACATTCTTTAAGAATAAGAAATCTGCCATAAAGACAGATTTCTTTAATTTATAATTAGAGATTTGCAACGTTATGATATACTTTTTGAACATCGTCGTCATCTTCGAGGGCATCAATAAGTCCTTCAAAGATTTCTAAATCTTCTGGTGAAAGCTCAACTTCTGATTGAGCAATCATTTCTAATTCTGTTGTTGAGAACTCAGTAATTCCAGCTGCTTTTAGAGCTGCAATTCCTTTATGAAGGTCTGTAGGCTCAGTATAAATAACGATGTTTCCTTCTTCTTCGGTCACATCACGGACATCCACTTCAGCTTCAAGCAAAATTTCAAAAATACGGTCAGGGTCAGTTCCTTTAAATACAATCACGCCAGTATTGTCAAACATATAGCTGACAGAACCTGCCGCGCCAATGTTACCGCCTTTTTTATTGAAAATTGTACGAACGTTAGCAATCGTACGGTTAACGTTTGAAGTCAACGTTTCAGCGATAATCATTGAACCATTGGGTCCAAAGCCTTCATAACGTCCTTGTACGAACGTTTCGTCTCCGCCACCTTTGGCTTTATCAATAGCTTTATCAATAACGTGTTTTGGAACTTGCGCCTGCTTCGCGCGTTCAATAACGAACTTTAAAGAAGTGTTTAATTCTGGGTCTGGTTCACCTTGTTTAGCCGCAGCATAGATTTCCACACCGAATTTTGCATATACTTTAGACGTTGCCCCGTCTTTAGCCGTTTTTTTAGCTACGATATTGGCCCATTTACGTCCCACTGGAATAATCTCCTCGAAATTTATTTACATCAATAACAGGTTGATAACCTGCGATTTTCGTCATATTATATCATAACATGAAAAAATTCGTCTATGAGAATTAGAAATAAGATAAATGTATAGCGACAGTTTAATTCTCCATTATTTAAATAATGTTACCAGATTATTTTTCGGATTTAGTTTTAGCTTTTTGCCCTTAATTATTGAAACGCTATAATAATACCTAAGGCAAAAATAATGTGTTGATATATAAATTATTTTTTCTTATGTTAATGTTAATTCATTCCAACCTAGGCTCAAGCACTCTTTCTTAACAACGAAAGGCCATAAAATGAATATCGAAGCATTTGCTTTTGGCACCACCAACTGGGGTGAAGTCGAAAAAACAGAACATCCCGGGGAAACAGGCATGGCCTACTGGCGCACACAATTTTTTGGTCACAAGCCGAACCAAATCCGTGTGCGAATGGTTGAATATACCCCAGGTTACCTGGCGGATCATTGGTGCAGTAAAGGTCATATCCTTTTATGCTTGGAGGGAGAACTCGAAACACTGCTCGCAGATGGCCGCAAATTCACTTTAACTGCGGGGATGAGTTATCAGGTTGGTGATAACGCAGAGCCACATCAGTCCAGAACGGAGACAGGAGCAAAACTCTTTATTGTGGACTAAAGGATTCGTCGTTGTTGCGATTGCGACGTCCGATTCTGGCACAGAATTGGAACCTGGCAGTAGAACAACCATCTGACCATCCCCCAACTACCTGGGGGTTTTGATAACTTATTTTGATAACCGTTAGCATCCTGGCAAAAATAACGGGAGCGTTACGCTCCCGTTAATGAATTTAATAAATTACCGAATTACATGTTCTTGATGATCGCATCACCAAACTCTGAACATTTCAGCAGCTTAGCGCCTTCCATCAGACGTTCGAAGTCATATGTTACGGTCTTCGCGTTGATTGCGCCTTCCATACCTTTAACAATCAGGTCTGCGGCTTCAGTCCAGCCCATATGGCGCAGCATCATCTCAGCGGAGAGGATGATAGAGCCTGGGTTAACTTTGTCCTGACCGGCATATTTCGGCGCAGTACCGTGGGTGGCTTCAAACAGGGCGCATTCGTCACCGATGTTTGCACCAGGGGCGATACCGATACCGCCAACCTGCGCTGCCAGGGCGTCAGAAATGTAGTCACCGTTCAGGTTCATACAGGCGATAACATCATATTCAGCCGGACGCAGCAGGATCTGTTGCAGGAATGCATCAGCAATCACGTCTTTAATGACGATCTCTTTGCCGGTATTCGGGTTTTTAACTTTCAGCCACGGGCCGCCGTCGATCAGTTCACCGCCAAACTCTTCACGCGCCAGCTGGTAGCCCCAGTCTTTAAACGCGCCTTCGGTGAACTTCATGATGTTGCCTTTGTGCACCAGGGTCACAGAGTCACGATCGTTAGCAATTGCGTATTCGATTGCGGCACGAACAAGACGTTTGGTGCCTTCTTCAGAACATGGCTTAATACCGATACCGCAGTGTTCCGGGAAGCGAATTTTCTTCACGCCCATCTCTTCACGCAGGAATTTAATTACTTTCTCAGCGTCGGCAGAGTCTGCTTTCCATTCGATACCTGCATAAATGTCTTCCGAGTTTTCACGGAAGATAACCATATCGGTCAGTTCAGGGTGTTTAACCGGGCTTGGGGTGCCCTGATAGTAACGTACCGGACGCAGGCAGATGTAGAGATCAAGTTCCTGGCGCAGGGCAACGTTGAGAGAACGAATACCGCCACCAACCGGAGTGGTCAGCGGGCCTTTAATAGCAACGCGATATTCACGAATCAGATCAAGGGTTTCAGCAGGCAGCCAGACATCCTGACCATAAACCTGTGTGGATTTTTCACCGGTGTAAATTTCCATCCAGGAGATTTTACGCTCGCCTTTATAGGCTTTCTCGACTGCAGCGTCGACCACTTTCAGCATGGCTGGGGTTACATCTACACCGATTCCATCACCTTCAATGTAAGGGATAATCGGATTTTCAGGAACGTTGAGTTTGCCGTTTTGCAGGGTGATCTTCTTGCCTTGTGCCGGAACAACTACTTTACTTTCCATTCACCTCTCCTTCGAGCGCTACTGGTTTGCTCGTCTGCCACCACGTTGCATATGCGTTTGCGTCCTGCGATACGGATGCTTTAGAGCAATTTTTTGTTAATGATTTGTAATTGACTTGTCAATACTACCCTATTGTTTGCCGTCATGAAAGATGCGCGTTATTAGGCTATAATGCGGCAATTCATAATCTCTGAAAATACCATGCAAAAAACTTCTTTTAGAAATCACCAGGTTAAGCGATTCAGCTCGCAACGCACTAACAAACGCAAACCAGAAAACCAGCCCACGCGCGTGATCCTGTTTAATAAACCTTACGATGTCCTGCCACAGTTCACCGATGAAGCTGGGCGCAAAACATTAAAAGAATTCATCCCGGTTCAGGGTGTTTATGCGGCGGGTCGTCTCGACCGCGATAGCGAAGGGTTATTGGTGCTGACCAATAATGGTGCACTACAGGCTCGTTTAACTCAGCCGGGCAAACTCACCGGGAAAATCTATTATGTGCAGGTGGAAGGCATTCCCACACAAGACGCACTTGAAGCCTTGCGCAATGGCGTAACCTTAAATGATGGTCCTACCCTGCCCGCAGGCGTGGAGCTGGTTGAAGAACCAGAGTGGTTATGGCCACGTAATCCGCCAATTCGTGAACGTAAAAGTATTCCCACCAGCTGGCTGAAGATTACTTTATATGAAGGACGTAATCGCCAGGTGCGCCGCATGACCGCCCATGTCGGTTTCCCTACGCTGCGACTGATTCGTTATGCCATGGGCAATTACACACTGGATAATCTCGCTAACGGCGAATGGCGAGAAGCAACAGAATAAGGATGCACAATGTTTAAACCGCACGTTACCGTCGCCTGCGTGGTACACGCAGAGGGCAAATTTTTAGTTGTTGAAGAGACGATTAACGGTAAAGCGTTATGGAACCAACCGGCGGGACATCTGGAGGCGGATGAGACGCTAGTAGAAGCGGCTGCGCGTGAGCTGTGGGAAGAAACCGGCATCAGCGCGCGACCGCAACACTTTATCCGCATGCATCAGTGGATTGCGCCAGATAAAACGCCGTTTTTGCGTTTCCTGTTTGCCATTGAACTTGAGCAAATATGCCCGACCCAGCCTCATGACAGCGATATCGACTGCTGCCGTTGGGTCAGCGCCGAAGAAATTTTACAGGCGTCAAATCTTCGTTCGCCGCTGGTGGCAGAAAGTATTCGTTGTTATCAAAGCGGGCAACGCTATCCGCTGGAGATGATTGGCGATTTTAACTGGCCTTTTACAAAGGGTGTCATCTAAAAGGCTGCGTGATAGAATACGCCGCCTTGAAGTTCAATGTCGTGAGTAATCCAATGTCTGAAACCGCAAAAAAAGTGATCGTCGGCATGTCCGGCGGTGTCGATTCCTCCGTTTCTGCCTGGCTGTTGCAACAACAGGGATATCAGGTCGAAGGCCTGTTTATGAAGAACTGGGAAGAAGACGACGGTGAGGAATATTGCACAGCGGCAGCGGATCTGGCTGATGCCCAGGCGGTCTGCGATAAGCTCGGCATTGAACTGCACACCGTCAACTTTGCTGCCGAATACTGGGACAACGTCTTCGAACTGTTCCTTGCCGAATATAAAGCCGGTCGCACGCCGAATCCGGATATTCTGTGCAACAAAGAGATCAAATTTAAAGCCTTCCTCGAATTTGCCGCCGAAGATTTAGGTGCCGATTATATCGCTACCGGTCATTACGTTCGTCGTGCAGATGTCGATGGCAAGAGCCGCCTGCTGCGTGGTCTGGACAGCAATAAAGACCAGAGCTACTTCCTTTATACGCTCAGCCATGAGCAAATTGCGCAAAGCCTGTTCCCGGTCGGCGAACTGGAAAAACCGCAGGTGCGTAAGATTGCTGAAGATCTTGGTCTGGTCACCGCGAAGAAAAAAGACTCTACCGGCATTTGCTTCATTGGCGAACGTAAATTCCGCGAGTTCCTGGGCCGTTATCTCCCGGCGCAACCGGGCAAAATCATTACCGTCGATGGCGATGAAATTGGTGAGCACCAGGGGCTGATGTATCACACCCTCGGTCAGCGTAAAGGTCTGGGTATCGGTGGCACTAAAGAAGGCACCGAAGAACCGTGGTATGTGGTCGATAAAGACGTCGAAAACAACATTCTGATTGTTGCGCAGGGCCATGAACACCCGCGTCTGATGTCTGTCGGTCTGATTGCCCAGCAGCTACACTGGGTCGATCGCGAACCGTTCACCGGCACTATGCGTTGCACGGTAAAAACCCGCTATCGCCAGACCGACATTCCGTGCACCGTCAAGGCGCTGGACGACGATCGCATTGAAGTGATTTTCGATGAGCCAGTTGCCGCCGTGACGCCGGGCCAGTCTGCCGTCTTCTATAACGGTGAAGTGTGCCTCGGTGGCGGTATCATTGAGCAGCGTCTGCCGCTGCCGGTCTGATTATTGTCTTTAATTACAACAAGGAAGCAGTGAACGTGGCAAAGAATTACTATGACATCACCCTCGCCCTGGCCGGTATTTGTCAGTCGGCACGCCTGGTGCAACAACTCGCTCACCAGGGGCATTGTGATGCCGATGCGCTACACGTCTCACTCAACAGTATTATTGATATGAACCCCAGCTCGACGCTGGCGGTTTTTGGCGGTAGCGAAGCCAACCTGCGCGTCGGGCTGGAAACCCTGCTCGGCGTGCTCAATGCCAGCAGTCGTCAGGGCTTAAACGCTGAGCTAACCCGCTACACGCTAAGCCTGATGGTGCTTGAGCGCAAACTTTCCTCAGCGAAAGGTGCGCTCAACACTCTGGGCAACCGGATCAACGGTCTGCAACGCCAACTCGAACACTTCGATTTACAGTCCGAAACGCTGATGAGCGCGATGGCCGCCATCTATGTTGATGTGATAAGCCCGCTTGGCCCGCGCATTCAGGTCACCGGCTCCCCTGCCGTACTGCAAAGCCCACAGGTGCAGGCGAAAGTTCGCGCAACCCTGCTGGCAGGCATTCGCGCCGCCGTGCTCTGGCACCAGGTTGGCGGCGGACGTCTGCAACTGATGTTTTCTCGTAATCGCCTGACCACTCAGGCAAAACAAATTCTTGCTCATTTAACCCCGGAGTTGTGATCTATGGAATTATCCTCACTGACCGCCGTTTCCCCTGTCGATGGACGCTACGGCGATAAAGTCAGCGCGCTGCGCGGGATTTTCAGCGAATACGGTTTGCTGAAATTCCGTGTACAAGTTGAAGTACGTTGGCTGCAAAAACTGGCCGCGCACGCAGCGATCAAGGAAGTTCCTGCTTTTGCTGCCGACGCAATCGGTTACCTTGATGCAATCGTCGCTAATTTCAGTGAAGAAGATGCATCGCGAATCAAAACCATCGAGCGTACCACTAACCACGACGTTAAAGCGGTTGAGTATTTCCTGAAAGAAAAAGTGGCGGAGATCCCGGAACTGCACGCGGTTTCTGAATTCATTCACTTTGCCTGTACTTCGGAAGATATCAATAACCTCTCCCACGCGTTGATGCTGAAAACTGCGCGTGATGAAGTGATCCTGCCATACTGGCGTCAACTGATTGACGGCATTAAAGATCTCGCCGTTCAGTATCGCGATATCCCGCTGCTGTCCCGTACCCACGGTCAGCCAGCCACGCCGTCAACCATCGGTAAAGAGATGGCTAACGTCGCCTACCGTATGGAGCGCCAGTACCGCCAGCTTAACCAGGTGGAGATCCTCGGCAAAATCAACGGCGCGGTCGGTAACTATAACGCCCACATCGCCGCTTACCCGGAAGTTGACTGGCATCAGTTCAGCGAAGAGTTCGTCACCTCGCTGGGTATTCAGTGGAACCCGTACACAACCCAGATCGAACCGCACGACTACATCGCCGAGCTGTTTGATTGCGTTGCGCGCTTCAACACCATTCTGATCGACTTCGACCGTGACGTCTGGGGTTATATCGCCCTTAACCACTTCAAACAAAAAACCATTGCTGGTGAGATTGGTTCTTCCACCATGCCGCATAAAGTTAACCCGATCGACTTCGAAAACTCCGAAGGCAATCTGGGGCTTTCCAACGCGGTATTGCAGCACCTGGCAAGCAAACTGCCGGTTTCCCGCTGGCAGCGTGACCTGACCGACTCCACCGTGCTGCGTAACCTCGGCGTGGGTATCGGTTATGCGCTGATTGCTTACCAGTCCACCCTGAAAGGTGTGAGCAAACTGGAAGTGAACCGTGATCATCTGCTGGATGAACTGGATCACAACTGGGAAGTGTTGGCTGAACCGATCCAGACGGTAATGCGCCGTTACGGGATTGAGAAGCCATACGAGAAGCTGAAAGAGCTGACTCGCGGTAAACGCGTTGACGCCGAAGGCATGAAGCAATTTATCGATGGTCTGGCGTTGCCGGAAGAAGAAAAAGCACGCCTGAAAGCGATGACGCCGGCTAACTATATTGGCCGTGCCATCACTATGGTTGATGAGCTGAAATAAGCCTCGTATCAGTGCCGGATGGTGATGCCGTCCGGCCTGTTTATTAAGATAATCCGCTTTTCTATTTACACCTCCCTTCCCCACTGGTTTATTTAATGTTTACCCCCACAACCACATAATCGCGTTACACTATTTTTATAATTAAGACAGGGAGAAATAAAAATGCGCGTACTGGTTGTCGAAGACAATGCGTTGTTACGTCACCATCTTAAAGTTCAGATTCAGGACGCGGGTCATCAGGTCGATGACGCAGAAGATGCCAAAGAAGCCGATTATTATCTCAACGAACATTTACCGGATATTGCGATTGTCGATCTCGGTTTGCCTGACGAAGATGGTTTGTCGCTGATCCGGCGCTGGCGTAGTAATGATGTTTCACTGCCAATTCTGGTTTTAACCGCCCGTGAAAGCTGGCAGGACAAAGTTGAAGTATTAAGCGCCGGTGCTGATGATTACGTGACTAAACCCTTTCATATTGAAGAGGTGATGGCACGAATGCAGGCATTAATGCGGCGTAATAGCGGCCTGGCTTCACAGGTTATTTCGCTGCCGCCGTTTCAGGTTGATCTCTCCCGTCGCGAATTATCCATTAGTGACGAAGTCATCAAACTGACCGCATTTGAATACACCATTATGGAAACCTTGATCCGTAACAACGGCAAAGTGGTCAGTAAAGATTCATTGATGCTACAGCTCTACCCGGATGCCGAACTGCGGGAAAGTCATACCATTGATGTTCTGATGGGCAGGCTGCGCAAAAAAATTCAGGCGCAATACCCGCACGAGGTGATTACCACCGTTCGCGGCCAGGGTTATCTTTTCGAATTGCGCTGATGAAAAAATTACTGCGTGTTTTTTTCCCGCTCTCGCTGCGGGTACGTTTTCTGTTGGCGACGGCCGCGGTAGTACTAGTGCTTTCACTTTCCTACGGTATGGTTGCCCTGATCGGTTATAGCGTTAGTTTCGATAAAACGACGTTTCGTCTGTTACGCGGCGAGAGCAATTTATTCTATACACTGGCGAAATGGGAAAACAATAAGCTACACGTTGAACTGCCGGAAAATATCGACAAGCAAAGTCCCACGATGTCTCTGATTTATGACGAGAACGGCAAACTATTGTGGGCGCAGCGTGACGTTCCCTGGCTGATGAAAATGATCCAGCCTGACTGGCTGAAATCCAATGGTTTTCACGAAATAGAGGCTGACGTGAACGATACCAGCCTGCTACTTAGTAACGATCTCTCTATTCAGCAACAGTTGCAGGAAGTTCGGGAAGACGACGACGATGCAGAAATGACCCACTCGGTAGCCGTTAATGTCTATCCGGCAACGGCGCGAATGCCAAAACTCACCATTGTGGTGGTCGATACCATTCCCGTAGAGCTTAAAAGTTCCTATACGGTATGGAGCTGGTTTCTCTATGTACTCCTGGCCAACCTGTTGTTAGTGATCCCGTTACTGTGGATCGCCGCTTGGTGGAGCTTACGCCCTATTGAAGCCCTGGCGCGAGAAGTCCGCGAACTGGAAGAACACCACCGTGAACTGCTCAACCCTACAACAACGAGAGAACTGACCAGCCTGGTGGGTAACCTGAACCGACTTTTAAAAAGCGAGCGTGAGCGTTACGACAAATACCGCACTACGCTCACTGACCTGACTCACAGCCTGAAAACGCCTCTGGCGGTGCTACAAAGTACGCTACGCTCTTTGCGAAGTGAAAAGATGAACGTCAGTGAGGCGGAACCGGTGATGCTGGAACAAATTAGCCGTATCTCGCAACAAATTGGTTACTACCTACACCGAGCCAGTATGCGTGGCGGGACATTACTTAGCCGCGAACTACATCCAGTGGCCCCGTTGTTGGACAATCTCACATCGGCACTGAATAAAGTTTATCAGCGTAAAGGCGTCAATATTTCCCTCGATATCTCGCCAGAAATTAGCTTTGTCGGTGAGCAGAACGATTTTGTTGAGGTAATGGGCAATGTACTGGATAACGCCTGTAAGTATTGTCTCGAGTTTGTCGAAATCTCCGCAAGGCAAACTGACAAACATCTCTACATCGTGGTCGAAGATGATGGACCGGGGATCCCGCAAAGCAAGCGTGAGGTGATTTTCGACCGTGGTCAGCGTGTTGATACCTTACGCCCCGGGCAAGGCGTGGGGCTGGCGGTCGCTCGTGAAATTACTGAACAGTACGACGGAAGAATCATCGCCGGAGAGAGCATGCTCGGCGGTGCGCGAATGGAGGTGATTTTTGGTCGCCAGCATTCCTTGTCGAAAGATGAATAAATATGTCCTTTGTTCGCGCATTACAGTATGCATCCGTTATAATCGGTTGCAGATACCCGCCTATGGACGCTTAACATGGAATACCAACTCACCCTTAATTGGCCCGATTTTCTTGAACGCCACTGGCAGAAACGTCCCGTGGTGCTAAAACGCGGCTTTAATAATTTTATTGACCCTATTTCTCCCGACGAGCTGGCGGGCCTGGCGATGGAAAGTGAAGTCGACAGTCGGCTGGTCAGTCATCAGGATGGCAAATGGCAGGTCAGTCACGGGCCATTCGAAAGCTACGACCATCTGGGCGAAACCAACTGGTCATTGCTGGTCCAGGCGGTTGATCACTGGCATGAACCGGCCGCCGCGCTGATGCGTCCGTTCCGTGAATTACCTGACTGGCGCATTGACGATCTGATGATCTCGTTTTCCGTGCCTGGCGGCGGCGTCGGTCCGCATCTCGATCAGTACGATGTATTTATTATTCAGGGTACAGGTCGCCGTCGCTGGCGGGTAGGTGAAAAACTGCACATGAGGCAGCACTGCCCTCACCCGGATCTGTTACAGGTTGATCCGTTTGAAGCGATTATTGATGAAGAGCTGGAGCCAGGCGATATTCTTTATATTCCGCCAGGGTTCCCGCACGAAGGCTACGCGCTGGAAAATGCGATGAACTATTCCGTTGGTTTTCGTGCGCCGAATACGCGGGAACTGATCAGCGGATTTGCCGATTACGTGCTGCAACGTGAGCTGGGCGGTAATTACTACAGCGATCCGGATGTCCCTCCTCGCGATCATCCGGCAGACGTTCTGCCGCAGGAGATGGATAAACTGCGTGAGATGATGCTTGAGTTGATCAACCAGCCAGAACACTTTAAGCAGTGGTTTGGCGAGTTTATTTCGCAGTCACGTCATGAACTGGATATCGCTCCGCCAGAGCCACCGTATCAACCGGATGAAATCTACGACGCGCTGAAACAAGGTGATGTACTGGTGCGTCTGGGTGGTCTGCGCGTCTTGCGCATTGGCGACGATGTTTATGCTAATGGTGAGAAAATTGATTCCCCGCACCGTCCGGCGCTGGAGGCACTCGCCAGCAACATTGCACTGACCGCCGAGAATTTTGGCGACGCACTGGAAGATCCCTCATTCCTCGCGATGCTCGCGGCGCTGGTCAATAGCGGGTATTGGTTCTTCGAAGGGTAAATTTGAATTGAAGCCGGATGCGGCATCATATGCCGCATCCAATTTCGCTTACTTCCGTTTCGCCGTTAACTCGGCAATACGCACAATCACTTGCACCGCTTTTTCCATTCCTTCCAGAGTGACAAACTCATGTTTACCATGATAGTTATAACCGCCGGTAAACAGATTTGGACACGGTAATCCCATAAACGACAACTGCGCACCGTCAGTACCACCACGGATCGGTTTCAGGTCTGGTTCAATATCGCAATCGCGCATCGCCTGCTGGGCAATATCAAGAATATGCGGATGCTCAACGACTTTCTCGCGCATGTTGTAGTAACTGTCTTCAATCACCAGTTCAATGTAGCAATCCGGGTGTAACCCTTTGCCCACTTTCTTGGCAATTTCCATCATTTTACGTTTACGCGCTTCAAACTGTTTACGGTCGAAATCACGGATGATGTAGTGCATATCGGCGCGCTCAACAGTGCCTTTCATGCTTGTCAGGTGATAGAAGCCTTCATAACCTTCCGTGGCTTCCGGGCTTTCATCTGCCGGTACTTCCGCATGAATGCGTGCCGCCAGCGACAGCGCATTCACCATCACACCTTTTGCCGTACCTGGGTGAACATTGTTGCCGACGATTTTGATATTCACCGAAGCAGCGTTGAAGTTTTCAAACTCCAGTTCACCTACGCCACCACCATCTACGGTGTAAGCCCAGCGGGCATCAAAGGCTTCAACATCAAAATGTTTCGCCCCTTTGCCCACTTCTTCATCTGGCGTAAAGGCAACACGAATATCGCCATGCGGAATATTTTTCTGCTGCAATACCGCCAGCGCGGTCATGATTTCTGCAATACCTGCTTTGTCGTCAGCACCCAACAATGTTTTACCGTCAGTGGTGATCAGCGTCTGTCCCAGCAGTTGATGCAGTACCGGGAACATGACCGGTGACAGGACTTCGTCGCCGACGCCCAACGCAATGTCGCCGCCACGATAGTTTTCAACAATCTGCGGATTCACATTTTTACCGCTGCAATCCGGTGAGGTATCCACATGAGAAATAAAACCAATCGCCGGAATATCGCCAGGAACGTTAGCCGGTAGCGTCGCCATCAACGTTCCTTTCTCACTTAAGGTCACATTGATAAGACCCATTTCTTCCAGCTGATCTTTCAGCAGATGCAATAATTTCCACTGGCCTTCCGTGCTGGGAACTTGTCTCACCCCCGCTTTTGATTGGGTATCGAGAGACACGTAGTTCAAAAAACGCTCAAGTAGTTTATCCATGTAGTCACCCTCACTTTTCGTGACGACATTATTAAGAAGCAGGAAAAGACAAATATTGCGTCAGGTCACTTTTACCCCTGCAATCGGGAATATTTATCAACATTACCTTAATGAATATAAAGCTAAGCCAGTAATTCACAACAAGGATTGGCGATCCAAGTAGTTTGCCGTAGAATTACGGCCCTCTTTAAGAGTCACCAAGGTGGTTAACCACAAACCCCGCTTCGGTAAGCCATCCGTTGCGTTTACATGGGACAGAGTAAAAAATTGAATAAACAACCGAGTTCGCTTTCACCGCTGGTGCAATTGGCGGGAATTCGCAAATGCTTTGATGGTAAAGAGGTCATTCCCCAGCTGGATCTGACTATCAACAATGGCGAGTTCCTCACGCTGCTTGGCCCTTCTGGCTGCGGTAAAACAACCGTTCTTCGCCTGATTGCGGGTCTGGAAACTGTTGATTCTGGACGCATCATGCTGGATAACGAGGACATCACCCACGTTCCGGCGGAAAACCGCTATGTGAACACCGTTTTCCAAAGCTACGCGCTATTCCCCCACATGACCGTATTCGAAAATGTGGCCTTTGGTTTGCGTATGCAAAAAACCCCTGCTGCTGAAATTACGCCTCGCGTGATGGAAGCTTTGCGGATGGTGCAACTGGAAAGCTTCGCTCAACGCAAACCGCATCAACTCTCAGGCGGTCAACAGCAACGCGTCGCCATTGCCCGCGCGGTGGTTAACAAGCCTCGCCTGCTGCTGCTTGATGAGTCGCTCTCGGCGCTGGATTACAAACTGCGCAAGCAAATGCAGAACGAGCTGAAAGCGTTACAGCGTAAGCTTGGCATTACCTTCGTCTTTGTCACTCACGATCAGGAAGAAGCACTCACCATGTCAGACAGGATTGTGGTGATGCGCGAGGGTCGTATTGAGCAAGATGGTACGCCGCGCGAAATTTACGAAGAGCCGAAGAATTTATTTGTTGCCGGATTCATTGGCGAAATCAATATGTTCAACGCCACTGTCATCGAACGTCTCGACGAGCAGCGCGTGCGGGCTAACGTTGAAGGTCGCGAGTGTAATATCTACGTTAACTTCGCCGTTGAACCGGGGCAAAAACTGCATGTTCTGCTGCGCCCGGAAGACTTACGTGTTGAAGAGATTAACGACGACAACCATGCTGAAGGGCTGATTGGATACGTTCGTGAGCGTAACTACAAAGGCATGACGCTGGAGTCGGTTGTTGAACTGGAAAATGGCAAGATGGTGATGGTCAGCGAATTCTTCAATGAAGACGATCCTGACTTTGACCACTCTCTCGACCAAAAAATGGCCATTAATTGGGTAGAAAGCTGGGAGGTCGTACTGGCTGATGAAGAACACAAGTAAGTTCCAGAATGTAGTGATTGTCACTATTGTCGGTTGGCTTGTGTTGTTTGTCTTTCTGCCCAACCTGATGATCATTGGCACCAGCTTTTTGACCCGCGACGACGCCAGTTTCGTCAAAATGGTCTTTACGCTGGAAAACTACGCACGTCTGCTCGATCCGCTCTATTTTGAAGTGCTATTGCACTCGCTGAATATGGCGCTGATCGCCACCCTCGCCTGCCTGGTTCTGGGCTATCCGTTTGCCTGGTTTCTGGCGAAGCTGCCGCACAAGGTGCGTCCGCTGCTACTTTTTCTGCTGATTGTTCCCTTCTGGACCAACTCATTGATTCGCATCTACGGGCTGAAAATTTTCCTCAGCACCAAAGGCTATCTCAACGAGTTTTTGCTCTGGCTGGGCGTTATCGACACACCAATTCGTATCATGTTCACGCCCAGTGCGGTGATTATCGGTCTGGTTTACATTCTGCTGCCGTTTATGGTGATGCCGCTGTACTCCAGTATCGAAAAACTGGATAAGCCGTTGCTGGAGGCGGCGCGCGATCTCGGTGCCAGCAAGTTGCAGACTTTTATCCGCATCATTATTCCACTGACGATGCCGGGGATTATTGCCGGATGTCTGCTGGTGATGCTGCCAGCGATGGGCCTGTTCTATGTGTCCGACCTGATGGGCGGTGCGAAAAACCTGCTGATCGGTAACGTCATCAAGGTCCAGTTCCTTAATATTCGTGACTGGCCGTTTGGTGCAGCCACCAGCATTACGCTGACTATCGTAATGGGCCTGATGTTGCTGGTTTACTGGCGCGCTTCTCGTTTGCTGAATAAGAAGGTGGAACTCGAATGATCGGTCGACTGCTTCGCGGCGGTTTTATGACCGCTATCTACGCGTACCTGTATATCCCAATCATTATTTTGATTGTGAACTCCTTCAACAGCTCGCGCTTTGGCATCAACTGGCAGGGTTTTACCACCAAATGGTATAGCCTGCTGATGAACAACGACAGTCTGTTACAGGCAGCGCAGCATTCACTGACGATGGCGGTGTTTTCGGCGACGTTTGCCACGCTTATCGGTTCACTGACGGCCGTTGCGCTGTACCGCTATCGCTTTCGCGGTAAGCCGTTCGTTAGCGGAATGCTGTTTGTGGTGATGATGTCGCCAGATATCGTGATGGCGATTTCTCTGCTGGTGCTGTTTATGCTGCTGGGTATTCAGCTTGGCTTCTGGTCGCTGCTGTTCTCGCATATCACCTTCTGCCTACCGTTTGTGGTGGTGACGGTGTATTCGCGCCTGAAAGGTTTTGACGTGCGAATGCTGGAAGCGGCGAAAGATCTCGGTGCCAGTGAATTTACCATTCTGCGAAAAATCATCCTGCCACTGGCAATGCCAGCGGTGGCGGCGGGCTGGGTGTTAAGCTTTACCCTGTCGATGGACGATGTGGTGGTTTCTTCGTTCGTCACCGGACCAAGCTATGAAATTCTGCCGTTAAAAATTTATTCGATGGTCAAAGTCGGCGTATCGCCGGAAGTTAACGCGCTGGCAACCATATTACTGGTGCTGTCGCTGGTGATGGTTATTGCCAGCCAGCTTATTGCTCGTGATAAAACGAAAGGTAACACAGGGGACGTTAAATGAAAAAATGGTCACGCCACCTGCTCGCGGCGGGTGCTCTGGCACTGGGCATGAGCGCCGCTCACGCTGATGACAACAACACACTGTATTTCTACAACTGGACCGAGTACGTGCCGCCTGGACTGCTCGAACAGTTCACCAAAGAAACCGGTATTAAGGTTATCTATTCGACTTACGAGTCGAACGAAACCATGTACGCCAAGCTGAAAACGTACAAAGACGGTGCCTATGACCTGGTGGTTCCTTCAACCTATTACGTTGATAAAATGCGTAAAGAAGGGATGATCCAGAAGATCGACAAGTCGAAGTTAACAAACTTTGGCAACCTCGACCCAGAAATGCTCAACAAGCCGTTTGATCCGAATAACGACTACTCCATTCCGTATATCTGGGGTGCGACGGCGATTGGCGTTAACGGTGATGCGGTGGATCCGAAATCTGTCACCAGCTGGGCCGATCTGTGGAAGCCTGAGTACAAAGGCAGCCTGCTGCTGACCGACGATGCCCGTGAAGTGTTCCAGATGGCGCTGCGTAAGCTGGGCTACTCCGGTAACACCACCGATCCGAAAGAGATTGAAGCTGCGTATAACGAGCTGAAAAAACTGATGCCAAACGTCGCGGCGTTTAACTCCGATAACCCGGCAAACCCGTACATGGAAGGCGAAGTTAACCTCGGCATGATCTGGAACGGCTCTGCTTTCGTTGCTCGCCAGGCGGGTACGCCAATTGACGTGGTGTGGCCGAAAGAAGGCGGCATTTTCTGGATGGACAGCCTGGCGATTCCGGCAAATGCCAAAAACAAAGAAGGCGCGCTGAAACTGATCAACTTCCTGCTGCGCCCGGATGTGGCAAAACAGGTTGCCGAAACTATCGGTTATCCAACGCCAAACCTCGCCGCGCGCAAACTGTTAAGCCCGGAAATAGCAAACGACAAGACGCTCTACCCGGATGCTGAAACCATTAAAAATGGCGAATGGCAGAGTGACGTTGGCCCAGCCAGTAGCATTTATGAAGAGTATTATCAGAAGCTGAAAGCAGGACGTTAATTCAGCAAGCGGGCGGTGGTATTACCGCCCGTTTTTTATTTAGCAAGGAAGTAACTAATGAGTCAGGAATAATGTATCGCTGCTATAGACGAGTTAAAGGAAAAGAGGCCGGAAAAGTGCGCGTGTATTATGCCAAATGCGGCGAGAAAGCCTTATCCGGCCTACAAGCCCCACAAATTCAATTAATTGTGGTCCGCTCGTAGGCCTGATAAGCGTAGCGCATCAGGCAATTACTCCTGATTTATAATCCCTTCAGCAACTTCTCAACAAACTCTGGTACCACCTGGCTTGCCGGGCCGTAATATTTCTCGGCAAATTCATTACCGACCTGACTCGGTTCGAGATTGAGTTCAACCGTATGCGCGCCATGCAGCTTCGCTTCGTGAACAAACCCAGCCGCCGGATAAACATGCCCGGATGTGCCAATAGCAATGAAAATGTCGGCCATGGACAACGCCATATAAATTTCATCCATGCCGAGTGGCATTTCGCCAAACCACACTACGTGTGGGCGCAGCGGAGCCGGGAACTGGCAGCAATGACATTTGTCTTCTGGCGTGACGTCTCCGGTCCAGTCGAGAACCTGACCGCTTTGCGAACAACGTACTTTCAGCAATTCCCCATGCATATGAATCACATTGGTATTACCTGCGCGTTCATGCAGATTATCGATATTCTGCGTCACCAGCAAAAAGCGATCGCCGAGGGCGTCTTGCAGTTTAGCCAGAGCAAGATGCGCAGCGTTAGGCTGAATTTCTGGCTGCTGTAGTTGACGGCGACGGGCGTTATAAAACGCTTGCACCAGTTCAGGATCGCGATCAAAACCTTCCGGTGTAGCCACATCTTCAACCCGATGTTCTTCCCACAGGCCATCTGCTGCGCGAAAGGTACGAATACCTGATTCCGCAGAAATTCCTGCCCCTGTCAGTACGAGTACTCTTGGTTTTTCCATTGCTTCCGGCACCACTTTATCTCTGAAAAAAATACGCTGACGCAAACGCTCGTGCAGGCGGCGTTTATTTTTACGAAAACGACTTAACCGATGACCCCGACGCGACAACATAGTAACCTCTGTTGATTAATCGGTTAGATGTAGGAAGGCCGCACCACGCATTCCTCCTGCATCCCCGTGACGCGCGCGTTCAATGCGCGGAACACGAGCTACAGGTAAGAGATGACGAGGCAGCCTGTCCGCCAGTTGCGTTGTGATTGCCGGGAAATTCGATAAGCCACCGCCAATGACCAGCAAATCAGGGTCAACAATGGTCAGGATATTTCCCAGACAAACCGCTAATAAATCCAGATAACGCTCAACGTGCGCCCTTGCCTGCTCATCGCCTTGCTCATAAAGCGCAATAATTTCGGGAGCCTGCAACGGTTGATGATAATAGTGTTGATACAGCCACGCAAAACCGCGACCAGACAGATAATTTTCAATGCAACCGTGCTGACCACAGCCGCAGCGACGTAACGGGAAATCCAGCCCCATCATGGTTAACGCATCGACGGGAAGGCGCATATGCCCAAATTCACCCGTAATATAGCTTTTACCCGTTA
This sequence comes from Escherichia sp. E4736, assembly GCF_005781225.1. Lineage (NCBI taxonomy): Bacteria > Pseudomonadati > Pseudomonadota > Gammaproteobacteria > Enterobacterales > Enterobacteriaceae > Escherichia > Escherichia sp. E4736. Next base: position 220,957 of record NZ_VATT01000007.1, on the reverse strand, counting down.
CCGGTTTACCGTTGAATACCAGTCCACCGCCAACGCCAGTCCCCAGGATCAGTCCCATCACCAACGGATATTGGGTAAATTCATCGTCCCAGGCTTCAGAAAGGGCAAAGCAGTTGGCGTCGTTATTAAGGCGCACATCGCGTTCAAGGCGTGCGCTCAGATCGGCACGCAGCGGTTTACCACTTGCGGCGGGGACATTGGCGGCATACAGCGTGCCATCTTCTGTTTCCGGCATTCCCGGAATACCGATGCCGACAGAACCTTTACAGCCAAAACGTTGATCGGCTTCGGCCACCAGCTCGCACACTGCATCTAAAAATGCGTCATAGCTGTCACGCGGTGTCGGCACCCGCTTTTCCCACTGCAACTGCCGACCGCTATCAAACACGCCTAGCGCAATTTTCGTTCCACCAATATCAAACCCGTAATACATTCCCGCTCCTTGTTTTAATGTACTGCCTTTACTGGCCGCTAAGGACTCGCGCAGGGTCAATATTACTGGCGCGTCGCGCCGGATACCAACTTGCCAAAAGACTCAGCAACAATGCTGTGACCAGTACGTAGAAGACGTCCAGCCAGTGCAATTCCGATGGCAGGAAGTCAATAAAATAGATATCGCTGGAGAGGAACTGATGACCAATCAGCTTTTCAATCCACTCAATAATCGGGGTAAGTTGCAGTGAAACCACTACGCCGATAATCACACCACAGAGGCTGCCGAACAGCCCTGCCAGCAATCCATACCAGACAAAGATGGCGCGAATTAAACCGTCTTTCGCCCCCAGCGTTCTTAATACTGCGATATCGCCACTCTTATCTTTCACCGCCATCACTAAGGTGGAGACGATGTTGAAACAGGCCACGCCAATCACCAGTACCATCGCCAGATACATAATGGCGCGGATCATCTGGATATCGCGATACATATAGCCGTAAGTACCAATCCAGCTTTTAATATAAACATAGCTGTTGGTCACTTCACCCGCATCGCGTACCAGTTTGTTAGCGTTAAAAACATCCGTCATTTTAAGGGCAATGCCTGACACACTGGAACCCATATCAAGATATTGTTGGGCATCCGCCAGCGGGATCATGGCAAAACTGTGATCGAGTTGGCCACTCAACTGCAAAATACCCGCAACGTGCAAACGCACACGTTTCGGCTGCATCAGCTTATGCTCGGGATTCGAGTTTGGGATCATGATCGACACCCAATCGCCCTGCTTCACTTTCAGCGCATCCGCCACGCCTTTGCCGATGATAATTTGCTGTTCGCCCGCTTTAAAATTGTTCCAGGCATCGCCCTGGACAAATGATGGCAGCGCGCTCAGACGCTGTTCCTGTTGCGGATCAACGCCTTTAACCTGCAGAGCGCGCAGATTCGCGCCGCTCTCCACCAGCCCGGTGAAATTGATATACGGCGCAGCGGCGGCAATACCCGGCACTTTCTGCACTTTATCCAGTGCTTCCTGCCAGTTAGTCCACGGCTGATCTACCGCCTCAATTTCACCGTGCGGTACCACAGCAAGAATGCGGTTGTTCAGTTCGCGTTCAAAGCCATTCATCGCGCTTAAGCCGACGATCAATACCGCCACGCCAAGTGCAATGCCAATGGTAGAAATGACGGAGATCAGCGACACCATGCCGCCGCGCCGCCGTCCGCGACTAAAACGCAGGCCAATTAATAACGATAAAGGCATCGCCATTACTCCGCCCCCATCAGGCTTAGTTCCGCCGTCAGACGACCATCACGCATCTCCAGTTGGCGGCTCATGCGTTTCGCCAGTTGCAGGTCGTGAGTAACCACCAGGAACGCGGTGCCCTGCAAGCGATTCAACTCCCCAAGCAGCTGGAAGATGCTGTCTGCGTTACGCGCGTCAAGGTTACCGGTAGGTTCATCCGCCAGCACCAGGCGCGGGTTATTGACCAGCGCACGGGCAATCGCCACACGCTGACGCTCACCGCCGGAAAGCTCTGACGGGCGGTGATTCGCACGATGCTCCAGCCCCACCGCTTTTAACATTTCCAACGCTCGACTGTTGATTTCAGCGGGCTTTTTCTTGCCAATCAGCAGCGGCATAGCCACGTTTTCCAGGGCGGTAAAATCCGGCAGCAAGTGGTGAAACTGATAAATAAAGCCCAGCTTCTGGTTGCGCAGTTCTGCTTTCGCCGCCGAAGACAGTTTGCTCATTGGCTGACCATTAAAAATCACATCGCCGGAGGTTGGCGTATCCAGCCCGCCTAACAGGTGCAGCAAGGTACTTTTACCAGAACCAGAGCTACCGACGATCGCCATCATTTCACCTTCGCCCACGCTGAAACTGACATCGTGCAGCACATCGGTTTGCACACTGCCTTCCTGATAGCGTTTGCACAGGTTGTCGCATTGCAACAGGATCTTATTCATAACGTAAAGCCTCAGCGGGTTGAGTGGCGGCAGCGCGCCAGGAAGGGTAAAGCGTAGACAACAGCGCGATAGCCATCGCCACCAGCGCAATAACAATGACCTGTAAAGGTTCGATAGCCACCGGCAGCGCTGCGCCATCAAGCAGGACGCCGATTATCGGCATCAGATTATTCAACTGGCTGGCAAGCAGTGCGCCAAGCGCAGCTCCGAGGATTGCACCGATAATCCCGGCGCTGGCCCCTTGCACCATAAAGACCATCATGATTTGTCGCGGAGTTAAGCCTTGCGTTTGCAGGATCGCTACTTCGCCCTGCTTCTCCATCACCATTAGCCCCAGCGAGGTAATAATGTTAAACGCCGCAACGGCGACAATCAGGCTCAGCAGCAAGCCCATCATATTTTTTTCCATACGCACGGCCTGGAACAGCTCGCCTTTGCGATCGCGCCAGTCCTGCCATTTGCTGCCTTCTGGCAGTTTTTGCTGACTTAATGAGTCGACTTTCAGCGGCTCATCCAGCCACAAACGCCAGCCGGTAATATTGCCTGCCGGATAACGCATCAGACGCGAGGCATCCTCAATATTCACCAGCATTTCATAGCCATCGACTTCACTGTTGGCGGCGAAAGTGCCAATCACATTGAACAGGCGCTGACTTGGAATACGCCCCATTGGCGTGAACTGGCTGGCAGATGGCACCATCACGCGAATTTGATCACCGCGATTAACGCCCAACTGTGAGGCCAGCTGTTCACCGAGGATGACATTATATTTCCCCGGCTCGAGGTCAGTTTGTTTCACATTGACCAGATACGGCGTTAGTGGATCTTTTTGCGCCGGGTCGATACCCAGCATCACCCCGACCGCCACGCTGCGCGCGCTTTGCAGTACCACATCACCGGTAGTGATAGGTGCGACGCGATTAACGCCGTCCAGTTTGACTGCCGTTTCCGGGAGTTGCTGCGGGTTAAGAGAGCCATGCTCAGAAGAGAGAATTGCCTGTGGCATCAGGCCAAGGATGTTGTTTTGCAGCTCGCGCTCAAAGCCGTTCATCACTGACAATACTGTGACCAGCGCCATCACCCCGAGGGTAATGCCGATGGTAGAAAGCCAGGAGACGAAACGACCGAAGCGATCCGCTGCACGCCCACGCATGTAACGCAGGCCAATAAATAGAGCGACAGGTTGGTACATGAAATCCGTCTGGTTGCTGTTAGCAAAGACACGAGTATATAAGCGAAAGCGAGATGGGTAAACGTCTGAACTGTAAGTGATCGTCAGGGCTAATCTGAAAAGTACCAGCAAATCAATCGGCTAAAGGGCCTCATTTTCTCATCGGCCTTGTGGCCTGATCTTTATCTGAAAAATAACCAAATACAGACAGATACGCATTACACCACGCGACTCGCCCCGCAGGATCATCAGCATGTTAAATAAAAAGAGCGTGTTGTCCTGATGAAACAAAAAGAGCTATGGATTAACCAGATCAAAGGGTTATGTATTTGTCTGGTGGTAATTTATCACTCGGTCATTACCTTTTATCCGCATCTGACCACTTTCCAGCATCCGTTATCGGAAGTCCTGAGCAAATGCTGGATCTATTTCAATCTTTACCTTGCGCCCTTTCGTATGCCGGTTTTTTTCTTTATTTCCGGCTACTTGATTCGCCGCTATATCGACAGCGTACCCTGGGGAAATTGTCTCGATAAACGCATCTGGAATATCTTCTGGGTGCTGGCGCTTTGGGGCGTGGTGCAGTGGATGGCGTTAAGTGCGCTGAACCCGTGGCTGGCGCCTGAGCGCGATTTAAGCAATGCCTCCAATGCCGCGTATGCCGATTCCACCGGTGAGTTCCTGCACGGGATGATCACCGCCAGCACCAGCTTGTGGTATCTGTATGCTTTAATTGTCTATTTCGTGATATGTAAAATTTTTAACCGCCTGGCACTGCCGTTATTCGTTCTGTTTGTGCTGATGAGTGTGGCGGTTAATTTCGTTCCCACGCCATGGTGGGGAATGAACAGTGTGATCCGCAATTTGCCTTATTACAGCCTTGGTGCATGGTTTGGCGCAACATTAATGACCTGTGTTAAAGAGGTGCCGTTGCGCCGCCATCTGCTGATGGCTTCTTTGCTGGCTGTTCTGGCGGTTGCTGCCTGGTTGTTTAATATCTCGCTGCTGTTGTCGCTGGTATCGATTGTAGTGATCATGAAACTGTTTTATCAGTACGAGCAGCGTTTCGGTATGCGTTCCTCCAGCCTACTGAATGTGATTGGTTCTAACACCATTGCCATCTACACCACCCATCGCATTCTGGTAGAGATATTCAGCTTAAGTCTGATTCCGCAAATGAATGCAGCCCGCTGGTCGCCGCAACTCGAACTAACGCTCCTGCTGGTTTATCCTTTTGTCAGTTTGTTGATTTGTACTGTTGCTGGATTACTGGTGCGAAAATTTTCACAACGCGCATTCAGCGACCTGTTGTTCTCCCCGCCTTCTCTACCTGCCACCAGTTACTCTCGTTAAACCATCGCCCCTGCCGGGGCGATTCGATTTGCTAAACCATCTCGATTACGGATAATGAACAGCATTGCTTATCAGAGATAGGCCCCCATATGTTGGGGCATATCCTAACGAGACTCTGACAACCGTTATGCCTGAACAATATCGTTATACGCTGCCCGTCAAAGCGGGTGAGCAGCGTCTGCTGGGCGAGTTAACTGGCGCTGCCTGCGCGACGCTGGTGGCGGAAATTGCCGAACGTCACGCCGGTCCGGTGGTACTCATTGCACCAGATATGCAAAATGCTCTGCGTTTGCATGATGAGATCAGCCAGTTCACCGATCAGATGGTGATGAATCTGGCGGACTGGGAAACACTCCCTTACGACAGTTTTTCACCTCATCAGGACATTATCTCCTCGCGCCTTTCCACCCTTTACCAGCTACCGACGATGCAGCGTGGCGTACTGATTGTTCCGGTGAATACGCTTATGCAGCGCGTTTGCCCGCACAGTTTTCTCCACGGTCATGCGCTGGTGATGAAAAAAGGTCAGCGCCTGTCACGAGATGCATTACGAACCCAACTGGACAGCGCAGGTTATCGCCATGTTGATCAGGTGATGGAGCACGGCGAATACGCCACGCGCGGCGCGTTGTTGGATCTCTTCCCGATGGGCAGCGAGCTACCTTATCGTCTTGATTTCTTTGATGATGAAATCGACAGCCTGCGTGTATTTGACGTCGATAGCCAGCGCACGCTGGAAGAAGTTGAAGCCATCAACCTGCTGCCCGCACACGAATTCCCGACCGATAAAGCGGCGATTGAACTGTTCCGCAGCCAGTGGCGCGATACCTTCGAAGTGAAGCGCGATCCAGAACATATTTACCAGCAAGTGAGTAAAGGCACATTACCTGCCGGGATCGAGTACTGGCAGCCGCTATTCTTCAGCGAACCCCTGCCGCCACTGTTCAGTTATTTCCCTGCCAATACCTTGCTGGTGAATACTGGCGATCTGGAAAACAGTGCCGAACGTTTCCAGGCTGACACGCTGGCGCGTTTTGAAAACCGTGGCGTCGATCCAATGCGACCGCTGTTGCCGCCACAATCGCTCTGGCTGCGGGTGAACGAGCTCTTCTCAGAGCTGAAAAACTGGCCCCGCGTACAGCTAAAAGCTGAACATTTACCGACAAAAGCAGCGAATGCCAATTTAGGCTTCGAGAAGCTGCCAGACCTGGCCGTTCAGGCGCAACAAAAAGCGCCGCTGGATGCGCTGCGTAAGTTCCTCGAGTCTTTCGACGGTCCGGTGGTGTTCTCGGTAGAAAGTGAAGGTCGCCGTGAAGCGCTGGGTGAACTGCTCGCGCGAATTAAAATTGCCCCGCAACGCATTATGCGTCTTGATGAAGCCAGCGACCGTGGGCGTTATTTGATGATTGGCGCTGCCGAACATGGTTTTGTCGATACGGTGCGTAATCTGGCGCTGATCTGCGAAAGTGATCTGCTCGGTGAACGTGTTGCCCGCCGTCGTCAGGATTCTCGTCGCGCCATCAACCCCGATACACTGATCCGTAACCTCGCGGAGCTGCATATTGGTCAGCCGGTGGTCCATCTGGAGCACGGCGTCGGGCGCTATGCCGGAATGACCACGCTGGAAGCCGGCGGCATTACTGGCGAGTATTTGATGCTCACCTATGCCAACGATGCCAAACTGTATGTTCCGGTGTCGTCACTGCATCTGATTAGCCGTTACGCGGGTGGCGCGGAAGAAAACGCCCCGCTGCATAAACTTGGCGGCGATGCATGGTCACGCGCGCGGCAGAAAGCGGCGGAAAAAGTGCGTGATGTGGCGGCGGAATTGCTGGATATCTACGCGCAACGCGCCGCCAAAGAGGGCTTCGCGTTTAAGCACGATCGTGAGCAATATCAATTGTTCTGCGATAGCTTCCCGTTTGAAACCACGCCGGATCAGGCGCAAGCCATTAATGCTGTGCTTAGCGACATGTGTCAGCCGCTGGCAATGGATCGTCTGGTGTGCGGCGATGTTGGCTTTGGTAAAACAGAAGTCGCGATGCGCGCCGCTTTCCTGGCGGTAGAGAATCACAAGCAGGTGGCGGTGTTGGTGCCAACCACCCTTCTCGCGCAACAGCATTACGACAACTTCCGCGACCGTTTCGCCAACTGGCCGGTACGCATCGAAATGATCTCCCGTTTCCGCAGCGCCAAAGAGCAGACGCAAATCCTTGCGGAAGTGGCGGAAGGGAAAATCGATATTCTGATCGGTACGCACAAACTGCTGCAAAATGACGTCAAGTTTAAAGATTTAGGCTTGCTGATTGTCGATGAAGAACACCGCTTCGGGGTGCGTCATAAAGAGCGCATTAAAGCGATGCGGGCGAACGTGGATATTCTGACGCTTACCGCTACGCCAATCCCACGTACGCTGAATATGGCGATGAGCGGAATGCGTGACCTGTCGATTATCGCCACGCCGCCCGCCCGTCGTCTGGCTGTTAAAACGTTTGTCCGCGAGTATGACAGTCTGGTGGTTCGGGAGGCGATTCTGCGTGAAATTTTGCGCGGGGGGCAGGTTTATTATCTCTACAATGATGTGGAAAACATCCAGAAAGCCGCCGAGCGGCTGGCGGAACTGGTGCCAGAAGCGCGGATTGCCATCGGTCACGGGCAGATGCGTGAGCGCGAACTGGAACGGGTGATGAATGATTTCCATCATCAACGTTTCAACGTGCTGGTTTGTACCACCATTATCGAAACCGGAATCGACATCCCTACCGCCAACACCATTATCATTGAACGCGCGGATCACTTCGGTCTGGCGCAGCTGCACCAGTTGCGCGGTCGCGTCGGACGTTCGCATCATCAGGCATATGCATGGCTGCTGACGCCGCATCCGAAAGCGATGACTACCGATGCGCAAAAACGTCTTGAAGCGATTGCCTCGCTGGAAGATCTCGGGGCAGGCTTTGCGCTGGCAACGCACGATCTGGAGATCCGCGGCGCGGGTGAATTGCTTGGTGAAGAACAGAGCGGCTCGATGGAAACCATCGGTTTCTCGCTGTATATGGAGTTGCTGGAAAACGCCGTCGATGCGCTGAAAGCCGGACGCGAGCCGTCGCTGGAAGATCTCACCAGCCAGCAAACAGAAGTCGAGCTGCGGATGCCGTCGCTATTGCCAGATGATTTCATCCCTGACGTGAATACGCGTTTGTCGTTCTATAAACGTATTGCCAGCGCCAAAACGGAAAACGAACTGGAAGAGATCAAAGTCGAGCTTATCGATCGCTTCGGCCTGCTGCCGGATCCGGCGCGTACCCTGCTGGATATTGCCCGTCTGCGTCAGCAAGCGCAGAAACTGGGGATCAGGAAGTTGGAAGGTAATGAGAAAGGCGGCGTGATCGAATTTGCCGAGAAGAATCACGTGAATCCAGCCTGGCTGATTGGTTTGCTGCAAAAACAGCCGCAGCATTATCGCCTTGATGGCCCGACGCGCCTGAAGTTTATTCAGGATTTGAGCGAGCGGAAAACGCGTATCGAATGGGTTCGCCAGTTTATGCGTGAACTGGAAGAGAACGCGATCGCTTAATGGTGATATCGGGGGCGTTTCTGCGCCCCCATCTGTAACATTTACAAATTCTTTGCACTTCCCTGCACTATCCGACACTGTCACCATCCATAATTCAGGCTTATCTTTTTATTACAATAACCTTATATTTATTATGGACTTTTGGTGATGATCAAAACGCGTTTTTCTCGCTGGCTAACGTTTTTTACGTTCGCCGCTGCCGTGGCGCTGACGCTACCGGCAAAAGCCAACACCTGGCCGCTGCCGCCAGCGGGCAGTCGTCTGGTTGGCGAAAATAAATTTCATGTGGTGGAAAATGACGGTGGTTCGCTGGAAGCCATCGCCAAAAAATATAACGTCGGCTTTCTCGCTCTGTTACAGGCTAACCCCGGCGTTGATCCTTACGTGCCACGCGCGGGTAGCGTGTTAACGATTCCGTTGCAAACTCTACTACCAGACGCGCCGCGCGAAGGCATTGTGATCAACATTGCGGAGCTGCGTCTCTATTACTACCCGCCGGGTAAAAATTCGGTAACCGTATATCCAATAGGTATTGGTCAGTTAGGTGGTGACACGCTGACACCGACAATGGTGACCACCGTTTCAGACAAACGTGCAAACCCAACCTGGACGCCTACAGCGAATATTCGCGCCCGTTATAAAGCACAGGGAATTGAGTTGCCTGCGGTAGTTCCGGCTGGGCCGGATAACCCAATGGGCCATCATGCGATTCGTCTGGCGGCCTATGGCGGCGTTTATTTGCTTCACGGTACGAACGCCGATTTCGGCATTGGCATGCGGGTAAGTTCTGGCTGTATTCGTCTACGGGATGACGATATCAAAACACTCTTTAGCCAGGTCACCCCAGGCACCAAAGTGAATATCATCAACACGCCGATAAAAGTCTCTGCCGAACCAAACGGTGCGCGTCTGGTTGAAGTGCATCAGCCGCTGTCAGAGAAGATTGATGACGATCCGCAGCTATTGCCGATTACGCTGAATAGCGCAATGCAATCATTTAAAGATGCAGCACAAACTGATGCTGAAGTGATGCAGCATGTGATGGATGTCCGTTCCGGGATGCCGGTAGATGTGCGCCGCCATCAACTGAGCCCACAATCGCTGTAACTCCCGGATAAAAAAATCCCCGCGGCACAGTATGTCGCGGGGAAAAAAGCAGCAATAGCGGGCATTAATGAGGGTTAATGCTTATTTATAAATGACTGCCGTTCCGTGGAGGGTATTCGGACCGGTTACTGAAGTAATACGGAAAGATTTTGCGCCCATCTCATTCGCTTTTTGTGCCAGCTGTTCTTCCAGCGATCCCAGATTTGTCCCCGCGTTAGCACTAATTGTACCCACTTTTTGTTGGCCTTCTGGTGTTGCCTGAACTTCGACAGCAGCAAAGCTGGCAAATGACATGGAACTTAAAATCGCCACAGCGATGAGGGTTTTTACGTTTTTCATAATAGTGGCCTTATGCAGGTGAATGGCGTCGCAAGAAATTACTTAACGATCGATAACTAAATGATAGACGTGATCTGGATCACATACAAGAAGTTTTTTATAACAATCGTTAATTAAATTAAAAAACTTTAAATTTCAGTTAAATAGAGAGTTTTTATTTTTCTATTTTCTGGACTGGTGAAGGGAGGTGATTATTTTTATAATAACCATTCATTCACAGCCACCAGGTACAATGGCATCATGGCAATAGACTCAACACATTGTGTAAAAAAAAGCCGTGGCCGCCCAAAAGTGTTCGACAGGGACGCCGCGCTTGATAAGGCCATGAAATTGTTCTGGCAGCACGGTTATGAAGCGACTTCCCTTGCGGACCTCGTTGAAGCGACCGGAGCCAAAGCGCCAACGCTCTACGCGGAATTTACCAACAAAGAGGGGTTATTTCGCGCCGTACTCGACCGTTATATCGATCGCTTTGCCGCTAAGCATGAAGCGCAGTTGTTTTGTGAAGAAAAAAGCGTGGAGTCTGCACTGGCGGACTATTTCGCTGCCGTCGCCAGCTGCTTTACCAGCAAAGACACCCCCGCGGGTTGCTTTATGATTAACAACTGCACCACGCTTTCAGCGGATTCGGGCGATATTGCTCATACGGTGAAATCACGTCACGCAATGCAAGAACGCACCTTGCAGCAGTTTTTAAGTCAACGCCAGGCACGCGGGGAAATTCCCGCCCACTGTGACGTAACGCATCTTGCGGAATTTCTTAATTGTATTATTCAGGGGATGTCGATAAGCGCCCGTGAAGGCGCATCGCTGGAAAAACTGATGCTGATTGCCCGGACAACGCTGCGTTTATGGCCTGAACTGGTGAAGTAAGACGCAAAAAAAAGCCCCTCAGCCTGAGCGAATGAGGGGCTAAATTGCAGAGTACAGCCTTGTTATACTTTGTTATTCAGAACCAGTTGCCCATTGTTATCTAATGGGATTTGCGTACCCGGATCGCTGTTCATCCGAATTTTGCCCTGCTGATCGCCAATCTTATAGGTCACATCATAACCGAGCATTTTTTCTGACTTGTCATACACCGTTTTACAACGCTGCTGCGTGGTAGTGTAAGTATCGCTTTCCTGGAGAGAGCCCTGGATCTGGTTACCGGCATATCCACCGCCCAGCGCCCCCACAACAGTGGCGACATCTTTACCGCGACCACCACCAAACTGATGCCCTATCACCCCGCCAGCGACAGCCCCGAGGACCGAACCAGCAATGCGGTTTTCATCCTGTACCGGTCGGCGATGGGTCACCGTGACATTGCGGCACTCCTGGCGCGGTGTTTTAACCGTTTCCTTGATTGGGGTTGCAGAAACAACCTGAGCGTATTGCGGGCCACGTTCAAACACGTTCAGGCTGGCCACTGCCGCTACGCCAAGCGCAGCCGCTACACCAATCCCGATACCCGCCAACATTGATTTATTCACGGGAACACCTCCTTCTTTGCAGTTATGACAATCATGCAAGCGAAGGGGAAAAGCAGCTATCAGACAGAAGATGAAAAGCGTGGGAAAAGCAGGAAAAGCTGAAGGATTCAGAGAAGTCTGAAAGGATACCTGGTACGACGCGGCTACCGATCGCACTGTTCCTCAAGGGCGGATGAGGCGTTTACGCCACATCCGCCAGTGTACGCCGATTAATGCAACTTCAAACGCGGACGGATAACGCGGTTGATACTGCCCACCAGCATCATTAATCCGGTTTTAAAGTAGCCATGCAGCGCAATCTGATGCATTCGGTATAGCGAGATGTACACAAAGCGCGCAATTCGTCCTTCAATCATCATTGAACCGCGCGTCAGGTTACCCATCAGGCTACCGACGGTGGAGAAGTTGGACAGCGATACCAACGAACCGTGATCCTTATACTGATAATTTTTCAGCGGTTTACCGTTCATCTGCGCCAGAATGTTGTTCATTGCGCAGGTCGCCATCTGATGTGCGGCCTGAGCACGCGGCGGTACAAAGCCCCCTTCCGGACGCGGGCATGACGCACAGTCACCAATAGCGTAAATGTCTGGATCGCGCGTGGTTTGCAGCGTCGGTTCCACCACCAGTTGATTGATACGGTTGGTTTCAAGACCACCAATATCTTTCAGGAAATCTGGTGCTTTTATCCCGGCAGCCCACACCATCAGATCGGCCTGAATATATTCACCATCTTTAGTGTGCAAACCGCCTTCATCGGCACTGGTAACCATAGTTTGCGTCAGCACGCGAACGCCCAGTTTCGTTAACTCATTGTGAGCCGCAGCAGAGATACGCGGCGGTAACGCTGGCAAAATTCGCTCTCCCGCTTCCACCAGAGTAACGTTCAGGGCTTCGTTGGTCAGCCCTTTGTAACCGTAACTGTGCAGTTGTTTCACGGCATTGTGCAATTCGGCAGAGAGCTCTACGCCGGTCGCGCCGCCGCCAACAATCGCAATATTCACTTTGCCATTGGCGCCCAGGTTAGCAGAAAACTTCAGGAACAGATTCAGCATCTCCTGATGGAAACGACGTGCCTGATGCGGGTTATCAAGGAAAATGCAGTTCTCATTTACGCCCGGCGTGTTGAAATCGTTAGAGGTGCTACCCAGCGCCATCACCAGCGTGTCGTAAGCAATTTTCCGCTCTGGAACTAACAATTCACCTTTTTCGTCGCGCAGTTCAGCAATGGTGATTGTTTTCGCTTCACGATCGATATCAACCACAGATCCCAGCTGAAACTGGAAACCATGATTACGCGCATGGGCCAGATAGCTCAGCGCATCAACGCCTTCATCGAGCGATCCGGTCGCCACTTCGTGCAGCAACGGTTTCCACAGGTGGCTGTGGTTACGATCGACCAACGTAATTTTGGCTTTTTTCTTGCGCCCCAGCTTATCTCCAAGCTGTGTTGCCATTTCCAGCCCACCAGCACCGCCGCCGACAATCACAATTTTTTTCAATGGCGTAGTCAACGTGACCCCCTTAAATTTATTAACCAATTGTTAACTAATGGTTATTAACATAGCTCTTAATTAACAACAGGTTACAGCAATGAAAATGTTCTTCGCTATTGAGAATAACATGAATGGTGCATTGGTCATACCAAAATTGATGTTAATCAAGTTTTGTTGCTGAAAAGATAGGCGGTTTTACCTGTTGAGATCAAAAAACAGAGTTTATTGTTTATTATTCGAGCTAATTCAGGAGAGTGATGCGTATATGGAGGGCGTTTGGTAGGCCTGATAAGACGCGAACGGCGTCGCATCAGGCACATTGCCAGTGTCGGATGCGGCGTGAACGCCTTATCCGACCTACAGAATCCGGGGCCGCATCAGGTACCGGCCAGGTTACCTGATGCGACGATGCCAATTAACCGAGGGTTTTGAATGCTTTAATGCGCTGCAAATGCGGAGAGATATTTTTGAATTTGTGTGTCTGCTCTTCGTCCCAGACAATCTCGTAATAATGATGCAACTCTTCAGATGTCCGCTGACTGTTAAGCGCTTCATCGTGACGCGACAAAATCACCAGGCAACGATCGCGATTCTTCTCACGGAAGTTGGTCACACACTTGGTGGCAATATCGGCATACTCTTCCGGGCGATCAATCTTCCCTTCCATGTTCTCATAAGGGAACAAATTGGGATTGAAGATCACCTGGCGAATATCACAGAGAAAACCAATCCGCTCTGCCCAATAACCGCCCAGACCAACACCACAAATGAGCGGGCGCTCGTCGACGTTCAGTTGCAGCATTTTGTCCACTTCTTTGAGCAAATGCTGCATATCATGTTTCGGATGCCGCGTACTGTAGCTTATTAGCCGTACATCCGGGTCAATAAACTGCAATTGTAAGACTTTCTCGTGGTTACCCGGACTGTTAGAGTCAAAACCGTGCAAATAGATAATCATCGCTTCCTCAATAAGCCAGGGTTAATGACCTGCCTTCTCTTCCTGCCAGCGTTCATGCAACTGATTCAGACGGGCGCTGATCTCTTTCCAGCGAGCCGAGTCCATCAGTTCCTGTCGCGAAAATGAACCTTTATGATACAAACGTGTAACACGTTCTGCCTTGATCGGTGACAGATTATCTAACACGCTGACGGCCCCTTTACGATTATTGCAGACCAGGATCATATCGCAACCTGCATCCAGTGATGCCTGTCCACGCTCGGCATAACTGCCCATAATCGCGGCACCTTCCATCGATAAATCGTCAGAGAAAATCACGCCGTCAAACCCCAGCTCCTGACGTAAAACAGTTTTCAGCCAGTGGGGAGAACCGCTCGCCGGACGCGGATCAACATCGCTGTAGATCACATGCGCGGGCATAATGGCATCGAGTTTATTTTCGCAAATTAACGTACTGAAAACCGACATATCTCTGGCACGAATTTCCGCTTGCGGGCGTGGGTCGCACGGCGTCTCTTTGTGTGAATCTGCAGTTACGGCACCGTGACCAGGAAAATGTTTACCGGTGGTTTTCATTCCAGCTTCATGCATCCCATCAATAAACCGACTGGCGATTGCCAGGGCTTTTTCTGGGTCGGCATGATAAGAACGTTCACCAATCGCCGCGCTGATATGTCCTACGTCCAGCACTGGCGCAAAGCTGATATCAATATCCATAGCGATCATTTCGCTGGCCATCAGCCAACCTGCCTCTTGCGCCAGTTTGCCCCCCTCTTCCATTCCTAACAGCGCAGCGAATGATTGCGCTGCCGGTAAGCGGGTAAAACCGTCACGAAAACGCTGCACACGTCCACCTTCCTGATCCACCGCCACCACCAGGTGATTGCGTGAAGCTGCGCGGATCTGGCGTACCAGTTCGCGCAACTGTGCTGGATCATGATAGTTACGTGTAAAGAGAATCAGCCCTCCCACCAGCGGATGCGCAAGTATTTCGCGCTCTTCCGCGTCCAGTTCATAACCTTCAACATCCAACATTACTGGACCCACACTGCTCTCCTTATTGTTTTATTGATAGCTGCCGCCAGGTGTCATTGGCCAGCCTGATAAATTGTTGATCGCCGGTTTGTTGCCAGCGGTACTCAAACCACCCTGCTTTCAGCATCAGTAACCAGGGAAACCAGCGTCTGACCTGATGCCACAAATGCGCCGGATTAATATTCGCCCGCACGGCATAGTCATTAACTAATTGCCGGTGCTGCTCACTATTTTCCACCCACACCGCCGCCAGTTCCAGAGCGATATCGCCATCACCGGCATACTCCCAGTCGATGAGTTTTAGCCCTGACGAGGTATAGACTAAGTTCCCTGCATGAACATCCATATGCAACGGACTTAATCGTAACGGTTGTGGTTCGCGCGCTTTACGCAGACGTTTTAACAGTCGCAACCATCCCGCTGTTCGCCGCGCCGGATCGCTTCGCTGCCAGTACCGTTCCAGTAACGGCAGCAGGGTTATTCGCCAGCCAAAACGCGGTTGTTGATGCAGATAATACAGCAAGCCTGCCAGTTCGTCGGTATCCGGCAATTGCGTTTTTACCTCGCCGGGCAAATAGTCGACCGCCATCCAGCCACGGAGATAGAGACGTGGCTTCGGTGCAAGGTATGCCGGTAATCTTGATAACGCCCGGTACTGGCGCAGAAACACGGACTGCGGCGCATCAGGATCGTGAGTCTGACGCACAACAAAACGCTGATCCTGATGTTCAATGAGAAAACTCCCGCCGCTAAGTCCACTGTTAAACGTCGCGACGGGGTGATACTGCGGGAAATAGCGCGACAATAACTCGTCGCGCGTGATGGGATTATTGTTGCTGAACGGCACCTTTACCTGACCAGATAATTTCGCCCGTCTGCACCAGCATCAACTGCATTTGCAGGGTCGGAGCGTTAACGTTGCCAGAGGCGCTGGAGTACAGCACGTAATGAGCCCCCACGTTGCGAGCAATACCAATGGCTTTACTACGAGTGCCTAAGCTATCCTGCGGCGACAAACCTAACTGCTGCTTGGCCATCGAAAGCTGCTGGGCGGAAACGAGGGTAAATTTACCGTTATTAGCCAGTGCATTGCGCAGCGTTTCTGTCGCTTCCCCGGTATTCAAAGAACCATTGGTGCGGTTATTGACGCTATCAACCAGCAAGACGCTGCCTGCGGTCACGCCATCGGCCCCAAGCATCTTACCGACCATCGGCTGCATTGCGCCATTCCAGTCATAATGACGAATATGCGGCGCAGGCGGTGCGGTTTGGTCTTCGTGCTCAATTGGCCCTGGCTGCT
The DNA here is from genome assembly GCF_005781225.1 of Escherichia sp. E4736. Taxonomy (NCBI): domain Bacteria; kingdom Pseudomonadati; phylum Pseudomonadota; class Gammaproteobacteria; order Enterobacterales; family Enterobacteriaceae; genus Escherichia; species Escherichia sp. E4736. The sequence goes on along the minus strand of NZ_VATT01000007.1, from coordinate 204,742 downwards.
CCGGGATCGTCGGCACTGATGGCACTGTGGGTACTGGCTGTTGCGGCTCAGCCGGTTGCTCCGGCGCAGGTTTTACCTCTTCTACCGGTGCGGGTTCACGTGGCCCCACACACCCGGCGAGAAACATCGCCAGCGCGGTGATTAAGGCGTAGCGACTCATTTTTGTCATCAAGATTCACCCCTTACAAATAAAGATAAAGTCTGACTTTGTGCGCTCCAAGAAAATTGGCGCTGCCGTACAGAGTCACCGCTGAACGAGCGGGAATGGTGACGCTGCGCGGCGTTTCCAGAGGGTGCATCTCAAGCCCCCTGGCGTCATACCAGTAAAAACGATAATGAACGGTAACGGGTTCTTGCCTTTCGTTATAAAGCGTCGAGGATGCTGAAGGCTGAATATCAGACGTTGAAAGAACGGGCTTTTCTGCGCTAATGCCCGCTGCCAGCAAAGATGACTCCATCACCAGTGACTGTTCATCATTCACCGGGATTTCCGGATGTGAACGACAACCGACCAGCAATAGCAACGCCAAAGACGCCAGTCCAAAGCATCCTTTTCTCATCGTTACAGGCCTTTATGCGCCAGCATTGGTCCCAACGGACGGCCACCCAGCAGGTGCATATGAATGTGATAGACCTCTTGTCCGCCATGACGGTTGGTATTCATGATCAAACGATAGCCATCTTCGGCAATACCTTCTTGCTCAGCAATTTTTGCCGCTACGGTTATCATGCGTCCCAGCGCCTGCTCATGCTCAGCTGACACGTCGTTCACGGTAGGGATAAGGATATTTGGAATGATCAGAATATGCGTTGGCGCTTGCGGCGAAATATCGCGAAACGCCGTTACCAGCTCATCCTGGTAGACGATATCGGAGGGGATCTCACGACGAATAATTTTGCTGAAAATAGTTTCTTCTGCCACGACATTTTCCTTTTTCAAATTGCCATGCGTTGCGCCATGCTACGCCGCGCTACACTGCGAGTATAGAGTATGGTCGAGTTAAACCTGCTCTTTCAACCTTAAGCCACGATTTATTAAGCAAAAAATCGTTTTACTGCCGTATACATCGCCATTATTCCCATTTTTGCCTATGAATGGGCCGAAAACACCTTTTCTCTTTGGTTTAGATAATAACAGGGATATCGGCGACAAGGCCCTTCCTGCTACCACCAGCATTGCTTTGACAGTTTCCTTCCACTGCCGGGCAAAATTGCTATGCGCAGGTGGAGCTGTTCGTCTGTTATCAGATAACCCCAAACGTCTCATTGCTGGAAATAATCTGCTCGACAAAACCTACGATATCAACGTGAAAGGAACTATCGCCCCGGGCGCAACACGCAATTTAATGATGACCGGTCTGATTAGCGGCTGTAAAAAAGGCAGCCATTCGGCTGCCTTAGTCTCCCCAACGTCTTACGGATTAGTTGTTGCGGATGTACTCATCCATTTCGGTTTTCAGGTTATCGGATTTCGTACCGAAAATCGCCTGAACACCGGAACCAGCAACCACTACGCCCGCTGCGCCCAGTTTCTTCAGGCCAGCCTGATCCACTTTGGACACATCAGCGACGCTAACACGCAGACGGGTAATACATGCGTCAAGGTTAGTGATGTTTTCTTTACCACCAAATGCAGCAACCAGAGCCGGTGCCATTTCGCTGGTGCCGGTAGCTTTCGCATCTTCAGTTGCGTCTTCACGGCCCGGGGTTTTCAGATCCAGAGCTTTAATCAGCACGCGGAAGATGGTGTAGTAAACAATCGCATAACCGATACCGACAATCGGGAACAGCCACAGCTTGCTGCTGTTACCAGACAGGACGATGAAGTCGATCAGACCGTGCGAGAACGATGTACCATCGCGCATACCCAGCAGGATACAGATCGGGAATGCCAGACCTGCCAGAATCGCGTGGATGATGTACAGGATCGGCGCAACGAACATGAAGGAGAACTCGATTGGCTCGGTAATACCGGTCAGGAACGAGGTCAACGCCGCGGAGATCATGATACCGCCCACTTTAGCGCGGTTTTCTGGTTTAGCAGAGTGCCAGATAGCAATCGCGGCAGCCGGCAGACCGTACATTTTGAACAGGAAGCCGCCAGACAGTTTACCCGCAGTCGGGTCACCCGCCATATAACGCGGAATGTCACCGTGGAATACCTGACCTGCGGCGTTGGTGTATTCACCAATCTGCATCTGGAAAGGTACGTTCCAGATGTGGTGCAGACCAAACGGTACCAGGCAGCGTTCGATGAAGCCGTAAATGCCAAACGCAACTACCGGGTTCTGGTAAGCAGCCCACTGGGAGAAGGTCTGAATGGCGGAACCAATTGGCGGCCAAATAAAGGACAGCACAACGCCAGTAAAGATGGCAGCCAGGCCAGAAATGATCGGCACAAAGCGTTTACCGGCAAAGAAGCCAAGATACTCAGGCAGCTTAATACGGTAGAAACGGTTAAACATGTACGCTGCGATCGCACCGGAGATGATCCCCCCGAGTACGCCCGTATCCGCCAGGTGTTTAGCGGCAATTTCTTCAGCAGGTAAATGCAGTACCAGCGGCGCAACCACGGCCATGGTTTTTACCATGATGCCGTAGGCAACAACTGCGGCCAGCGCGGATACGCCATCGTTATTGGTAAAGCCGAGGGCGACACCAATTGCAAAAATCAGTGGCATGTTTGCAAAAACGGAACCGCCCGCTTCTGCCATAACATGCGATACAACGGCGGGCAGCCAGCTGAAATTCGCGGAACCGACGCCAAGCAGAATACCTGCGATAGGCAGTACGGATACCGGCAGCATCAGCGATTTACCGACCTTTTGCAGGTTAGCAAATGCATTCTTAAACATAATTGAGAGTGCTCCTGAGTATGGGTGCTTTTAACGTTCTCACGCGTGGCAAGGGGGGGAGAACCTTGCCGTGTACAGGGCGTCTAAGCGCCCTTTATTTATTACACAGAGTAAAATAATTCATTATCGATTTGTTTGACGGCTATCACGTTTCAACTTCGGACCTTTAGCGAAGTTGCACATATTGACAAAATAAATGCCATAATGCATCAAACATGGTTATTCACCGCCCAATTTGCGGCGGTGAACTTTACTCGTTTTAGTAATTAATTACGAGCCTTAAAATAAATTCATTTAACGGATGGATTGAAGGCGGGAAGCGTCGATGTGAAACAGGCGGGCGAAGTTATCGGTGGTTACCTGCGCCAGCTCTTCAACGGCAACACCTTTCAACACAGCCATGTATTCAGCAACATCACGAACCATTGCAGGTTGATTCTCTTTTCCTCGATGCGGCACAGGTGCCAGATAAGGCGCGTCAGTTTCGACCAGTAACCGGTCGAGCGGCACATAACGCGCGGCATCACGTAGTTGTTCTGCATTACGGAAGGTCACAATGCCGGAGAAGGAGATGTAAAATCCAAGATCCAGTAATTTGCCTGCCGTTTCTCTGTCCTCTGTAAAACAGTGTAGTACGCCACCGCAATCCGTCACCTTTTCTTCGCGCAGAATTGCCAGCGTATCGGCGCGGGCGTCACGCGTATGGACGATAACCGGCTTGTTCAGTTCACGACCAATCTGGATATGGTGGATGAAAGACTCTTGCTGACGCACTTTAGTTTCCGGCGTGTAATAATAATCCAGCCCGGTTTCCCCGAGAGCAACAACGCCCTCTTCCGCCGCCAGGCGGCGCAAATCTTCCACATCATAGGAATCGTTCTGGTTGAGCGGATGCACGCCGCAAGAAAATACGACATTGTCTCGTTCGCCTACCAGATCCCGCATATGCAGATAACCCGGTAATGTCGTGGCGACCGCCAGACAAAATTTCACATCGCGCGCAGCGGCTTTCGCCAGAACGTCATCCACGTCCTTATGCAAAGATTCATAATCCAGACCATCGAGATGGCAGTGTGAGTCGACTAAAAACATGATGTCTCTCTTAAAGATGAGGAACCGGTAGCACAACGCCCGGTTGCAGGTAATGCTCAATACGCAGTAAAAGATCGGTGATGAGAAGCTCGCGGTTTACGCCAGTGACAGAAATTAACTGCTCACGGGTGTGACAAACATCCCCCAGTATAGCCTGCAGGCGCGCGGGAGAAAGCTGGTTTGCCAGCGCAGCAACAACGCCCGGCACATCAACATTGGTAACCTGCGAAGCGCCATACTTGCGCTTGAGCGCGTCCATCATCAGGGTTGCCAGCCAGTGCAGACGCGCCGGAGCTTGTTCATGATTAAGTGTCGGCAACAGGGAATACCAGTCGCCAGATTGCACACTGTGAGCCAACGCCTGGCAAAGTGTTTCGCGGGCCTGCCAGGTATCTCCCTGAAACAACGCCAACGCCGCGCCTGGCGAACCGGCGCTTAAGCGCAGTGCGGCAAGTAACGCATCCTGTGACATTGTCACTTCACGTGAAAGCCAGGTCACGGCGTACTGTTCTGGCGGTGGTGCGAGGTAATGTAGCCGACAACGACTACGTAATGTCGCCAGTAAACGTTCAAGCTCCCGGGTAGCAAGGAAAAACCAGGTTTCTGCCGGCGGCTCTTCCAGTGTTTTTAGCAAAGCGTTCGCCGCAGCATCGGTCAGCAAGGCGGCATCGGTTATCCAGACAACCTTAGCACCGCCTAAACGCGCGTGCTCATTCAGTTTTTCGGTGACTTCACGCACCGCATCAATGCCCAGCGCGTTCTTCCCTTTTTCGGGAGCAAGGGTGTAATAGTCGGGATGCGTTCCCGCCTGCATCAACTGACATCCACGACAGTGGCCGCAGCTTTTATGCCCCTCTGGTTGTTGGCACAAGAGATAACGGCTTAAAGCGTAGATTAAGGCATCATCGCCCATGCCTGGTAACGCCTGAATGAGTAGCGCATGGTGACCCCTTCCGGCCTGATAGCTGGCTACCAGTTTCTCGAAATCGGGTCTTAACCACGGATACCATCTCATGCGTTATGTTCCTTAACCCAGTGAGTCACGGTGGTGCGAATCGCCTCCATCACTGATTCCAGTGGCTGAGTGGCATCAATGGTGTAAATGCTTTTATCCTGTGCCGCCAGTTCAAGATAGCGCGCGCGAGTACGATTAAAGAAATCGAATGACTCTTGCTCAATGCGATCCAGTTCGCCACGCGCACGGGCACGTTTTAGCCCCACTTCTGGGGTCACATCAAGATAAAGCGTCAAGTCAGGACGAAAATCCCCCAGAACAGCATCACGCAGCGTTGCCAGCATATGCTGGTCAATGCCACGACCGCCGCCCTGATACGCCTGAGTGGAGAGATCGTGCCGATCGCCAATCACCCAGGTGCCTTTCGCCAGCGCCGGTTTGATGACAGTTTCCACCAGCTGAACGCGCGCGGCATAAAACATCAGTACTTCGGCTTTATCGGTAATGACTTCATCGCCTACCGATTTGATATCCAGCACCAGGCTTCTTAATTTTTCCGCCAGCTGCGTACCGCCGGGTTCTCGAGTGAAAACCATGTCGCGGATCCCCAGTTGCTCAAGCGTCTCAACCACCACGTTTCGCGCGGTGGTTTTGCCTGCGCCTTCCAGCCCTTCAATGACGATATACTTACTGCGCATTTTTTTCCTTAAGCACTTTCAGGTAATCCTGCACAGACTTGTTATGACTGGCAAGATTGGTATTAAACGTGTGACCGCCTTTACCATCGGCCACAAAATAGAGATACGGCGTTTTCGCCGGATGCGCAGCAGCCTTCAGCGAATCCGCCCCCGGCGTAGCAATCGCGCCTGGCGGCAGACCAGTAATGGTGTAGGTGTTATACGCTGTCGGCGTTTCCAGATCTGCACGAGAAAGTTTGCCATTATAACTCTCTCCCATCCCGTAAATCACCGTCGGGTCGGTTTGCAGGCGCATGCCGATACGTAAACGGTTGATAAATACTGAGGCAACCTGATCGCGCTCACTGGCAACGGCGGTTTCTTTTTCGATTATCGACGCCATCGTTACCAACTGGTTTTTATCTTTATACGGCAGACCATCCGCTCGCTCATCCCAGGCGCTATCGACCGCTTTCACCATTTTCTTGTGCGCTCGTTTGAGTAACGCGACATCAGTGGTATTAGCGGTATACATCCAGGTGTCTGGCCAAAACCAGCCTTCAATCCACTCTGGATTTTCAAGTTCCAGGGCCTGCGCCACGGTAGCGTATTTATCGTCGCTTAACGTGTGCGTGATATAGGGTGCCTCACGCAATTGTTTGAGGTAGTCGCTCAGACGCATCCCTTCTACCAGGCGTAGCGGAAACTGCGCTTCTTTCCCGCTTTTCAGCAATTGCAGCATTTCGCGCACGGTCATCTGCGGCGTAAAGCGATAAGTCCCGGCTTTGAAATGGGAAAGGTCCGGCTCAATACGCAGCAACCACTGAAAGACGCGGGGGCGATTGATGATTTTATCGGCATACAATTGTTCACCGAGAGCCATTCTTCCGGTTCCAGGTTTCAGGGTGAATATCGTCTCTTCTTTAATAAGTAATTTGCTGTCGGCAAGATGGTGAACCTTCCAGACGCCCACACCAGCGGCGATACCCAGTACCATCAGCAATAACAGGATAATCAAAAACACTTTTTTCATGACTAATTCGGGTGCTCACAAAGTGGGGCTAAATATTCATATAGCGTTGTTGACGAAAAGAAGACATCATCACAGGCACGCACAGGTATAACTGGCATCAGCGCATTACAAACCATCACTTCATCTGCCTGCATCACGTCTTCCAACGAGGCTTGCACTTCGGCAATCTGATAGGAGGATTGTGCCAGTAAACGGATACAGAATTGTCGCATAATACCGTTAACTCCAGCCTGATCCAGACGCGGCGTGTAGACCACGTTGCCTTTACGCCAGAACAAATTAGCTGCACAGCATTCCGTAACCCACCCTTCACTGTCAAGAACCAGCGCCTCGTCGGCGTTTGTCTGCTCAAGATGAGAGCGAATCAACACTTGCTCAAGACGATTAAGATGTTTAATTCCCGCAAGATGAGGATTGCGTCCCAGGCGTACCGGGCTTAGTGCCAGCAGCATTCCCTCTTTGCGTAAGCGGTCGTAATGCGTTGGGTAAGCCATAACTGAGAGCATGCGCGTTGCCGGTCCGCTGTTTAACGTACTGTAACCTCGCCCACCACTGCCACGACTGATCACCACTTTCAGCACGCCATTTTGCTGCTCTGCCGCCAGAGTCGCCATCTCGTGCTCAAGCTGCGTCCAGAAGTCACAAACGATCATTAATCGCTGACAGGCTTCCTGTAGTCGCGTCATGTGCGCGGATAATAAGCTGACTTTACCGTCGATAATTCTGGCTGTCGTGAAACAGCCATCGCCAAACTGTATGGCCCGATCGTTTGCTGCCAGCGAATCCTGTTTATGACCGTTAATTAAGAACATACCGGCTCCTTATAATAGGATTGTAAGTGTGGCAGCATGTTCACTGCGGAACAAGTCTGAATAAAATCTAAGAAAAAAGGCCCGCAAGCGGACCTTTTATGTAGGTGGAAAATGGCGACTTAGATCTTTTTGAAGATCAAAGAACCATTGGTGCCACCAAAGCCGAAGGAGTTACACAGGGTGTATTCCATTCCGCTGACCTGACGCGCTTCATGCGGCACAAAATCCAGATCGCAACCTTCATCCGGGTTATCCAGGTTGATGGTCGGCGGAACAGCCTGATCGCGCAGCGCCAGGATGGAGTAGATGGACTCTACTGCACCTGCTGCACCTAACAGGTGACCGGTCATGGATTTCGTGGAGCTTACCAGCACACGGCTTGCAGCTTCACCGAAGATAGTTTTCACGGCCTGCGCTTCAGCTTTATCGCCAGCTGGCGTAGAAGTACCGTGCGCGTTCACGTAGCCAATCTGGCCAGGCTCAATTCCTGCGTCACGCAGAGCATTTGCCATCGCCAGAGCTGCGCCTGCGCCGTTTTCCGGCGGCGACGTCATATGGTAGGCATCGCTGCTCATACCAAAGCCGACGAGTTCAGCGTAAATTTTCGCACCGCGTTTTTTCGCGTGTTCGTACTCTTCAAGTACCAGCATACCGGCGCCATCGCCCAGTACGAAACCATCACGCTCTTTATCCCACGGACGGCTAGCCGCTTGCGGGTTATCATTGCGGGTAGATAATGCACGTGCCGCGCCAAAACCACCAACGCCCAGCGGCGTACTGGCTTTCTCTGCGCCACCTGCAACCATCACGTCAGCATCGCCATACGCGATAATACGCGCAGCTTGACCGATGTTGTGCACGCCAGAAGTACAGGCGGTCGCGATAGAGATGCTTGGGCCACGCAGGCCATACATGATAGTCAGGTGACCTGCCACCATGTTCACAATCGTTGACGGAACGAAGAATGGGCTGATCTTACGCGGACCACCGTTCATCAGAGATGTGTGGTTTTCTTCGATCAGTCCGAGGCCGCCAATCCCGGAGCCAATTGCGGCACCAATGCGGGTTGCGTTCTCTTCCGTTATTTCAAGGCCAGAATCCTGCATGGCCTGAACGCCAGCGACAATTCCATATTGAATGAAGGCATCCATCTTGCGCTGTTCTTTGCGCGAGATAATGTCCTCACAGTTAAAATCCTTTACTAAGCCAGCAAATTTCGTTGCATAGGCGCTAGTATCGAAATGGTCGATTAGGCTGATGCCACTCTGACCGGCAAGCAGAGCTTTCCAGGTAGACTCTACGGTATTGCCGACAGGAGACAACATGCCCAGTCCGGTCACAACTACACGACGCTTAGACACGTTTGTCCTCCAGGGAGGGAAAAAAATGATTCTAGTGGGACAAAAAAGAAAAAACTCAGGCGGTCGAACGACCGCCTGGAGATGTTCACTTACGCCTGGTGGCCGTTGATGTAATCAATGGCAGCCTGAACGGTGGTGATTTTCTCAGCTTCTTCGTCCGGAATCTCAGTATCAAACTCTTCTTCCAGAGCCATTACCAGCTCAACGGTGTCAAGAGAATCCGCGCCCAGGTCTTCAACGAAAGAAGCATTGTTGGTAACTTCTTCCTGCTTAACGCCCAGCTGTTCGCCGATAATTTTCTTAACGCGTTCTTCGATAGTGCTCATACTCTTAAATTTCCTATCAAAACTCGCTTTCGCGATGGTTTTCGTAGTGTATAAAATGTTGAAAAATTTGCAACTAAATCCCGGCAGGTCTTACCACGATTTTACGTTATTTTGAGGCCATACCCCCCAACAACGCAAATCATTTTGCACTTATTATTACTCATAACCACGCAGACTGCGCGCAACATGAGCATTTTGTGCAAATCGCGGTCAGACCATGTACATCCCGCCGTTCACATGCAAAGTTTCACCCGTGATGTAAGCTGCTTCGTCGGATGCCAGGAATGCAACCGCGTTGGCGATTTCCTGTGCGCCGCCGAGGCGACCCGCAGGAACCTGCGCCAGGATACCCGCACGCTGGTCATCGCTCAGCGCACGTGTCATGTCCGTTTCAATAAAGCCCGGAGCAACAACGTTTACAGTAATACCGCGTGACGCAACTTCGCGCGCCAGTGATTTACTGAAGCCGATCAAACCCGCTTTCGCCGCAGCGTAGTTGGCCTGACCGCCATTTCCCATGGTACCAACCACAGAACCGATAGTGATAATACGACCATGACGCTTTTTCATCATAGCGCGCATTACCGCTTTTGACAGACGGAAAACAGATGAAAGGTTGGTTTCGATAATATCGTTCCACTCATCATCTTTCATTCGCATTAACAGGTTATCACGAGTGATACCGGCATTATTGACCAGGATATCGACTTCACCAAATTCTGCGCGAATTTTTTCCAGAACAGATTCGATAGATGCCGGGTCGGTCACATTCAACATCAGACCTTTACCGTTGGCGCCTAAATAATCACTGATCGCCTGAGCGCCGCTTTCACTGGTCGCAGTACCGATAACTTTCGCGCCACGAGCCGCGAGCGTTTCAGCGATTGCACGGCCAATCCCGCGGCTAGCACCGGTTACCAGTGCGATTTTTCCTTCAAAATTCATGTTGTTCCTCTTTTAAAGCTCGAGCGCCGCTGCCATCGCTGAAGGTTCGTTCAGCGCCGAGGCGGTCAGGGTGTCGACAATACGTTTCGTCAGGCCAGTAAGCACTTTGCCCGGTCCCACTTCATAAAGATGCTCAACGCCTTGCGCTGCCATGTATTCAACGGATTTCGTCCATTGAACCGGGTTATACAACTGACGTACCAGTGCATCACGAATGGCATCGCCATTGGTTTCGCATTTGACATCAACGTTATTCACAACCGGAACGGTCGGCGCGTTAAAGGTGATTTTCGCTAATTCAACCGCCAGTTTGTCGGCAGCGGGTTTCATCAGCGCACAGTGAGAAGGTACGCTCACCGGCAACGGCAGCGCACGTTTCGCGCCCGCAGCTTTACAGGCAGCGCCAGCACGTTCAACCGCTTCTTTGTGACCAGCAATAACCACCTGGCCCGGAGAGTTGAAGTTTACCGGAGAAACGACCTGACCTTCTGCTGCATCTTCACAAGCTTTCGCAATAGACGCATCATCCAGACCGATGATTGCCGCCATTGCGCCAGTCCCTTCCGGCACAGCTTCCTGCATAAACTTGCCGCGCATCTCAACCAGACGCACCGCATCAGCAAAATCAATCACACCAGCGCAAACCAGCGCGGAGTATTCACCCAAGCTGTGACCGGCCATCATCGCCGGTGCTTTACCGCCCTGCTGCTGCCATACACGGTACAGTGCAACAGAGGCAGTTAACAGTGCTGGCTGAGTTTGCCAGGTTTTATTCAGTTCTTCGGCGGGCCCCTGCTGGGTCAGCGCCCACAGGTCATAGCCCAGCGCCGCAGAAGCTTCAGCAAAGGTTTCTTCGACAATTGGATAGCTCGCCGCCATATCAGCCAGCATGCCAACGGTTTGAGAACCCTGACCAGGGAACACAAATGCAAATTGCGTCATGTTTAAATCCTTATCCTAGAAACGAACCAGCGCGGAGCCCCAGGTGAATCCACCGCCAAAGGCTTCAAGCAGAACCAACTGCCCCGGCTTAATACGCCCGTCGCGTACGGCTTCATCCAGCGCGCACGGTACAGAAGCGGCAGAGGTATTACCATGGCGGTCCAGCGTCACGACGACATTGTCCATTGACATGCCGAGTTTTTTCGCCGTTGCGCTGATAATACGCAGGTTCGCCTGATGTGGAACCAGCCAGTCCAGTTGGGAACGGTCAAGATTATTTGCTTCCAGCGTCTCATCAACGATGTGCGCCAGCTCCGTTACCGCAACCTTGAAGACTTCGTTGCCCGCCATGGTCAGATGAATTGAATTCTCTGGATTCACGCGGTCGGCGTTTGGCAGCGTCAGCAATTCACCATAACTACCGTCGGCATGCAGATGGGTAGATATGATTCCCGGCTCTTCAGAGGCAGCCAACACCGCAGCGCCCGCGCCATCGCCAAAAATGATAATGGTCCCACGATCTGTGGGATCGCAGGTGCGCGCCAGTACATCGGAACCGACGACCAGAGCATACTTCACCGCGCCAGATTTCACGTATTGATCGGCCACGCTCAATGCATAGGTGAAACCTGCGCAGGCTGCGGCAACGTCAAACGCCGGGCAGCCTTTGATGCCCAGCATGCTTTGGATCTGACATGCTGCGCTCGGGAAGGCGTGGGTGGCAGAAGTCGTTGCCACAACAATCAGGCCAATCTGGTCTTTATCGATGCCTGCCATTTCAATTGCACGCGTTGCCGCTTCAAAACCCATGGTTGAAACGGTTTCGTTTGGCGCAGCAATATGGCGTTCGCGAATACCGGTACGAGTAACAATCCACTCGTCAGAAGTATCCACCATTTTTTCCAGATCGGCGTTTGTCCGCACTTGTTCGGGCAGATAGCTGCCAGTACCAATAATCTTCGTATACATGTACGCTCAGTCACTTTTCGGTTATATACCGTCACTTGCAAACTGCGAGTTCGCTGGCAGCGCCCTGCTACCGCAGAGTTCCGCTTTTGCCATCGTCCAGCAGCTCAAAACCAGCTGGGTATACAGATTTCAGGCGAGCGGCAATTCGCTGAGGAACTTGTCGCTGCACCGCCTGCACTGCCTGTTCAATCGCGACCGCAAAAGCTCGCTGATTGGCCGCACCATGACTTTTTATCACCGTGCCGCGCAATCCTAACAGACAGGCGCCGTTATACTGGTCGGGGTTGAGGTGACTGAATCGCCTCGTCAGGCTCTTTTGTAGCCAACGCTTTAATAACAGTAGCCACCACGACCGTTTTTTTCCTTCACCCTGAGATTTCAGCAGAGAAAGGAACATCCTGACAACACCTTCCATCGTCTTTAATGTGACATTTCCTGTAAAGCCGTCACAGACCAGCACATCTGTCTTGCCAGTTAATAACTCATTGGCTTCAAGATAGCCGATGTAATTGATAGAAGGGATTGTTTTCAGCACAGCTGAGGCATCCTGAATGCTGTCAAGACCCTTCACTTCTTCTTCACCAATATTGAGCAACGCCACGCGAGGATTGGGAATTTCCACCACCTCTTCAGCCAAAACAGAGCCCATAATGGCGAATTGCACCAACATTGTACTATCACAATCGACGTTGGCCCCTAAATCAAGGACCACCGTTTTGCCCTTTTGTTGATGCGGCAGCACCGTCACCAACGCCGGACGCTCAATCCCCTCAAGGGGCTTGAGTAATAATTTTGCCAGTCCCATCAACGCTCCGGTATTACCAGCGCTGACGCAGGCTTGTGCTCTACCTTCTTTAACCAACTCCAGCGCCACGCGCATTGAGCTACCGCGACTGGCGCGAATAGCTTGCGAAGGCCGGGCATCACTGGCGATAACTGACTGCGCAGGGATAATCTGCAGACGCGAACGTTGTTCAAAGTCAGCTTTAGCAAGTAATGGCGTGATGGCGTCGGGATTACCGACTAAAAGAAGAGTGACTTGCGAATTAGAATTCAGTGCCTGCAAAGCTGCAGGCACTGTCACGGAAGGACCGAAATCCCCTCCCATGACATCTAACGCCAGGGTTAGACGTGTCAAGGTATCGTCGCCGCCCGGTTTGGTCTTTCCCCAGTTGCCTGGGGAAAATCCTCACTAAGCTTCATCACGCAGACGCGTGATTACTTAGCGATGACCTTGCGGCCGCGGTAGTAACCGTCGGCAGTGATGTGGTGACGCAGGTGTTTTTCACCAGAAGTTTTGTCTACAGACAGGCTGGTGACTGCGGTCAGCGCGTCATGGGAACGACGCATGCCACGTTTGGAACGGGTTGGTTTATTCTGTTGTACGGCCATGGACCTTACTCCTCAATTACGGTTTATCCCCGATCCAACGGGGAGCACCAATTACTTACGCTTTAAGCTGGCTAATACGGCAAATGGGTTTGGCTTTTGCGCTTCTTCAGGCAGTTCACCAAAGACCATGTCCGCTTCGGACACTTCACAGTGTTCAGAATCATGCACCGGAACTACCGGCAAGGCGAGGATGATTTCATCTTCAACCATTGCAAGCAGATCGATTTCACCGAATTCGTTAACCTCAATCGGTTCATACGCTTCCGGCAGTGCTTCAGCCTGTTCGTCTGAACGCACAGGACTAAAACAATACGTTGTGTAGACCTGATGAGTAAACGGCTTCCCGCAACGCTGACACTCGAGCGTTACCGTCACCTTCGCATCGCCGTTTAACACCGCGAGACGTTGGTTATCGATAGCGAACGACATGGAGCATTCCACATCACTGTCCACACTGACCACAGATTCGGCGACGCGCTCAACCTGATCAGGAGTATAAATACCCTGGTAATCAAGGCGTTTTTGAGCCGTACGAACCGGATCGAGAGTCAGGGGTAATTTTACCTTTTGCATAGGGCGCGCATATTAACTTTGTAACGTCATAGAGTCAAAGAAAAAGGCAGCCTGTGGTTGCCTTTTGCCAATAATTCGCACACATTGCGGGTTACTGCTTTATTTTCGTTCAGTGCTGACCACGAACATCAACCTGCAAAACGAAGCGCATAGTTTAAAATGGCTATCATCAATACGCTATATCTGATGGAAAAAAATATGCCTAAACTTATTTTAGCCTCCACATCGCCCTGGCGCCGCGTCCTACTGGAAAAACTGCAAATCTCTTTCGAATGTGCCGCGCCGGAGGTCGACGAAACCCCGCGCAGCGATGAATCACCGCGCCAGTTGGTGCTTCGACTGGCGCAGGAAAAAGCGCAATCTCTGGCGTCACGTTATCCGGATCATTTAATTATTGGTTCTGATCAGGTGTGTGTACTGGACGGTGAAATCACTGGCAAACCGTTAACGGAAGAAAATGCCCGTCTGCAATTACGTAAAGCCAGTGGCAATATTGTCACCTTCTATACCGGGCTGGCGCTGTTTAATTCGGCGAATGGGCATCTGCAAACAGAAGTTGAACCTTTTGACGTCCATTTCCGTCACCTGAGCGAGGCGGAGATTGATAATTACGTGCGTAAAGAGCATCCTCTGCACTGCGCAGGCAGCTTTAAGAGTGAAGGGTTTGGTATTACGCTGTTTGAGCGCTTAGAGGGGCGTGACCCTAACACGCTGGTTGGTTTGCCGCTTATCGCGCTCTGTCAGATGTTGCGCCGGGAAGGGCAAAACCCGCTGATGGGATAATTTTATGGGCCGGACGCGTTTACGCCGCATCCGGCAATTGGTGCTGACTGCCTGATGCGGCGTAAACGCCTTATCAGGCCAACCGCCTACTAGCAGGTTTATATGCTCGCATTAACGCGTGTTACGCAGTTTCTGCAAACAACGCTTCAAACCATCATCCATTGGCGCTTCGATACGCATCACCTCACCGGTCCCCGGATGGGTAAACTTCAGCGCCGCCGCATGCAGGAACAAGCGATTTAACCCCGTTCCCGCTTCAGTCAGTTGTTTATCGAATTCATGGTCGCCGTAACGATCGTCAAACGCTATAGGATGACCGGCATACTGAGTATGCACTCGGATCTGATGAGTACGTCCGGTAACCGGGCTACAACGCACCAGAGTGGCAAACGCATAGCGTTCCTCCACTTTAAAACGCGTTTCGGATGGTTTACCTTCCTGGCTCACACGCACAATACGCTCACCGCTTTGCAAAATATTCTTCAGCAACGGCGCTTGTACACTCTTCACGTGTGACTGCCACTGACCACGCACCAGCGCCAGGTAATCTTTCTGCATGCCTTTTTCACGTAACTGCTCATGCAGCGAACGTAACGCCGAGCGTTTTTTCGCCACCAGCAGCACGCCTGAAGTGTCCCTGTCGAGTCGATGCACCAGTTCGAGGAACCGCGCTTCAGGGCGCAACGCCCGCAAACCTTCAATAACGCCGAAACTTAAACCACTGCCGCCATGTACCGCCGTGCCGGACGGTTTATTCAGCACCAGAATATGATCATCTTCATATAAGATGACATCCGCCAGCGCCGCCACTTTTTGCAGATGTGGCGACACCGCATCTTCTTCCCGTTCGGCAACGCGAACTGGCGGAATACGCACTTCGTCGCCAGCTTCGAGTTTATATTCAGGTTTAATACGTTTTTTGTTCACCCGTACTTCACCTTTACGCAAAATACGGTAGATCATACTTTTTGGTACGCCTTTCAGTTGGGTACGCAAAAAATTATCGATACGTTGCCCTGCTTCGTCAGCAGTGATAGCAACGATTTTTACGGATGGAGTCTCTGTTTTCATGGTGGGCGATTCTAAATAGCCAGCAGGATTCGCGCCACTCATTTTTCTATGCTTATATTTAGTTTTGCACCTTATTACTTCGCAGGGTGATCACCTGATTGGTGGTTATTAAACCAATCGCCAGCAAGAAGTGAAAAAACTGTGAGTAAGTGGGTGATAAATGGTAAAAGTCATCTTGCTATAACAAGGCTTGCAATGGAATAATGAGAACGTTTCCGTGTCCAACCTTGTTAAAACAAGAAATTTTACGGAATAACCCATTTTGCCCGACCGATCATCAACGCAGCAATGGCGTAAGACGTATTGATCTTTCAGGCAGTTAGCGGGCTGCGGGTTGCAGTCCTTACCGGTAGATGGAAATATTTCTGGAGAGTAATACCCAGTCTGTTTCTCTGATAATTGCGCTGTTTTTCCGCATGAAAAACGGGCAACCGACACTCTGCGCCTCTTTGAGCTGACGATAACCGTGAGGTTGGCGACGCGACTAGACACGAGGCCATCGGTTCACACCCGGCAAGGCGTTACTTTGCCCGCAGCTTAGTCGTCAATGTAAGAATAATGAGTAAGTTACGATGAAAAGAATGTTAATTAACGCAACTCAGCAGGAAGAGTTGCGCGTTGCCCTTGTAGATGGGCAGCGTCTGTATGACCTGGATATCGAAAGCCCGGGGCATGAGCAGAAAAAAGCTAACATCTACAAAGGTAAAATCACCCGCATTGAACCGAGTCTGGAAGCTGCTTTTGTTGATTACGGCGCTGAACGTCACGGTTTCCTCCCTCTTAAAGAAATTGCCCGCGAATATTTCCCAGCTAACTATAGTGCTCATGGTCGTCCCAACATTAAAGATGTGTTGCGTGAAGGCCAGGAAGTTATTGTTCAGATTGATAAAGAAGAGCGCGGCAACAAAGGCGCGGCATTAACTACCTTTATCAGCCTGGCGGGTAGCTATCTGGTTCTGATGCCGAACAACCCGCGCGCGGGTGGCATTTCTCGCCGTATCGAAGGCGACGACCGTACCGAATTAAAAGAAGCACTGGCAAGCCTGGAACTGCCGGAAGGCATGGGGCTTATCGTGCGCACCGCAGGCGTCGGTAAATCTGCTGAGGCGCTGCAATGGGATTTAAGCTTCCGTCTGAAGCACTGGGAAGCCATCAAAAAAGCGGCTGAAAGTCGCCCTGCTCCGTTCCTGATTCACCAGGAGAGCAACGTAATCGTTCGCGCATTCCGCGATTACTTGCGCCAGGACATCGGCGAAATTCTTATCGATAATCCGAAAGTGCTCGAACTGGCACGTCAGCATATCGCTGCATTAGGTCGCCCGGACTTCAGTAGCAAAATCAAACTGTACACTGGTGAAATTCCGCTGTTCAGCCACTACCAGATTGAATCGCAGATTGAGTCCGCCTTCCAGCGTGAAGTCCGTCTGCCGTCTGGTGGCTCTATTGTTATCGACAGCACCGAAGCGTTAACCGCCATCGACATCAACTCCGCACGTGCAACTCGCGGCGGCGATATCGAAGAAACTGCGTTTAACACCAACCTGGAAGCTGCTGATGAAATTGCTCGTCAGCTGCGTCTGCGTGACCTCGGTGGTCTGATTGTTATCGACTTCATCGACATGACGCCAGTACGCCACCAGCGTGCGGTAGAAAACCGTCTGCGCGAAGCGGTGCGTCAGGACCGTGCTCGTATTCAAATCAGTCATATTTCTCGCTTCGGCCTTCTGGAGATGTCCCGTCAGCGCCTGAGCCCGTCGCTGGGTGAATCCAGTCATCACGTTTGTCCGCGTTGTTCCGGTACTGGCACCGTGCGTGACAATGAATCCCTGTCGCTCTCTATTCTGCGTCTGATTGAAGAAGAAGCGCTGAAAGAGAACACTCAGGAAGTCCACGCCATTGTTCCTGTGCCAATCGCCTCTTACCTGCTGAACGAAAAACGTTCTGCGGTAAATGCCATTGAAACTCGTCAGGACGGCGTGCGCTGTGTGATTGTACCAAACGATCAGATGGAAACTCCGCACTACCACGTGCTGCGCGTGCGTAAAGGGGAAGAAACGCCGACCTTAAGCTACATGCTGCCAAAACTGCATGAAGAAGCGATGGCGTTGCCGTCTGAAGAAGAGTTCGCTGAACGTAAGCGTCCTGAACAACCTGCACTGGCAACCTTTGCTATGCCGGATGTGCCACCAGCGCCAGCTCCGGCTGAACCTGTAGCGCCTGCAGCAGCCCCGGCACCTAAAGCGGCACCAGCAACGCCTGCAGCTCCGGCACAACCGGGTCTGTTGAGCCGCCTTTTCAGTGTACTGAAATCGCTGTTCAGTGGCGGTGAAGAAACCAAATCGGTCGAGCAACCTGCACCAAAAGAGGAAGCGAAACCGGAACGCCAACAGGATCGCCGTAAGCCTCGTCAGAACAACCGCCGTGACCGTAATGAACGCCGCGACACGCGTAGCGAACGTACGGAGGGTAGCGATAATCGCGAAGAAAACCGTCGTAATCGTCGCCAGGCGCAGCAGCAAACGGCTGAGACGCGTGATAGCCGTCAGCAGGCTGATGTAACGGAAAAAGCGCGTACCACTGACGAACAGCAAGCGCCGCGTCGTGAGCGTAGCCGCCGCCGTAACGATGATAAACGTCAGGCGCAACAAGAAGTGAAGGCGCTGAATGTTGAAGAGCAATCTGTTCAGGAAACCGAACAGGAAGAACGTGTACGTCCGGTTCAGCCGCGTCGTAAACAACGTCAGCTGAATCAGAAAGTGCGCTATGAACAAAGCGTTGCAGAAGAAGTGGTAGCCGCACCGGTGGTTGAAGAAACTGTCGCTGCCGAGCCTGTTACTCAGGAAGCACAAGCCCCGAGCACTGAACTGGTGAAAGTACCGCTGCCAGTCGTAGCGCAAACTGCGCCGGAACAGCAAGAAGAGAACAACGCCGATAACCGTGACAACGGTGGCATGCCGCGTCGTTCTCGCCGTTCGCCTCGTCACCTCCGCGTGAGTGGTCAGCGTCGTCGTCGCTATCGTGACGAGCGTTATCCGTCCCAGTCACCGATGCCGTTAACCGTAGCGTGCGCATCTCCGGAACTGGCCTCTGGCAAAGTATGGATCCGTTATCCGGTTGTACGTCCGCAAGATGTACAGGTTGAGGAGCAACGCGAACAGGAAGAAGTGCAGGTGCAGCCGATGGTGACAGAAGTCCCTGTTGCTGCCTCTGTCGAACCGGTTGTTGCTGCGCCGGTTGTTGAAGAGGTGGCTGAAGTTGTAGAAACACCTGTTCAGGTTGCAGAACCGCAACCAGAAGTTGTTGAAACAACGCATCCTGAAGTGATTGCCGCAGCGGTAACAGAACAGCCTCAGGTGATTGCCGAGGCCGATGTTGCCGTAGCGCAGGACGTTGCAGAGCACGCAGAACCGGCAGTTGAACCGCAGGAAGAGACGGCAGACATTGAAGAAGTTGCCGAAACTGCCGAGGTTGTGGTTGCCGAACCTGAAGTTGTCGCTCAACCTGCCGCCCCGGTCGTCGCTGAAGTCGCAGCTGAAGTTGAAACGGTAGCTCCTGTTATATCCGAGGCAATCGTTGAACATAACCACGCCACTGCGCCGATGACACGCGCTCCGGCACCGGAATATGTTCCGGAAGCACCGCGTCACAGTGACTGGCAGCGCCCAAGCTTTGCCTTTGAAGGTAAAGGTGCGGCAGGTGGTCATGCAGCAACACATCATGCATCTGCTGGCCCTGCGCGTCCGCAACCTGTTGAGTAAAACTTAACTCAAAGTGATCAAGCCCTGGCAACCGCCGGGGCTTTTTATTTCAGTGAATGACATCAACGCAGATCAGTATCGGTGAACTCATAGCAAAAAAATGCCCGCCCCGGCGCTCCCAGAGCAGGCAGACAAAACATACCCAGTTTCAAGATATGCTTAAAAACGAGCTTATTTGTTGAGCTGGAAAAGCGACAATCCTTGCATATCTGTAAACGCTTTGTACGACGCCTGCAACGCCGTTTGCTGCATGATGTAAGATGAAATAGTCGCATTCCAGTCCACATCAACCAGATCGCTCATCTGCTGCGTTTGCCCTAAAGCGCGATCGCTACCTAATGAATCCAGCGACTCCAGTTCATTCAGTTGCGTGCCGAGTTCCGCGCGTACGGTCAGGACATTATTCAGTGAGTTTTTCAGGCCACGGTTGGTTTTATCCAATGCCGCAGCGGCGGTTTCTTTATCCGCTTCGCTATCTGCGACTGGCGTTTTTAGCGCCGCGATGGCGCTATCCAGCATAGCAAACAGGTTAGTTTCAGAATCGCTACCGTCAGGTTCCGCTACCGCGTTGCTGGTGATGCTGTTGAAAATTTTGTCACCTGTATGCCCTATCACCATTGAGCGAGAGGCATCGACCTGCTGCTTAATACTTTCTGTTCCGCCGACATAATCACCGTCAGCCTCACTAAACGGCGCGGATTCTGTTTTATAACCGGCAAAAATGTAACGCCCGTTCCCATCCGTGGTATTCGCCAGGTTTAACAACTGGTCGCGAATCCCCTGAATATCCGTTGCCAACGATGCCCGGTCATCATCACTTAACGTGCCGTTGCTGGCATAAACAATTTTTTCCTGGGCATTCTGGATTGCAGTCGTCACCTGGCCAAGCACGCTTTCTTCCAGCGACACCTTTTGGGTCGCGAAAGTCCGCGCAAGTGTGTACTGGCTGTTTTGCGCCTGCGCCTGGGAGAGAACCACGGCTTGTGATGCTGCAATGGGATCGTCAGAAGGGTTAACGACTCGCTTACCCGTCGACATCTGTTCGCCGTACTTCATCCATTCCGCCTGAGAATTGGTGATACCGCGCATATTTTGCTGGTACATCATCTGGGTACTGAAACGCATCTTATCTCCCCTTAGCGAATGTTAATCAGCGCATCAAAAATGGCATTCGCCGTCTGCAGAACCTGGGCATTGGCCAGATAATACTGCTGAAAACGTTGCAGATTGCCGTACTCTTCGTCGAGATTGACGCCAGAGATAGACTGCTGCTGATTAGAAAGTTGCGTCACCACATTACTTTGAGTAGTGCTGCTGGTTTTCAACGTAGCGGTTTTATTCCCGATATCGCTAACCAACGAGGCATAGGCATCGTTAAAGGATTTCCCCCCGCCGACCGTTTTGCCATTAGTTTGCAAATCCAGCAGCGCCTGACCATTGCGGTTGTCGCTTTCACCGGCAGTTTCGTCGCTTGCCATGGCGATTTTCGCTTCGTCAGTGATTAGTACATCCATATTGACGATGGCATCGCTTACCGGTTTCAAGGTGAAGCTGTCGTTTGGTTTTGGCGTTCCGGTGAAGGTCAGTTCCAGACCATCAAATGAGACTTTACCGTCGGCATCCGGCACCACCGTAAAAGTGGTATTGCTTGCCAGACGGGTGACCTGCCACTGATTATCTTGGAACGTGATTTTGTAATCTGTCGCCAGCACAGCGGAACTATCGGTCACCGTAGCACCGATCGCGGAGCTACCTTTGTTTTTGCTATTTTCCAGAACAGCGGGCTTACCAATAGCAAAGAAATCCCCCCCTTCTTTACCATTGGCATCATACCCCTTGCTATGTTGGGCATTGAAAGCCTCGGCAAATGCCAGCGCCAGTTGCCCGAGCGTATTGCGCGTCTGATCAAGATCCTGAGAACGAAATGTCAGAATGCCGCCCAGCGACCCCGTATTCAGCAATTTCTCCGGGATCTCGATATTTTCCGCCGTCCCATCAACATAAGCGACTGTCGTACGAGAAGGATCGGCACTAGATGGGACTGCTGCAAGCTGACGTGCCGAACTGCCTTGAACCAGCGAATACCCATTGGCCATGGTGATATTGTAAGTACCGCCATCCTGAACACTGACCTCAACACCAACGATCTGGTTTAATTCACTCACCAGTTGATCGCGTTGATCAAGGAGATCGTTGGGTGAAGCCCCTGCTCCCACACCTGTCAAACGGGAGATCTGATCGTTCAGACTGGCGATTTGTTTAGCATAATTATTGATCTGGTCAACGCTGGCACCTATAGCGATATTGACCTGTTTGTCCTGGTCGCGCAGATACTGGTCGGTGGTTTTAAACTGATTTACCAGACCTTCCGCCTTGCCAATCAGCGCCTGCCGCGCAGCCGGATCCTCTGCGTTACTGACCAGCGTTTGCAAACTGGTAAAGAAGTCCTGCATTTGCGTTGCCAGCGACGTGGTGCTGCCAGAGAGCATATTGTCGATTTTCGACATTTGCTCATAACGGGAAGTCAGGCCGCTACTCTGGGTCTGGGCCGCACGTAACTGATTGGTAATAAACGCATCGTATTCACGTTGCACGCCAGAAACATAAACGCCATTGCCTCCCCAACCGCCCGCACCTAACGTACTGTTAGCCTGCGCCATAATGGTGGTTTGTCGGGTATATCCGGCAACGTTATAGCTGGAAATATTATTACTCGCCGTATTTAACGCCGCCTGGGCAGCGTTAAGTCCGCTCATGGCGTTATTAATCAAGCTGGACATGGAGGTTCCTTATAAGCCTTCAATTACCAAGCATTATCGGCAGACACCCGCCGGACTTGAATTATTCAGAACAGATTATCGATACTCATACTGTAGGTTTTGCTCACCTTGTCGCTTACCGATTTCAATTGCTGAATCATATTGGTGAGTTTGCGGGCATATTCAGGATCGGTGGCATAACCGGCATCCTGTAATGCCTGCGCCCCCTGCTCGGCGCTGGCAGCGCGAGTCACGGCGGCGTAGCGTGGATTACGGGTTAACAGCCCAACGTAATCTGACAATGCTTCGAAATAAGAACTGTAAACACGAAACTTCGCCTTTACTTTCTTCGCTTCGCCGTTTTCATATTCGGTGGTAGTGATTTCAGTAACTGGCCCTTTCCAGTTACCTGACGCTTTTACGCCAAACACGTTGTAGCTCGGCTCGCCATTTTCGCGACGAATTTGTCGTTGTCCCCAGCCTGATTCCAGCGCAGCCTGGGCGAGGATCAGGTGATGTGGCACACCGCTTTGCTGACTTGCCAATTGAGCTGGCTGCGAGAGCTGTGCAAGGAACGCTTTGCTGTCACCAGGCAGCAAAGCATCAAAATTGTGCGGTAAAGCTTTTTGCACCATCTGCTTGAGCGCTTTATTTTGAAAACTCATCACTGTTTCAAGTGGGAATTTCATCGGTCCGGCAGGCATTTCTTCTGCTGGCAATGGCTGCTCTGGCGTCATCTGTTTTACCATCATCTCCGCAAGTCCCAGACCTTTGCCTGCTGTCATCTGTTGGGCTATCTGCTGGTCATACATGCTGGTGTAGAGCCGGGTATTCTCGCTGCTGAACAGGCCATCTTTCGGTAAGGCTTCACGCATGCTTTTTAGCATCATCTGCACAAACATCCCTTCCACCTGGCGAGCTACCGGGCGAATATTTGCAGCTGGATCTTCGCCCGCTTTCGCTTTCAGATCGTTAAGTGATTGAGCATCCCAGGCGGCGCTCGCCAGCAGCTTGCTGTCGCTAATCATCAGATGATTTCCAGTTTTGCCCGCAGACATCCCGCGCTTTGCATAGATTGCAGTATGGACATTAAATCCATCGGGGTGGCTCCCAAGGCGTTGAGCGCGCGCACCACGTTATTGAGGCTGGCGCTGGAACGCACGCTTTGCAGCGAACCGCCGCTCTGGCGTAAGTCGATCTGCGTTTGTGGCGTTACCACGGTCTGTCCGCCGCCAAACGGTGTATCTGGTTGGCTGACATTGGCCTGACGATTTACCGTAACCGAGAGATTGCCCTGCGCCACCGCGCAGCTGTCGAGGGTCACTTCACGATTCATCACCACCGAACCGGTGCGCGAGTTAATCACGACTTTGGCGTCCTGCGGGGTGACATTGACCTGCATATTCTGGATATCGGCAAGGAAACGCACCTGGGAACTATTACCGCTCGGCACACGTACCTGAATAGTTCGGGCATCTAACGCCGTGGCACTGCCGAATCCTCGGGTGCGGTTGATGGTATCGGCGATCTGCTGCGCCATCGCGAAGTCTTCGTCATTTAGCTGCAAATTGAGGGTATTGCCAGTGCCGAATTGGCTGGGCAATTCGCGCTCAATAATCGCACCGTTGGTGATCCGCCCGCCATTCAGTTGGTTAACCTGAACGCTGCTACCTCCCGCTGATGCCCCCGCGCCACCGACCAGAATATTGCCCTGCGCCAGCGCATAAACCTGGCTGTCGACGCCCTTAAGTGGTGTCATCAACAACGTACCGCCACGCAAGCTTTTGGCATTGCCCATGGAAGAAACCACCACATCGATGGTTTGCCCCTGGCGTCCAAACGGCGGAAGTGACGCTGTCACCATCACCGCCGCGACGTTTTTTAGCTGCATATTGGTGCCAGTCGGAACGGTAATTCCCAACTGTGAGAGCATGTTATTAAGCGTTTGAGTGGTAAACGGCGTCTGGGTCGTCTGGTCGCCCGTGCCGTCAAGGCCAACAACAAGGCCATAACCAATCAGCGAGTTTTGCCGTACGCCCTGTACGCTGGTGAGATCGCGAATGCGGTCAGCCTGTGCAACAGTCGCTACCAGCAGAAGAATGAATACAGAGAGAAGTTTAATCACCACAGCCTCACTTACATTGGAGACAGGTTAAGGAAGAAACGCTGTAACCAGCCCATGTTTTGTGCTTCGTTAATGTAGCCATTGCCAACGTACTCAATGCGCGCGTCTGCCACCTGGGTTGACGGTACAGTGTTGCTGCCACTGATGGTGCGTGGATTGACCACGCCGGAGAAACGAATAAATTCCGTACCCTGATTAATGGCGATCTGTTTTTCGCCCACCACATGCAGGTTGCCGTTGACCAGCACCTGATCAACCGTCACGGTCAAGGTGCCGCTAAAGGTATTGCTGGCATTTGCCCCGCCTTTGCCATTGAAGCTATTACCGCCAGAGGCATCAACGTCGGCACGGGCATTACCAAACAGCCCCTGCAAATAGCGCGGTACAGTATCAAACCCGAAGTTGGTTTTTCCGTCGCGGCTGGCATTAGCAGACGAACTCTTGCTGGCGCTGACATTTTCCTGCAACACAATAGTCAGCGTATCGCCGATATTGCGTGGTCGGCGATCTTCAAATAACGGCTGATAGCCATAATTAATCGGCTGGGCAGACTGAAAAATGGAACCATTGGCGACGGGCGTCGGGCCGGGTACAGGTTGTGCCGTGGTCACCCCCTGCACCAGCGGGGTAGACGGGATCCAGGCGCAGCCGGCCAGTGAAAGCACCAACAAGGTGGAAATGCCGTATTTTTTTCGCATGGCTATCATCTTCAAAAATCAATAAACCGGTAAGTTGCCCTACCGGTATGCTTTAGAGTTGCGTCAGTTTTTGCAGCATCTGGTCGGTGGTGGATACCGCTTTACTGTTGATTTCGTAGGCGCGCTGTACCTGAATCATGTTGACCAGTTCCTCCGCCACGTTGACGTTAGACGTTTCAACATATCCTTGATACAACAGCCCAGCGCCATTCAGACCTGGCGTGCTTTCGTTCGGTGCGCCGGAGGATTGTGTTTCGGTGTAGAGGTTTTCGCCAATGCTCTCCAGGCCAGTGTCGTTCATAAAAGTGGTGAGATTGAGTTGTCCAACCTGAACCGGAGCGGCCTGTCCTTGCTGGGTAACGCTGACCACGCCATCACGACCAATGGTAATGCTTAACGCATTCGCCGGAATGGTGATTGCTGGCTGCACCTGAAAACCGCCCGCCGTCACCAGTTGCCCGTTCTGATCCACCTGAAAAGAGCCGTCGCGGGTATAGGCTGATGAGCCATCCGGCAGCATGACCTGGAAAAAGCCCTGCCCTTTAATCGCCACATCTTTGCTGTTATTGGTTTGCGACAGGTTGCCCTGGCTGTGTAAGCGTTCAGTGGCGACCGGACGTACTCCCGTACCGATTTGTAACCCGGATGGCAAGGTAGTTTGTTCGGAAGACTGTGCGCCAGGCTGGCGAATGGTTTGATAAAGCAGATCTTCAAACACCGCCCGCTGGCGCTTGAAACCATTGGTACTGACGTTTGCCAGGTTGTTGGCAATGACGTCCATATTGGTTTGCTGGGCATCGAGGCCCGTTTTGGCGATCCATAATGAACTGATCATAAAATGTCCTGTAGTGGATTGCTGACAAATCGCATATGTCTTCTCGCCGGATGCGGCGTAAACGCCTTATCCGGCCTACAAGAGCTCGCAAAATCAATAAATTGCGAATCATCCCGCAGGCCCGTCGGGCAACTTATGTTTGTCATTTATCCTTTCAATTAACTCATCGACAGCAGTTGGTTGGCGCGACCAGCGTTATCATCGACGCTGCTTATTACCTTCATCTGCATTTCAAAACGCCGCGCACTGGCAATCATGTCGCTCATTGCCGAAACGGCATTGACGTTGCTACCTTCCAGCACGCCCGACATCACTCGTAACGTCGGGTCAGCCTGTAACACCGGACCACGCGAGGCCTGACTTTCCGCACTCAAACGAAAGATCCCATCATCACCACGCTGCACTTCACTGCCCATGGCTTTCACCAGTTTCAACCGTCCTACTGGCGCAACGGTATTTGCCGGATCGCCCGGATTGAGCGCCGAAATGGTGCCATCGGCGGCGATAGTAATTTCCGCCCCTTCCGGCACGGCAATCGGCCCCGCCTCGCCAATCACCGGATACCCCTGAATCGTTAGTTGTCCACCGGGATCAACCTGAATGCTGCCATTACGCGTATACCCCTCGCTGCCGTCAGCGGTCTGCACGGCCAGCCAGCCATCCTGCTGCAACGCAACATCCAGGGGGCGAGAGGTGAAATCCATCTTGCCGGACGTCATATCTGCACCTGGCGTAGATGCCGTCACCAGAGTGCGTGTGGGCAGAGAAAGCCCTTCCACCGGCACTGCGCGCAAGGCGTTTAACTGCGCGCGAAAACCGGGCGTGGAGGCATTCGCCAGATTGCTGGCGGTCACCGCCTGTTGATTCAGCGTCTGGCTGGCGGCGCCCATCGCGGTATAGATTGCGTGATCCATCGAGCTATCCCGTCAGCAATTAGCGTAAGTTAACCAGCGTGTTGAGGATCTGGTCCTGAGTTTTGATGGTCTGAGCGTTAGACTGATAGTTACGCTGGGCGACAATCATATTGACCAGTTCTTTGCTGAGATCGACGTTGGACGCTTCCAGGGCGCCGTTGGTCAGTGCGCCAAAATTGCCGGTCCCGGCGATTCCCAGCAGCGCTACACCAGAAGACTGCGTTGCAGACCAGACGTTGTCCCCCTCTGATGCCAGCCCTTCGTTGTTGGCAAAGTTGGCCAGCACAATCTGACCCAGCAATTGGGTTTGTTCGTTCGAATAGTTCCCGACTACCGTGCCGTCATCGTTGATTTGATAACTCACCAGATCGCCCGGTTTGTAACCGTTCTGGGTGGTTGCCACAATATTGTTAGCGCCGGTGTTTTGCTGCATAGAGTTGAGGAAGCTGAGGGAGAATGTCGCAGGTTCCGCGCCGTTAATCGCGCCAGTGGTAATATCCTTTGTTGGATCCGACGTCAGAACACCATTGGCATCAAATTCCAGTGTTGTCGCTATCGTTGCAATGCTGTTTGGAGCACTACTATCCTGGGTGTAGACATCCCAGGTATTATCTTGCGTCTTCACAAAGTAGACGCTCATGTCATGGGCATTACCCTGACTGTCATACACCGTTACCGAACCTTTTTTGTTATAGCTATCGGCATCACTGGCGCTGAATGGCGTAACGGTAGGAAGCGTATCACTGGAGTTAAGGTTAATCTGCATAGACGCCGTGGTCGTGGACTTCGCCGCCATCAAGGTATTTGGAATCGAAATACTGCCTGGATTCGCCCCTTGCTGGATGGTCGGAGGCGTACCGGTTGCCGGATACCCGGTCAACTGTAAACCTTGCATATTCACAAGATTACGGTTTTCATCCAGTTTGAATTGCCCGTTACGGCTGTAAAACACCGAACCGTTACTGTCTACCAGACGGAAAAAACCGTTCTGGCTGATAGCGACGTCCAGGCCACGGCCAGTATTTGTGGTCGTGCCATCGGTAAAATCCTGAGTGATGCCAGCAACTTTTACCCCCAGTCCCACTTTCGAACCAGCAAACATATCAGCAAAAGAAGCCGTGCCGGATTTAAAGCCATAGGTGGCGGAGTTGGCGATATTGTTGCCAATGACATCGAGATTGGTGGCGGCAGCGTTTAATCCGCTAACCGCTTGAGAAAAGGCCATGACTGACTCCTGAAATGTGAAGGCTTAAATTATCTGCCGTACTTCGTCGAGGGTGGTGGTGCCGTAAGTGCCGAGATCCAGCGTGTTACCGTTATTGCCGCGAATCACGCCCTGTACCAGCGCAAACTGCAATGGCTGGGCAACCAACTGCGTACCGCCGTTGCTGGCACTAATTGCCACGTTATAAGAACCGTTCGGCGCGGTCGTACCATCGGTCAACGTGCCGTCCCAGGTGAAACTGTGGACTCCGGCGCTGAGCTCACCAATATCAATGGTGCGCACAACCGCGCCATTTTTATCGGTTATGGTTGCGGTCACTTTGTCTGCGGCCTGTTGCAGCTCAACACCAAACGGCGTGGTGGTGGTCACCGCCCCTTCTTCACTGCCTGTACCGGCAAGAATGGTGGTGCCGGGGATCATCACGCCGTGACCAATCAGGTTGCTGGCCTGTAGCGACTGGCTGTTATCAATCTGCCCGGAAATCGAACCGAGTGTGGTGTTGAGCTTTTCAATCCCGCTGACCGTGCTGATTTGCGCCAGTTGTGACGTCAGCTCGTTGTTTTCCATTGGATTGGTCGGATCCTGGTTTTTCAGTTGCGCCACCAGCAACGTCAGAAAGCTGCTCTGTAAATCGGCGGCGTTACTGCCCGTAATCGAACTACTGCTGGTAGTGCTGACGCCGGTATTTGTCGGATCGGTGGTGGTTACCGCAATGGACATGACTTTCTCCTTTATTGACCGAGCGTGAGGGTTTTCAGCATCATGCTTTTCACCGTATTGAGTACTTCAACGTTGGCCTGATAGCTGCGCGACGCCGACATGGTGTTAACCATCTCGCCTACCACATCGACGTTTGGCATTTTCACGTAGCCCTTCGCGTCCGCCAGCGGATTACCCGGTTCATAGACCAGTTTGTCCGGGGCCTGGCTTTCAATCACGTCAGCCACTTTGACTCCGCCCGTCGCTGCCCCTGGCGCGGCGTTCACCTGGAACACCACCTGTTTTGCCCGATAGGGCTGACCATCTGGCCCCGTCACGCTGTCGGCGTTGGCCAGGTTGCTGGCAGCCACGTTCAGACGCTGAGACTGAGCGGTTAACGCCGATCCGGCGATGTCAAAAATATTCAGCAGTGCCATCCGTTAATTTCCGCTTTGTAATACGTTCATCATGCCTTTGATTTGTCCGCTCAACGCGCTAAGGCTCATCTGGTATTGCAGGCTGTTATCGGCAAACTGGGTGCGTTCGCGATCCATATCCACGGTATTGCCGTCCAGTGAAGGCTGGTCCGGAATACGGTATTGCAATTCTGTGGCAGGAGGTGACAACGCCTGTGCTGGAATATGCTGCGACGAGGTCAACGTCAGCGCGACCACGCTGGTTTCATCTCTCCCGCGCTGCATCACTTTTTTAAGTTCACTGGCAAAATCCATATCGCGCGCCTGATAACCAGGGGTATCGGCATTGGCGATATTTGCCGCCAGCACTTCCTGACGCTGGGCGCGCAGATTGAGTGCCTCTTGTTGAAAACGTAAGGCGGCGTCGAGCTTATCGAGCATATCTCCTCCGCAGATATCAAAATTCTGCCGTCAGCTTAAAGACTTTACGCGCGCGTTATCGGCGGAATAAAAGCAAAATGGGTTGCTATTTATGCCGTTGATGGTCATTGCGTACGGGTACAATTCAGGCTGTGAAAATAGCCGGGGGCAGAAATGCTGACAATAATGCGCTGTGTGGCGATCATCACGATGTTGTTCAGTCCACTTAGTGCGGCTGGCGATTTCCCCTCACAATTGCAAACCTATTTCGTTGCACAACTGGCAGGGCTAAGTGATGAGGTCCACGTTTCTATTCGTACTGCACCCAATTTATTGCCGCCATGCGAACAGCCGCTGCTTTCCATGACTAATAACGCCCGCCTGTGGGGCAATGTGAATGTGCTGGCACGTTGTGGCAACGATAAGCATTACGTGCAAGTGAATGTACAGGCGACAGGGAATTATGTTGTTGCAGCAATGCCTGTTGTGCGTGGGGGAAAGCTTGACGCTGGCAGTGTAAAACTTAAACGTGGCAGACTGGATACACTACCGCCGCGTACCGTTCTGGATGTTAATCAACTGGTTGATGCGGTTAGCCTGCGCGATTTGGTCCCCGAACAACCTATACAGCTGACTATGCTGCGTCAGGCCTGGCGGGTAAAAGCAGGACAACGTGTTAACGTGATTGCCAGTGGCGATGGGTTCAGTGCAAATGCTGAAGGTCTGGCGCTGAATAACGCTTCCGTCGCGCAAAAAGCCCGCGTGAGAATGATATCGGGTCAGGTAGTCAGTGGCGTAGTGGATGCCGATGGGAATATTCTTATAAACCTGTAAGCTATTAAAGATTGCCCGTCCATTGCCGATAAATAAGCAACAAATGATAAAGCGCCCTCAATGAGGAATAAACCATGAGTATTGACCGCACTTCCCCCCTGAAGCCTGTAAGCACCGTTCAGCCACGTGAAACCAGTGACGCTCCGGTAGCCAATACCCGCGCAGCAAAAACGACGGCTACCGCCAGTACTAACGTCAAGTTAAGCGATGCGCAGGCAACACTGATGCAACCGGGCAGCAGTGATATCAATCTTGAACGCGTTGAAGCATTAAAATTGGCGATTCGTAATGGT
The DNA here is from genome assembly GCF_005781225.1 of Escherichia sp. E4736. Taxonomy (NCBI): domain Bacteria; kingdom Pseudomonadati; phylum Pseudomonadota; class Gammaproteobacteria; order Enterobacterales; family Enterobacteriaceae; genus Escherichia; species Escherichia sp. E4736. Next base: position 173,980 of record NZ_VATT01000007.1, on the reverse strand, counting down.
GAACTAAAAATGGATGTCGGCAAAATTGCCGATGCGCTGATCAACGAAGTGCAACAAGATTTAATGAGTAAATAATCAGATGCCGCGTCTTGCTGAGATTCTCAACCAGATGTCTGTGGTGCTTAACGAGCTTAATATAGTGATGGTCCAGGAGCAGCAACATCTCTCTATGGGGCAGTTCACCGGTAGCCAGCTGCAACATATTACAGAACAAAAAAGCTCAATGCTGGCGACTCTGGATTACCTGGAACAGCTGCGTCGACAGGCACCGGATACAGAAATAAGTGAAGATATTGCGCAATGCTGGCAGGAAATCACCGAGAAAACGCAGCAATTGCGCCAGTTAAATCAGCATAACGGCTGGCTACTGGAGGGGCAGATTGAGCGCAATCAACAGGCACTGGAAATGCTGAAACCGCATCAGGAGCCGACACTGTACGGGGCGAACGGTCAGACCTCAACACCCTGGCGCGGTGGTAAAAAGATTTCTATTTGAAGATTTTCTCCGGCCTGCGATGCAGGCCGGAATTCTACGTTAAGCAGTACGACGAGCAAATTCTTTTACTTTGAAGCCCAACACGGCCAGTGCGGCAAAGTATGCTGCAATTCCCGCGACAACGACCGCCATCAAACGCAGTAAACGCCAGGGCATAGTGCCCAACGACCAGTCCGGCATAATATGCAACATGCCTAAAAGCACACCAGACATCACCAGAACCGCCACGAGTAAACGCAGCAGAAACGCAGTCCAGCCGGGTTGTGGGGTAAAGATTTTCTGCTTACGCAACTGCCAGTAAAGCAGCGAAGCATTCAGACACGCCGCCAGACCAATGGAAAGCGACAGTCCGGCATGTTTCAACGGGCCGATAAATGCAAGGTTCATCAATTGCGTCAAAATCAGCGTGACGATGGCAATTTTCACCGGCGTTTTAATGTCCTGCCGTGAATAAAAGCCCGGAGCCAGCACTTTCACCACAATCAGGCCAATCAAACCTACCGAGTAGGCAATTAACGCCCGCTGGGTCATCAGCGCATCAAAGGCGGTAAATTTACCGTACTGGAACAGCGAAACAGTTAACGGACCGGAGAGGATGCCCAGCGCCACCGCGCTTGGCAGCGCCAGCAGGAAACAGAGACGCAGCCCCCAGTCCATCAGACGGTTGTATTCATCGTGATTACCGCTGGCAAAACTTTTCGACAACGACGGCAGCAAAATGGTCCCCAGCGCCACGCCCAGTACACCGGACGGAAACTCCATCAAACGGTCGGCATAATACATCCATGACACCGAGCCGGAGGCAAGAAATGAGGCAAAAATAGTGTTGATGATTAAGGAAATCTGGCTAACAGAGACGCCAAGAATCGCCGGCCCCATCTGTTTCACTACGCGCATCGCCCCTGCATCGTGGAAGTTAATGCGCGGCAATACCAACATGCCAATCTTCTTCAGATGCGGCAGCTGATAAACCAGTTGCAGGATGCCGCCCACCGTAACTGCCCACGCCAGCGCCAGCACAGGTGGATTAAAGTACGGCGCAGCAAACAGCGCAAAGCCAATCATGCTGATGTTGAGTAACGTTGGGGCAAATGCCGGAATCGAGAAACGGTTCCAGGTATTCAGAATTGCCCCCACCAGCGATGCCAGTGAAATCAATAAGATATAAGGAAAAGTAATCTGTAATAACTGGCTGGTAAGTGCGAATTTGTCGGCAGTATCCGCAAAGCCCGGCGCGGTTACCATGATCACCCACGGCGCGGCGAGCATGCCGGCGACCGTCACAACCGCCAGCGCCAGTGTCAGCAGACCAGAGACATAAGAGACAAAGACCCGCGTGGCATCTTCACCCTGCTTGCTTTTATATTCCGCCAGAATCGGCACGAAAGCCTGGGAGAATGCCCCTTCAGCAAAGATACGGCGTAACAAGTTAGGAAGTTTGAACGCGACAAAAAAGGCGTCGGTTGCCATCCCTGCGCCAAAGATTCTGGCGACAATAGCGTCGCGTGCGAAGCCAAGCACACGCGAAAACATGGTCATCGAGCTGACGGCGGCCAGCGATTTTAATAAATTCATCGGTGTTCTAATCCAGACCCACGGCAAAACGCCTGCAAGGCAGGCGCTGAAAGAGGCGAATAGTCTACCTGGATTATGGTGAATTGCTACCGCCAGATGTTACAGGGTTTATTCACTCATCGCATCGCGCCAGATCTTATCAACGATGCGCTGCGCCAGCACCGCCTGTTCACCCGCGGTTTGCGGAACTGTCTGATTTTGCACGCATTCAATGAAATGGCGCGCACAACCGACAAATCCACGCTGCTCGAGGGTACTTTGCCAGCCAGGAATCGGTTTATGCACCACGCCCTGCCCACGCTCCTCACGCCATTCACGCATATCGGTGATGTCGATTAATGCCCCTTCAGTCACTGCCAGCACCGCTTCACGCTGACTTCCGGCACGACGATGCATACAGGTGGTGATTTGTAACTGACCTGCCGAAAAATGGTGCTCGGCAAACAGCATTTCGCCAGACTCATTAGTCAGCAACGTACCGCTTTCGAGAGTTGCATTGCCGCCAGACAACCACAACGCGGTATCAACCACATGCAGATAATCATCCAGCAAGGTGAAATAAAGATCGTGTGGCCCGACGCTATTGGTACGATGTTTATCCATTCTTAGCGAGGCTGCGCTGGCAAGCTGCGTTTTTAACTCACAGTACAGCGGCGCGAAACGACGGTTAAAGCCGACCATCAGTGTCAGTTTTTTGCGCGCTGCAAGTTCAACCAGTCGCTCGGCATCGCGCAGATTTTCCGCCAGCGGTTTATCGACACAGACATGTACACCTGCATTTAATAACGCACTGACCACCTCAAAATGACTGGCGGTGCTGGAGTGGACAAATACCGCATCGCAACTGGCGGCAAGGTTAGATAACGAATCGGCGTAAGGAATGCGCCAGCTTTCACAAATTGAGATGGCTTTCTCACGCGTTGGCGACCACGCCCCCTGTAGCGTCCAGTCAGACGCAGCTGTCAGCACTGGCAGCCACGCTTTTTGCGCGATGCCGCCTAAACCCACTACGCCGATACGTAATTTTTTCACGTTAATCTCCCAGATGGGCCAGCAACGAATCAAGACGCTGTTTCAGTTCTGCCACCTCGATTTCCAGGGCTTCGACGCGGGATTGTAAATCACCACCAACCGCGTCCGACGTTTCTGTAAGCACAGGCTGATCATCCACCTCGCCACTGAAAAGATGCATATAGCGGCTTTCGCGTTTACCCGGTTCGCGAGCCAGACGAACGACAAAAGGCCCATCTTCGCGATTAGCCAGTTGTTCCAGCGTCGTTTCTACTTCCGTCATATCGCTGAATTCATACATCCGCGCCGCGCGACTGCGCAGTTCACCTGGCGTCTGAGCACCGCGCAACAACAAGGTGGTAATTAATGCGACTTCCGCGGCGCTAAGTTTCAGGTCACCAAACTCAGAGTTGCAGAAACGCTGTTCATATTTGGTGACTCGATTACCAAAGCCACTCACCGTGCGCAGATAATGGCGTTTTACCAGATTATCCAGTTGCTCCTGTACCTCGGATTCGCTCAGATTCATTACCGGTTCACGGTTTGTTTTCTGGTTACAGGCCGTTACCACGCCATTCACGGAAAGCGGGTATTGCTCTGGCGTCGTCACCTGTTTTTCCAGCAAACAGCCAATCACACGGGCTTCCAGTGCGGTAAGTTGATACTTCATGAAATTCTCCTTAGCGGCCGGGCGTCCAGTCCGGGGTGGTTAATGCCGTCAGTACGTGATCGCGCCATTTTCCATCAATCAACAAATAATCTTTCGCATAGCCTTCTTTTTCAAACCCCAACCGCGCCAGCAAATCACCGCTGCGTTTATTGTGCGGCATATAGTTGGCCATAATGCGATGAATATGTTGGGTACGTTGCATATAGCGAATGGCGGCGGTCAGAGCTTCAAACATCAGTCCTTTCCCCTGCCATTTTTGTCCGATCGAATAACCGAGATAACAGGCGTGAAAAGAGCCGCGTACCACATTGGAAAAATTGGCTACGCCAATAATCTCTTTCTCATCTGGATCAAATAATCCAAAGTAAAAGGCTGAGCCCTGTTTATGAAATTCGTTAATCATGCTTAACCTGGCCTGCCAGCCTGAAGGATAGCAGTGGCTTTCATCGCGCACCGGCTCCCAGGGCTTCAGGAAATGGCGATTCTCTGCGTAATAATCCGCCAGTCGCCAGGCATCACGTTCATGCACCAGACGCACGACCAGTCGGTCGGTGGTTAAGCGCACTTTTGGCACGTTACTGCGATAGCCAAACATTCTATACCTACTCCTTCCCGTAACGTCTTTAATACGCTGTAAGTATTACTATACCTGCGCAACCAGAGCCTGTGAAAAGTCCAAAATACCATTTTCTGCATTATTCACATATTTGATAAAAACTCTCTATCAAAGCGACGTTTTGATAAAAAAATATTGTCCCCGATATGATGGGAAAAATCTTAGCAGCAATGCAGAATAGAAAGTGCTCATCTTTTATTTCCCGGGAGGGGAAATGTCGCGCGTATCGCAGGCGAGGAACCTGGGTAAATATTTCCTTCTCGTCGATAATATGCTGGTCGTGCTGGGGTTCTTTGTTGTCTTCCCGCTGATCTCTATCCGCTTCGTTGATCAAATGGGCTGGGCCGCCGTAATGGTCGGTATTGCCCTCGGTCTGCGTCAGTTCATTCAGCAAGGATTAGGCATTTTCGGCGGTGCTATTGCCGACCGTTTTGGCGCTAAACCGATGATCGTTACCGGTATGCTGATGCGCGCCGCCGGATTCGCCACCATGGGCATCGCCCATGAACCCTGGATGCTGTGGTTTTCTTGTTTGCTCTCGGGCCTCGGCGGTACGTTATTTGATCCGCCGCGTTCGGCGCTGGTGGTGAAATTAATTCGTCCGGAACAACGGGGTCGTTTTTTCTCCCTGTTGATGATGCAGGACAGTGCCGGTGCGGTCATTGGCGCGCTGTTGGGGAGTTGGTTATTGCAATACGATTTTCGCCTGGTCTGCGCCACGGGGGCAATTCTGTTTGTATTGTGTGCAGCGTTTAACGCCTGGTTGTTGCCTGCGTGGAAACTCTCTACCGTTCGCACGCCAGTCCGCGAAGGCATGACCCGCGTGATGCGCGATAAACGTTTTGTCACCTATGTCCTGACACTCGCGGGCTACTACATGCTGGCGGTGCAGGTGATGTTGATGCTGCCGATTATGGTCAACGACGTTGCCGGAGCGCCCTCTGCCGTTAAATGGATGTATGCCATCGAAGCGTGTCTGTCGTTAACGTTGCTCTACCCTATCGCCCGCTGGAGCGAAAAGCGTTTTCGTCTGGAACATCGGTTGATGGCGGGGCTACTGGTGATGTCATTAAGCATGATACCCGTGGGCATGGTCAGTGGCCTGCAACAACTTTTCACCCTGATTTGTCTGTTTTATATTGGCTCGATCATTGCCGAACCTGCGCGTGAAACTCTTAGCGCCTCGTTAGCGGATGCACGAGCGCGCGGCAGTTATATGGGGTTTAGTCGGCTGGGCCTGGCGATAGGCGGCGCTATTGGCTATATCGGCGGCGGCTGGCTGTTTGACCTGGGTAAATCCACGCAACAACCGGAGTTGCCGTGGATGATGTTGGGCGTTATTGGCCTCATCACCTTCCTTGCATTGGGCTGGCAATTTAGCCATAAACGTGCCGCACGTCGGTTGCTGGAACACGACGCCTGATTTGATACTCCCCCCTGACTCCTCCATACTGAAAGTGAACTGACAGCCAAATGGAGGAGTCACGTGAAGCTATATATTTACGATCACTGCCCTTACTGCCTCAAAGCCCGCATGATTTTCGGCCTGAAAAATATCCCCGTCGAATTACACGTTCTGCTCAACGACGATGCAGAAACACCCACCCGGATGGTCGGTCAAAAACAGGTTCCCATTCTGCAAAAAGATGACAGCCGCTATATGCCAGAAAGCATGGACATTGTTCACTATGTGGATAAGCTCGACGGCAAACCGTTACTGACGGGTAAACGCTCCCCTGCCATTGAAGAGTGGCTGCGCAAGGTCAACGGCTATGCCAATAAACTGCTGTTGCCGCGTTTTGCCAAATCGGCGTTTGATGAGTTTTCTACTCCCGCCGCACGCAAATACTTCATCGACAAGAAAGAGGTCAGCGCGGGTAATTTTGCCGAGCTTCTCTCACATTCTGATGGGTTAATTAAAAATATCAGCGATGATTTACGTGCACTGGATAAACTCATCGTCAAGCCAAACGCCGTGAATGGCGAGCTTTCGGAAGATGACATTCAACTTTTTCCGCTGCTGCGTAATCTGACGCTGGTTGCCGGAATAAACTGGCCAAGCCGCGTCGCTGATTACCGCGATAACATGGCCAAACAGACGCAAATCAATTTGCTATCATCAATGGCGATTTAATCCTGGCCTGCCGCGGCAGCCTGTATTCGCGGGTTGCCGCTGTTTTCAGTTTTTTCTGCTGGCGAGTTTATCGCTGGTGACACATGCTGCGTTGTGTCAGGATATTGACGCAGATTTCATGTCGAGGACTACCATGAACAAGTTTTTATTTGCCGCTGCATTAATCGTCAGTGGCCTGCTCGTTGGCTGTAATCAACTCACCCAATACACCATCACCGAACAAGAGATTAACCAGTCGCTTGCGAAACATAATAATTTCTCAAAAGATATCGGTTTGCCCGGCGTGGCTGACGCCCATATAGTTCTGACAAACCTGACCAGCCAAATTGGTCGTGAAGAACCTAATAAGGTTACCCTAACCGGGGACGCCAATCTGGATATGAACTCTCTGTTCGGTAGCCAAAAAGCAACCATGAAACTGAAGCTGAAAGCGCTGCCTGTGTTTGATAAAGAGAAAGGCGCCATCTTCCTGAAAGAGATGGAAGTGGTCGACGCGACCGTGCAGCCGGAAAAAATGCAAACCGTGATGCAAACGTTACTTCCCTATTTGAATCAGGCATTACGCAATTACTTTAACCAGCAGCCGGCTTACATCCTGCGCGAAGATGGCAGCAAAGGCGAAGCAATGGCTAAAAAACTGGCAAAAGGCATTGAAGTGAAACCAGGTGAAATAGTCATTCCGTTCACTGATTAATTACGAGGGCGTATTTGCGCCCTTTATTTTTCGTGCAAAGGAAAACGTTTCCGCTTATCCTTTGTGTCCGGCAAAAACATCCCTTCAGCCGGAGCATAGAAATTAATGACTGCACCATCCCAGGTATTAAAGATCCGCCGCCCAGACGACTGGCACCTTCACCTCCGCGATGGCGACATGTTAAAAACTGTCGTGCCGTATACCAGCGAAACCTATGGTCGGGCCATCGTTATGCCCAATCTGGCACCGCCTGTAACAACAGTTGAGGCTGCTGTGGCTTATCGCCAACGTATCCTTGACGCCGTACCGGACGGACACGATTTCACCCCGCTGATGACCTGTTATTTAACAGACTCGCTGGACCCCAATGAGCTGGAGCGTGGATTCAACGAAGGCGTATTCACCGCTGCAAAACTTTACCCTGCAAACGCCACCACCAACTCCAGCCACGGCGTGACGTCGGTTGACGCAATCATGCCAGTACTTGAGCGCATGGAAAAAATCGGTATGCCGCTGCTGGTGCATGGTGAAGTGACCCATGCTGACATCGACATTTTTGACCGTGAAGCGCGTTTTATTGAGACGGTCATGGAGCCACTACGCCAGCGCCTGACCGCGCTGAAAGTCGTTTTCGAGCACATCACCACCAAAGATGCTGCTGACTATGTTCGTGACGGAAATGAACTATTGGCCGCCACCATTACTCCCCAGCATCTGATGTTTAACCGTAACCATATGCTGGTTGGCGGTGTGCGTCCGCATCTCTACTGTCTGCCGATCCTCAAACGCAATATTCACCAACAGGCGCTGCGTGAGCTGGTCGCCAGTGGTTTTGATCGCGTTTTTCTGGGTACCGATTCCGCACCACATGCCCGTCATCGTAAAGAGAGTAGCTGCGGCTGTGCAGGTTGCTTTAATGCGCCATCGGCGCTGGGTAGTTACGCCACCGTATTTGAAGAGATGAATGCACTACAGCATTTTGAAGCATTCTGTTCTTTAAACGGGCCGAAATTCTATGGATTACCGGTCAATGAATCGTTTATTGAGCTGATACGCGAAGAACAGCAAATTGCTGAAAGCATCGCTCTGACAGACGACACGCTTGTTCCTTTCCTGGCAGGGGAAACTGTACGTTGGTCTGTTAAGCAATAAAAAACGTAGCCACCTGTTGTCTTTAGCTTATTTTGCCTGTATAAATAACCAGTATATTCAACAGGGGGCTATTATGCGAATTGAAGTCACCATAGCGAAAACTTCTCCACTACCCACTGGGGCCATTGACGCTCTGGCGGGTGAACTTTCTCGTCGTATTCAGTATGCGTTTCCGGACAATGAAGGTCACGTATCGGTACGATATGCTGCGGCAAATAATTTATCGGTTATTGGCGCAACAAAAGAAGATAAACAGCGCATTAGCGAAATTCTACAAGAAACGTGGGAAAGCGCCGATGACTGGTTTGTTAGCGAATAATATGCAGTGATGTTTGTTTTTGCCGGGTCGCCCCGGCTTTTTTATATTTTAAGATTGTTTGTACAAATTTTACACTCCCTCAAAATAATTGCACAATATGCTAAAAAAATATGAACGACATGCTGTTTTATTGTTCATATAAATCTTAAAAGCAAAAAAATATCTCACTACCCCTTTAAAATTTCGGTGAATACCCATATTTATTGATATACTGAAGTTGCTTCAGATAAAAACGCATTGAACCTCGAATAACGTTGTCTAGTAACACGAATTAGGGGGCCATGATGGAAAAAAACAATGAAGTCATTCAGACTCATCCGCTCGTAGGGTGGGACATCAGCACCGTTGATAGCTATGATGCGCTGATGTTGCGTTTGCACTACCAGACCCCAAATAAGTCCGAGCAGGAAGGGACTGAAGTTGGTCAGACACTCTGGTTAACTACTGATGTTGCCAGACAATTTATTTCGATATTAGAAGCAGGAATCGCCAAAATTGAATCTGGTGATTTCCATGTCAATGAGTATCGGCGTCATTAACATGACATGACCATCCACCCAAAAGGCACCTTAACGGTGCCTTTACCATTTCTGGGTTGTATATCGTTTGTTACTTATTTACTCTGCTTAAACCATGAGAGCAGAGAGAAAAAAATGAAATACGATCTCATCATTATTGGCAGCGGTTCCGTAGGCGCTGCAGCCGGGTATTATGCCACCCAGGCCGGTTTGAAAGTGCTGATGACCGACAGCCATATGCCGCCACATCAACACGGCAGCCACCACGGAGATACGCGATTAATTCGCCATGCTTATGGCGAAGGCGAAAAGTATGTCCCGCTAGTACTCCGTGCGCAAACCCTGTGGGATGAACTCTCCCGTCACAACAAAGAAGACCCCGTTTTTGTGCGCTCCGGCGTCATCAACCTCGGCTCTGCCGACTCCGAGTTTCTCGCCAATGTCGCCCACAGCGCGGAACAATGGCAACTCAACGTCGAAAAAATGGATGCACAGACAATTATGGCCCGCTGGCCGGAAATACGCGTCCCTGACAACTATATCGGGCTATTTGAGGCCGATTCCGGTTTTTTACGCAGCGAACTGGCGATTAAAACCTGGATCAAACTGGCGAATGAAGCTGGCTGCGCACAACTGTTTAACTGTCCGGTCACCGCAATTCGTCATGACGATAACGGCGTAACTATTGAAACGGCGGACGGCGAGTACCAGGCGAAGAAAGCGATCGTCTGTGCAGGTACCTGGGTAAAAGAGCTGCTACCAGAACTGCCCATCCAGCCCGTACGTAAAGTATTCGCCTGGTATCAGGCCGATGGCCGCTATAGCGTGAAGAATAAATTCCCGGCCTTTACCGGTGAATTGCCCAATGGCGATCAATACTACGGTTTTCCGGCGGAAAACGATGCTCTGAAGATTGGGAAACATAACGGTGGTCAGGTCATTCATTCAGCGGATGAGCGTGTTCCGTTTGCGGAAATCGACAGTGACGGTTCCGAAGCTTTCCCATTCTTACGTAGTGTGTTGCCAGGTATCGGCTGCTGCCTGTATGGCGCTGCTTGCACCTATGATAATTCGCCTGACGAAGATTTTATTATCGATACCCTACCAGGACACGCTAATACGCTACTGATTACCGGCCTGAGTGGGCATGGCTTTAAATTTGCTTCGGTATTAGGGGAAATAGCCGCTGATTTTGCGCAAGACAAAAAAATCGATTTTGATTTAACGCCATTCCGGCTTTCCCGCTTCCAATAATCATCATCACGGCCTCTAAGTTGAGGCCGTTTTTACAGGAGCTTTTAATGCGTCGCCTGGTGAACTATCTCATCAATAATATTCGCGAGCATCTCATGCTTTATCTTTTTCTCTGGGGGTATTGGCGATTATGGATCTGATCTATGTGTTTTATTTTTAATCGCCAGGCGCTGACACAAACTGACAAAAATTTAATTTCCCTTTCATTTGGCGTGAAAATTTGAATAAGCTTATTCCAGTCGCAACAGCATTCACCAGACATCCCTCAGCCTGGAACCACTAAACTTATGAAGATTCTTTCATTATTAAATCAAAATTATTGAAATAAAAATAAATATCATTCGGATTGTTGTTTTTAAGTTGCAATTCATCTCATGACAGGCCATTTTCATTACCTCGTGAATATGTTCTGGATGCAGTTATGCAATTCATAAATTCCCCTCAACGCTATGGTGTTATTTCTGCCGCTTTGCATTGGCTAACGGCAATTATTGTCTATGGCATGTTTGCTTTAGGTTTGTGGATGGTAACGTTAAGTTATTACGACGGTTGGTATCATAAGGCGCCAGAGTTGCATAAAAGCATCGGTATTCTATTAATGATGGGGCTGGTTATTCGCGTTCTCTGGCGTTTAATTTCTCCTCCGCCTGGCCCACTGAAAAGCTATTCTCCCGGTATACGCTACGGAGCGAAAGCAGGCCATCTGGCACTTTATCTTTTGCTCTTTGCTATTGGCTTGAGCGGCTACCTTATTTCGACCGCCGATGGCAAACCCATCAGCATCTTTGGTTGGTTTGAAATCCCCGCAACGCTTGCCGACGCAGGCACGCAAGCTGACTTAGCAGGCGCTCTACATTTCTGGTTTGCCTGGAGTGTCGTCGTCCTGTCAGTTATGCACGGATTTATGGCGCTGAAACATCATTTCATCGATAAAGACGACACCCTGAAGCGCATTCTGGGAAAGTCGTCATCTGACTATGGAGTATAAAAAATGAAAAAAAGCCTGCTTGGTTTAACCTTCGCTTCCCTGTTGTTCTCTGCCGGTTCAGCTATCGCTGCCGATTACAAAATTGACAAAGAAGGCCAGCACGCCTTTGTCAATTTCCGCATTCAACATCTGGGCTACAGCTGGGTTTACGGCACTTTTAAAGATTTCGACGGTACTTTTACGTTTGATGAAAAGAATCCGGCTGCCGATAAAGTCAATGTCACCATTAACACCACCAGCGTAGATACCAACCATGCCGAGCGCGATAAACATCTGCGCAGCGCGGATTTCCTCAACACAGCAAAATATCCGCAGGCAACCTTTACGTCCACTAGCGTAAAAAAAGACGGTGACGAGCTGGATATCACAGGTGCTCTGACACTGAATGGCGTAACTAAACCAGTAACGCTGGAAGCGAAGTTGATTGGTCAGGGCGACGACCCATGGGGTGGTAAACGTGCAGGCTTCGAAGCTGAAGGTAAAATTAAGCTGAAAGACTTCAATATCAAGTCAGATTTAGGTCCGGCCTCTCAGGAAGTTGATCTGATTATTTCGGTGGAAGGCGTACAGCAGAAATAATGCTGAAATGTTGCCGGATGACGCGCATCCGGCAATGATGTTTATTCCGCAGGATCAGGTATGCCCAGCGTCGTATTCAGGCGTCCCCGCGACTTATTGAAGATTTTATTGCCATTTTCTCGCCCGGCTCGACGGCGTCGTTGTTCTTCTGGCGGTAATGCGCTCTCTTCGCAGCAAATCTCACTACAACACCCCTTGAATTTCTCAGCACACGTCGGACACTGGATAAACAGCAAGTGACAGCCATCATTTTTACAGTTGGTATGGCTGTCGCATGGCGTGCCGCACTGATGGCAATGCGCAATAATTTCATCAGAGATGCGCTCGCCCATCCGTTCGTCAAAAACGAAATTTTTGCCAACAAAACGCACTGGTAAGCCTTGTTCACGCGCCTTACGGGCGTATTCAATAATGCCGCCTTCAATATGCCAGACTTTATTAAAGCCGTTATGCTTCATCCAGGCACTGGCCTTTTCGCAACGAATGCCACCAGTGCAGTACATGACGATTTTTTTATCTTTATGCGTCTGCATCATCTCAACCGCTTTCGGCAGTTGTTCACGAAAGGTATCAGCCGGAATTTCCAACGCATTTTCGAAATGGCCGACTTCATATTCATAGTGGTTGCGCATGTCGATAAACAGCGTATCGGGATCATCAAGCATGGCATTCACTTCCGCCGCTTGCAGGTATTCCCCGACATTAGTGGCATCAAATTGAGGATCGTCAATCCCGTCGGCGACAATCCGCTCGCGGACCTTCATGCGCAGCACCCAAAAGGATTTCCCATCATCATCCAACGCGATATTCAGGCGTAAACCATCTAACGCAGGATCAAAAGCATAAAGCTGTGCACGAAATGTCTCGACGTTGCTCGCTGGTACACTAATTTGCGCGTTGATCCCCTCATGTGCCAGATAGACCCGGCCAAAAACATTCAACGAAGCAAATAGCTGATATAAAGCATCGCGGGTCACTTTAGGATCGGCAATATGGAAATATTTATAAAACGAAATGGTGGTGCGCGGTTCACTCTCGGCCAGCATTTTGGCTTTCAGTGCGTCGTTGGAAATTCGGTTGTGTAACACTGGCATGGTGTACGGTTCCTGCGAGGTGGGAAAGTAAAATCCGGCGCATGATATAGCAATAATCGCAAATTAACATCCACACACTTTACGCTACATTTGCGCATTAAAAATTATTAATAGTTTACATGCGCGGCATTTTCGCCCAGTCTTCAGCCTCAAATTTTGGTTGAGGGCGAAAAAATGCGACAATACATACAATTGCCCGTATAGGTTGAAAGACAGGATTGATATGACGAATCTACCCAAGTTCTCCACCGCACTGCTTCATCCGCGTTATTGGTTAACCTGGTTGGGTATTGGCGTACTTTGGTTAGTCGTTCAGTTACCCTACCCAATCATCTACCGCCTTGGCATTGCGACGGGGCGACTGGCGTTACGTTTAATGAAACGACGCGCCAAAATTGTGCATCGCAACCTGGAACTGTGCTTCCCGGAAATGAGCGAACAAGAGCGCCAGCAGATGGTGATTAAGAATTTTGAATCCGTTGGCATGGGACTGATGGAAACCGGCATGGCATGGTTCTGGCCAGAAAGTCGGGTTGCCCGCTGGACGGAAGTTATCGGCATGGAGCATGTCCGTGACGTGCAGGCGCAAAAGCGTGGCATCCTGTTAGTTGGCATCCATTTTCTGACGCTGGAACTCGGTGCACGACAATTTGGAATGCAGGAGCCGGGGATCGGGGTTTATCGCCCGAATGACAATCCATTGATCGACTGGCTGCAAACCTGGGGCCGCCTGCGTTCGAATAAATCGATGCTCGATCGCAAAGATTTAAAAGGGATGATTAAAGCACTTAAAAAAGGTGAAGTCGTCTGGTATGCGCCGGATCACGATTACGGTCCGCGCTCGAGCGTTTTTGTGCCATTGTTCGCTGTTGAGCAGGCGGCAACCACTAGCGGCACCTGGATGTTGGCACGAATGTCCGGCGCATGTCTGGTGCCATTTGTCCCTCGTCGTAAGCCGGACGGCAAAGGTTATCAGTTGATCATGCTGCCGCCAGAGTGTTCACCGCCTCTGGATAACGCTGAAACCACCGCCGCGTGGATGAACAAAGTGGTCGAAAAATGCATCATGATGGCGCCAGAACAATACATGTGGTTGCATCGCCGCTTCAAAACGCGCCCGGAAGGCGTTCCTTCACGTTACTAACCTTCTTTATGCCGGATGCGCAGCATCGCATCCGGCACATCAGCATCAAATCCCCTGATTTAGCGATAAAAGCTCTCTGCATTGCGTCACTTATAAGTCAGGCGCATAATTAGTGTGCTTATCTTTTATTCTCTTGTTCACCGCGCCCTGGCGCACCAACAGCGGATTGCTATGTCACCCTGTGAAAATGACACTCCCATAAACTGGAAACGAAACCTGCTCGTTGCCTGGCTTGGCTGTTTTCTTACCGGCGCCGCCTTCAGTCTGGTAATGCCGTTCTTACCCCTCTACGTTGAGCAACTTGGCGTTACGGGCCACTCGGCACTAAATATGTGGTCAGGGATTGTCTTCAGTATTACCTTTCTATTTTCCGCCATTGCTTCTCCGTTCTGGGGAGGATTAGCTGACCGCAAAGGTCGAAAAATTATGCTCCTGCGCTCTGCCCTCGGGATGGGTATCGTGATGGTGTTGATGGGGGTAGTGCAAAATATCTGGCAATTTCTGATCCTGCGAGCATTGCTGGGTCTGCTCGGTGGATTTGTCCCTAATGCCAACGCACTAATCGCCACTCAGGTCCCACGCAATAAAAGCGGCTGGGCGCTGGGTACGCTCTCTACCGGTGGGGTTAGCGGCGCGCTGCTCGGCCCCATGGCTGGCGGCCTGCTCGCCGATAACTACGGCTTACGTCCGGTATTTTTTATTACCGCCAGTGTGCTAATACTCTGCTTTTTCGTCACCCTATTTTGTATCAAAGAGAAATTCCAGCCAGTCAGCAAAAAAGAGATGCTGCACATGCGGGATGTCGTGACATCGCTTAAAAACCCGAAGCTGGTACTTAGCCTGTTTGTCACAACATTAATCATCCAGGTCGCCACCGGTTCAATCGCGCCAATCCTGACACTCTATGTCCGCGAACTGGCGGGGAATGTCAGTAATGTCGCTTTTATCAGTGGCATGATTGCCTCGGTCCCCGGCGTGGCTGCGCTACTTAGCGCGCCACGGCTTGGCAAACTGGGGGATCGTATCGGGCCAGAGAAGATCCTGATAACGGCGCTGCTCTTTTCTGTGCTGCTGTTAATCCCTATGTCTTACGTCCAGACACCATTCCAGCTGGGGGTTTTACGCTTTTTACTCGGAGCCGCCGATGGCGCGTTACTCCCCGCAGTACAAACGCTACTGGTTTATAACTCAACAAACCAAATCGCCGGACGAATTTTCAGCTACAACCAGTCATTTCGTGATATTGGCAACGTTACGGGACCATTGATGGGCGCGGCTATCTCAGCAAACTATGGTTTCCGCGCAGTGTTTCTGGTCACCGCAGGAGTTGTGTTGTTTAACGCGGTTTATTCCTGGAACAGTTTGCGTCGCCGCCGATTGCCCCAAGTGACAGGCTGATTTTTCGCCTTTCATACTTGCAAAAGCGCATAATCAGCTATTCTTTCCCTGAATACATCATCAAATCAAAGGGAGAATCGTGATGACTATGTACGCAACGCTTGAAGAAGCCATTGATGCCGCACGGGAAGAATTTCTTGCTGACAACCCCGGAATCGATGCAGATGAAGCAAATGTGCAACAGTTCAATGTCCAGAAATATATTCTGCAAGATGGCGACATTATGTGGCAGGTTGAGTTTTTTGCTGATGAAGGCGAAGAAGGTGAATGTCTGCCAATGTTCAGCGGTGAAGCTGCACAAAGCGTCTTTGACGGCGATTATGATGAAATTGAAATCCGCCAGGAATGGCAGGATGAAAATACGCTGCATGAATGGGACGAAGGCGAATTTCAGCTTGAGCCGCCTCTGGATACTGAAGAAGGACGCGCTGCCGCCGATGAATGGGATGAGCGCTAATTACTCATATGGCCCATGTTGAATATCAATGGGCAGCAGTAAGGTATCAAAGACGAGGGAGAACGGCAGATCGAGGATCGTAACATAGCGCCATGCGGAGTCACGAACATCCCATTGCACCCCGGGATAATATTGGTTGCCATGCCCCTGCCCCGGTAAAGTGCGGCTAATGATGCTGCCACAGCCACTCAGTAAGGTAACCATGATGCCTACCACAATGAAACGCATTTGATACCTCTTTCCTAAAAAAATACCGGCATTACGCCGGTATTTTTATTGGCTCGTTGTTTTTGCCGGATGCGGCGTGAACGCCTTATCCGACCTACAAAATCTTGCAAACTCAATATATTGCAGGAACGATGTAGGCCTGATAAGCGTAGCGCATCAGGCAACTACATTTTTATTGCGAAGCCGCATCCGGGTTACGCAATGCCTGTGGATTCAGCTTTATCCCTTCATAGTAACTCACCCATGAAGAATATTTCTCCGGAGAGTTCCATACGCGGAAATGCAAACGTGCCATCGTTACCGGATCGCTCAAAAGCACCAGACGACGATCGCGGTTCAGCTTCTCTGGCGTCTCGTTCAGCGCCTGTTCAACGTGGCGGTCACGGGCGATTTCCAGCACCTTACTGGCGCGGTGACGAGCGGTCGCCATTGCCGTTGCCAGGGCGTTAAACGACGGGTTAAATACCGCGTGCATAAAGCCATCGTCGAGAGAACGTTGACGGTTCATCTCAAGGAAACGATCGGTATCTACCAGCACCTGCGGCGGTGAATACTCTTCCGGGATCAGGAACAGTTTCCAGCGTTTAGCACGCAGCCCCACGGTCGCACGGCTGGAGATCACCGAAACAAACGGTGACAGGATCAGCGAGAAGACAATCGGCGCCAGCCAGAACAGGAATCTCAGATCCAGCCATGCCATGCCAACCGCCCACACAAGACCCAGTAACAGTTGCGAACCGTGACGTTTAAACGCTTCTCCCCAGGAAGTGGAGTCATCATCACGTTGCGGTGAATTCCACACTACCTCCCAGCCGAGGAATGCACTAACCACGAATACCGTATGAAACAGCATGCGCACCGGCGCCAGCAGTACGGAGAACAGCACTTCCAGTAGCAGCGACAAGGTGACGCGCCAGAAGCCACCATACTCTTTAGTCCCTTTGCACCAGATGAGCAAAATACTCAACAATTTTGGCAGGAACAGCAGCACCATTGTTGAGGCAAACAGTGCAATCGCCAGTTCAGGACGCCATTGCGGCCACACCGGAAACAACTGCCGTGGTTGCAGGAAGTATTGCGGTTCGGTCAACGCATGCACTACCTGCAATGCGGTCGAGAGCGCGAGGAACATAAACCACAGCGGCGCAGAGAGATAAGACATTACCCCCGTCAGGAACACCGCACGGTGTACCGGGTGCATCCCTTTGACCAGGAACAGGCGGAAGTTCATCAGGTTGCCGTGACACCAGCGACGGTCACGCTTTAGCTCGTCCAGCAAGTTTGGTGGCAACTCTTCATAAGAGCCCGGGAGATCGTACGCAATCCATACTCCCCAACCTGCACGGCGCATCAGTGCCGCTTCTACAAAGTCGTGCGACAGGATTGAACCGGCAAAAGAGCCTTCACCCGGCAACGGCGCCAGCGCGCAGTGCTCGATAAAGGGTTTCACGCGGATAATCGCGTTATGCCCCCAATAGTGCGACTCGCCAAGTTGCCAGAAGTGCAGACCGGCAGTGAACAATGGCCCATAAACACGGGTCGCAAACTGCTGGCAGCGCGCGTACAGCGTATCCATACCAGATGCTTTCGGCGAAGACTGGATAATCCCGGCGTTCGGGTTGGCTTCCATCAGGCGCACCAGGCCGCACAAGCAATCACCGGTCATCACTGAATCGGCATCCAGCACTACCATGTAGCTGTACTGACTGCCCCAGCGACGGCAGAAGTCATCGATATTACCGCTTTTACGCTTTACACGACGGCGGCGGCGGCGATAGAAAATCTGCCCTTCGCCGCCGACTTCAGCGATAAGCTCCATCCAGGCTTTTTGCTCTGCGACGCAGATATCCGGGTTGTAACTATCACTCAGAATGTAGACATCAAAGTGTTTAGCATTGCCGGTGGCTTTTACCGATTCCCACGTTGCGCGCAAGCCTGCAAAGACGCGATTCACGTCTTCATTACAGATGGGCATGATCAATGCCGTACGATGCTCCGGGTTTAGCGGTTCATCGCCAACGGTCGACGCAGAAATACTGTATTTATCGCGACCAATGAGCAGTTGCAGGAACCCCATCAACGCGGTCCAGAAACCGGCAGACACCCAGCAGAAAAGAACAGCAAAGAGGATCAGAATGCCGGTTTGCAGCATATAAGGCAGGAGCTGCATAAAGGAAACCCACAGATCCTGATCGACCATATCAACCGGATTAATAAACGCCCACCCCTGGTACGGCAGAATCGTCTTCATGTACCAGGTAGCGACAACGGTTTGCGCCAGTGTCAGGATAAGCAGGATATAACGACGGATTGTCCCGACGGTACGCCACTTTTGCTCGCTTTCCTGTTCTTCTTTGGTTAACCGAGCCAGATAGCGCGGTGTCACATCGCGGCCGCGCAGACGATCCCAGAATCGCCCTACCGGGTTAGTTCGCCACGGATCGGGAAACATAGAGGAGCGTTTTGCTTTCGGCATTGCCTGAAGCTGATCGCGTCCTTCGTCGTCCTTAATTAACTGCCCATCAGCCAGCGAATCCGGCCAGGCTTGTTCAAGACGTGCCTTCACCGACCCTTGCGGGGAGTCATCCTCCCGCGCATAGATGCGGTGTTCGGCATCCAGCGCCTGATGAACGGCGCGGATATCGGTCTTCGGCAATGCCGCTTTCTCACTGGCGGAGATGGGCATTGCGTCAATGTACTCAGTTGTTTTATTCATTGGCAGGTAACTGGTAGCTCCAGGTTTCACTCAACGTCTGATCGGCATTCACCAGCGCAGCACGCATTTCAGTGGTTTTCTTGGCATCTTTCACTTTCACGCGCATTACCAGACGCCAGCCTTTGGTGACCGGGTTATAACGCACTGTACTCTCTACAATCTCACCATTATCGCCAATACTGGTTTGTGCGGTGACTGGCGTATCCGCTGGCAGTTTTTTCATTTCTGCACCAGTAAAATCGACCACAAAGGCGATAGTACCGTCAGGTTGACGAATCAGGTTTGATTGTTTCACATCCCCCGTTGAACGACGCGTCTGCTGTACCCAGGCGTTATCTGGCGCATGCAATTTGTCTTCGTCCCGGCTGAAGGTGATGGTGTATTTAAAGTTCATCTCTTTACCCGGTTCCGGCAGCTGGTCCGGCGTCCAGTAAGCGACGATGTTATCGTTAGTTTCATCGTTAGTCGGGATTTCTACCAACTCAACGCTACCTTTGCCCCACTCCCCTTTCGGTGTTACCCAGGCGCTTGGACGCAGATCGTAACGGTCGTCGAGATCTTCAAAACGAGAGAAGTTGCGGCCACGCTGTAACAGACCAAACCCTTGCGGATTCTCCATAGAGAAGCTGCTAACTGCCAGATGTTTCGGGTTATTCAGCGGACGCCAGATCCACTCGCCGTTACCGGCATGGATAGACAAGCCATTTGAGTCGTGCAATTCCGGACGATAGTTATTCGCCGGAGACGGCTGGTTCGGTCCGAACAGGAACATACTGGTTAGCGGCGCAACACCCAGTTTGCCGACTTTGTCGCGCAGATAAATTTTAGACTGCACATCAACAACCGTGTCACGTCCTGGCATAACCACAAACTTGTAAGCGCCTGTCGCTCGCGGTGAGTCAAGCAATGCATAAATGGTTAAACGTTTATCAGTCGGTTTTGGTCGCTCGATCCAAAACTCTTTAAAGCGCGGAAATTCTTCACCGGATGGCAACGCGGTATCAATTGCCAGGCCGCGGGCAGAAAGGCCATAAACCTGACCTGCACCAATCACGCGGAAATAGCTGGCCCCGAGCATGCTGACGATTTCATCGTTTTTATCTTTGCTGTTGATCGGGTAAAGCACTTTAAAACCGGCAAAACCAAGGTCTTTTACCGTGTCTTTGTCATGCTGAACATCGCCGAATGTAAAATAATCCGGACTGTATTTGATTCTTTTTACTGCCGTTGCAGTAACTTCATTGATTTTGACCGGCGTGTCGAAGTACATACCCTGATGGTAGAACTCGAGCTTGAATGGGGTCTTCAGATTGTTCCAGTAGGCTTTGTCATGATTAAACTGGATCTGCTGATAGTCCGCGTATTTCATGTCGCGGAAAACGGAGGGCAAGTTGCTTTTAGGCGCCTCATAGCCTTTTCCGGCTAAGGATTGAGCTTGCTTTGCAACATCGTCAATGCTGAACGCCCAGCTTGAAGAGGTATACAGGGTTAACATTACTGCAGCACTCAACCAACGCATTTTCATCATTTGTAGTTTATGTTTCATAATAAGTAAGCACTTCCCCCTTTGTGTGCTTATATCGATCCGATCTATTTTAATGGATAACCAGCCATTACGACAACAGAATCCCGGCGTTATTCAGCATGCTGGCTCATGGATTAAGCACTTGATTGCGGCCGTTTTCACTTTCCGTGCTTCTCCTAAAGACAGAAGCAGCGAGTTCGTGTAGGGTTTGCCAGCAAATTTATTTATCAACAGTCTTACAGACGCTTCCATTTTGGTTAGTGGTAGTGACTATGCCGCGCAAAAACACCCGCGAAGCCTGTGCCAGATGCGGTCAGGTCGATGTTGTTATGGCAAAAGTCTAAAGGCATTCCCCGGCAGGGATAAGACGAAAAATCCGAGATTAGTTAACCATATATGAATCCAGTACCCGCGCAGCGTGAATATTTCCTCGACTCCATCCGCGCCTGGTTGATGTTGTTAGGGATCCCTTTTCATATTTCTTTAATCTATTCAAGCCACACCTGGCATGTGAATAGCGCAGAGCCGTCCTGGTGGCTGACACTTTTTAACGATTTCATCCACTCGTTCCGCATGCAGGTATTTTTCGTTATTTCTGGTTATTTTTCCTACATGCTTTTTTTGCGCTACCCATTGAAAAAATGGTGGAAAGTTCGTGTCGAACGCGTGGGGATCCCGATGTTAACGGCCATTCCTCTGCTGACCTTGCCGCAATTCATTATGCTGCAGTATGTCAAAGGCAAAGCAGAAAGCTGGCCTGGCCTGTCATTGTATGACAAATATAATACACTGGCCTGGGAATTAATTTCGCACCTGTGGTTTTTACTGGTATTGGTGGTCATGACGACACTTTGCATATGGATATTTAAGCGCATCAAAGACAATTTAGATAATTCCGATAACAAAAATAAAAAATTCTCAATGGCTAAACTATCGGTGATCTTCTTATGCCTCGGCATCGGCTATGCGGCAATAAGAAGAACGCTCTTTATCGTTTATCCGCCCATTTTAAGCGATGGCATGTTCAATTTTATTTTCATGCAGACGCTGTTTTATATGCCGTTTTTTATCCTTGGTGCATTAGCTTTTATTTTCCCTAATCTTAAAGCCTTGTTTACCACACCTTCTCGTGGTTGCACACTCGCTGCAGCAATGGCATTTGTCGCCTATTTGCTCAATCAACGTTACGGTAGCGGCGATGCCTGGATGTATGAAACCGAGTCGGTGATCACGATGGTACTCGGCTTGTGGATGGTGAATGTGGTTTTCTCCTTTGGTCACCGTTTGCTCAATTTTCAGTCGGCGCGGGTGACCTATTTTGTAAACGCATCGCTGTTTATCTACCTGGTTCACCACCCGTTAACGCTGTTTTTCGGCGCATACATCACCCCGCATATCACCTCAAATTGGCTTGGTTTTCTCTGCGGCCTGATATTTGTGATAGGGATTGCGATAATTCTGTATGAAATTCATTTACGCATTCCGTTGTTGAAGTTTTTGTTCTCCGGAAAACCGGCCACTAAGCGCGAGAATGATAAAGCGCCAGCCCGCTGAGCCACACTTACAATAACCATTCAACGGGTAATATTGACGCCAGTCTGACCAAAACCCGCTTCCAGAAACTGGTTGCGGGTTCTTTTTTGAGAATAATTTCTTCCTTCCCGCGACGATCGACCCAGTTAATCCGCCCCCATCGATCCAGACGCAGCTGCCAGGCCGCATCATACTGACTCTGAATAAAGCGTTTATCGATCAGTTGCGCCAGCATTTTGCTCTCTATTACCAGGCCCATTTCAGTGTTGAGTAATGTTGAACGCGGGTCGAAATTGAATGAACCAATAAATACGGTTTTGCCATCGACACTGAAGGTCTTGGCATGCAGACTGGCACCGGAATTCCCGGTTATTCCGCGGTCGTGCAGTGTACCGGGTTGTTCCTGCGTCGGCTTTAGTTCATAGAGTTCCACGCCATAACGGAGCAATTTTTTGCGCCAGCGTGCGTAGCCAGCATGCACCACAGCGACATCATTGGCGGCAAGTGAGTTGGTTAAGATTGCTATCTTTACCCCTTTTCTTACCATCCGTAACAGTTGCGCTACACCTGCACGCGTCGGCACAAAATAGGAAGAGATAATATCAATCCGCTCACCGGGTGACCCCATGATATCGAACAGTCGCTGCGGCAGAAGGGAATGGCGTTTTGCTTTGCCCTCCCCTTTCGCAGGATCATCACTTAATAAACGCGTTTTTGCCCAAATAAGCGGTAACGCCCCCTCAACGAGTTGATTCATAAAAGGGCTTGATTCCAGTTTACGCAAATAGCGATGCGTGATGCTGTCATTATGCCAGGATGCGGGTAGTTCAATACGATCAGCCATTTCACCTTCTGGCACATCCAGAACATGCTGCAAGGGTGAAACTGATTTGCAATACCAGTAGCGGGCGAAATCATCAGCGACGTCCTCAACAACCGGCCCCATTGCCATCACATCTAAATCTGAAAAAAGCGGTTCTTCTCCTGCACCAAAATATGCATCGCCGATGTTTCTCCCCCCCACCAGCGTCACCACGCCATCGACGGTAAAACTCTTATTGTGCATACGTCGATTGAGACGGGAAAAATCGGTGATATAGCCAAGCGGACGCAATAAGCGAAATGAGAAAGGATTGAAAAGTCGAACTTCAATCCGCGGGTGGCTATCAAGCAAGCGTAAAATGTCATCAAGTCCGGGGGTATTGTTGTCATCAAGCAACAAACGAACGCGAACGCCACGCTTCGCGGCGGCTAACAGAGCGGAAAACAGTAACCGCCCCGACATATCGTCCTGCCAGATGTAATACTGAACATCCAGCGTATGTTCCGCCATTTCTGCCAGGCGATAACGTGCGGCAAACGCATCCAGACCTTTATCAAGGGGGAAAATGCCGCACAGTCCTGGATGTTGCGAA
This sequence comes from Escherichia sp. E4736, assembly GCF_005781225.1. Lineage (NCBI taxonomy): Bacteria > Pseudomonadati > Pseudomonadota > Gammaproteobacteria > Enterobacterales > Enterobacteriaceae > Escherichia > Escherichia sp. E4736. Next base: position 150,464 of record NZ_VATT01000007.1, on the reverse strand, counting down.
CACAAGTGCAACACCGCGCTCGCCAGCCGAGGCAAATCATTCATCTCCTTGTTGGGTAAGGAGTCTTTCGTAGAGATGGGCGTTTTCTTCATCATAACAGACAAAGTATACCTGCTCGGGTAAAGCGTGACGGATAATAAATTCCGAAACGGTTTTTACTGCTATTTCAGCTGCTGCTGCGCGTGGGTATCCATAAACACCAGTACTAATGGCAGGGAAAGCTACCGATGTATAACTGTTCGCCGCCACCAGTCGCAGACTATTGAGATAGGCATCCTGCAATAGCTGATCTTCATTTTGTTCTCCGCCGCGCCACACGGGTCCAACAGTGTGTACAACAGCTTTGGCGGGGAGATCGCCTGCGAGGGTAATTACTGCGTGTCCCGTAGGGCAATCGCCCTGTTGTTGTCTGACTTTTAAACAGGCATCCAGCAGCGCCGGACCGGCAGCGCGATGTATAGCGCCATCGACGCCGCCTCCCCCCATCAACGATGGATTTGCCGCATTAACAATCACATCAACGGCCAGTTTGGTAATATCGCCCTGTACAACATGAATACGCGATTTCATAACGCCTCCTTACACCATCTTGTTTCTTAAGTGTACAGCAGGGTTTTTAGAGAAATCGCATTTTTCTTGTCGGCGACGTGAGTGGTTCAGAAACTTAGTTATATTCGATATTCATCACAGCCAGCTTTTTCTGCTCATCAAGATACTGCACTTTTACTGAGGCAATTTGCGCATTTTTAACTTTGCCGCTCATTAGCTCTTTGCTGGAATACGTTTTGCTCTGTACAGGACCATTTTGCATACAGGTCATTTCAACTGGCGCTTGTAGGGAGCTCACGTCACACGCCGGTTCCACAATTTGACCATAAAAATGAATCACGCCACCTTGCGCATTGCTTTCCGCTGTTGCAAAAAAAGGAAAAACCAGGCTGCCAAGCATAAGGGAGTTTAATAACGGTCTGAACATCTCTTCTATTTCCTCAATGATTAATCATCCTTGAGGGTGTGTTATCCATGCTTTCAGGTGGTCGATTCGTATCCGACCATTCTCTTCCGGCTCATTTTATGCTCAACTATCAATACATTAAGACTTTCCTGAAGAGGGCGGCCATTGTTGTGATAAATGAAGTGACTGTCCATCAGAAACAGTAACAACTATTTTCACCCGATCGTCCGGGGAAATATTTAAACTCAACTTCGTCAAGGCAATGGGTTGATTAGCGGGTAATGAAAGGGTCTTTTCTTGCTTCGTCTGACTTTGTCCCGAACTGCCTTCACGCAGAGATAATATTTGCACCCGGCACAAGCATGATTGCGTCAGAGTAACCTCAGGAATAATGGTGTACATGTCACCTTGCTGGGTTGTATTAAAGGTTATCTGGCTGGAAAGCGCCGCGAGAAGTAATAACGCGTTCATACTATTCTCCCGAAAAAAAACAGGGCTTGCGCCCTGTTTCTGTAATACAAATTCTATATTAGTACTGATGAGCGGTCGCGTTGTTACCAAAGCCAACCTGAGTTACGTTGACGCTGGAGTTAGATGCAGTCTGGTCAACTGCTGCACCGTTGCCGCCACCGAACTGTTTAACAGTCATTTCAGAGTTTTTACCGTTCCACTGATCCAGTGTCGCGCTGTTACCAAAGCCACGTTGGGTCAGTTCAATTGAGCTGTCATCAGAACCTTGTCCCACGTCTGCGCCATTACCGCCGCCGTGCTGGGTAATAGTCAGATCAGAGTTGCGGGCATCAGCCTGCAATGCAACAGCAGAGTTACCGCCACCGTATTGGTAAATATTCAGTTCAGAATTCGGGCCGCTGTTATTACCGCCACCACCGTGGTTGCCGCCGCCACCGCCGTACTGAGGAATAGAACCTGCCAGAGCGCTACCGGAGAATACGATTGCTGCAATTGCTGCTACTTTTAAAAGTTTCATGTAAAACCCCCATCGGATTGATTTAAAAGTCGAATGGAAATTAACGCTGTGTTACGCGAATAGCCATTTGCGACTGTCTCTGCACTACAATTGCCGTTTTTTGAGTACCATACTGCGTAATATTTGCTTTATTACCAGAACCTTTCTGGATAATCATTGCTGTATTACCATATGCGCCCTGCGAAATACTGGCATCGTTGGCATTGCCCGCCTGATCAATATACGCAAGGTTATAATCTCCTGTCTGGTCAATCTTTGCCCGGTTGTTATTACCATCTTGCGAAACAACCGACAAAAGTTTAGAGCCTCCCTGCCGTAACTGTGCACTATTATTAGCACCAGCTTGACCAATTATGGCTGCCTGATTAAATGAAGACTTACTCAATTCATTTACCGCAAAGTTATACTCTGAATTAGCTAAATCATAACCTGCCGCGGCTGCAATCCCAGGCGCACCCAGTACTGTTAACATCATAAATAACAATCTGTTTTTCATGTTGTCACCCTGGACCTGGTCGTACATTTAAGAAATTTAAATCATTTCAACTTGGTTGTTAACGCAAACCGTTTTTTGTTAACGCTGCGTTACGATGGAAAGTATGTCTGCGGAAATATTTTTAATAACTCACCCGCGCGTTGTATTTTTCTTTTTTTACTCATGCCAAAGTATTAAAACTCGCGTAAATACGCTGTTATTTACGCAAAAATTATTTTGTTTACTTTTAAACCGTCGTTTTTTGACCGCGAAAATTCGACAAACTATCTCTCCTCATGATTCACGAAGATTCTGTCGATATGTTTGCCTGACAAGCCGTCACAAACATCGTTTTTTTGCAGCCAAAAATTGTCCATGAAGAGAATCTGAAAATGCAGACAATTTTAGCGCAACAAAAGGACCAGAGATAAATAACATTTATTAAAATAATCATGTAGTTACGTGTATTTGTATGACTTTTCAAAATTGTGCAATAAAAGCCATATGTACAACTTTTCTATCATTACCAAACTTAACAATCCCTTAATGTTAACAAATTTAATTACCAGATTACATTTTGTTACATGTTTAACACTTGATTTAAGATTTGTAATGGCTAGATTGAAATCAGATGTAATCCATTAGTTTTATTTTTTACCCATTTAGGGTTGATTTATTACTACACACAGCAGTGCAACATCTGTCAGTACTTCTGGTGCCTTTATTGAATAAAGGCAGCTGTCAGGTGTGCGATTAATAAAAAGAGCGGGGTTTCATCATGTTTAATGAAGTCCATAGTATTCATGGTCATACATTACTGTTAATCACTAAACCTTCCTTGCAAGCGACTGCGTTATTGCAGCATTTAAAACAATCGCTGGCAATCACAGGAAAACTACATAACATTCAACGTTCTCTGGACGATATATCTTCTGGCTGCATTATTTTGTTGGATATGATGGAAGCAGATAAAAAACTCATCCATTACTGGCAAGATACATTAAGCAGAAAACACAACAACATCAAAACACTGTTGTTAAATACTCCAGACGATTACCCGTACCGCGACATTGAAAACTGGCCTCATATCAACGGTGTTTTTTACGCCCTGGAGGATCAAGAACGCGTCATCAATGGGTTGCAAGGCGTCTTACGCGGGGAATGCTACTTTACGCAAAAACTTGCCAGCTATCTGATTACACATTCAGGTAACTATCGTTATAACAGCACGGAATCTGCCCTCCTTACTCATAGGGAAAAAGAGATCCTTAATAAACTGCGTATCGGCGCCTCCAATAACGAGATTGCTCGTTCGCTGTTCATCAGCGAAAATACGGTTAAAACGCATCTTTATAATCTTTTCAAGAAGATAGCAGTCAAAAACCGGACTCAAGCAGTCTCATGGGCAAACGATAACCTCAGGCGATAAAGCCATGAAACGTTATTTATGCTGGATTGTAGCAGCGAATATTTTCTTCGCTGCGGGGAATGTTCACGCCGTAGAGGTAGAAGTACCGGGATTGTTAACTGACCATACTGTTTCATCCATTGGACATGATTTTTATCGTGCCTTTAGTGATAAATGGGAAAGTAGCTATACCGGGAACTTGACGATTAATGAAAGGCCCAGTGCACGATGGGGAAGCTGGATCACCATAACGGTAAATCAGGACGTTATTTTCCAGACTTTTTTATTCCCATTGAAAAGAGACTTCGAGAAAACTGTTGTCTTTGCACTGGCACAAACTGAAGAAGCACTGAACCGTCGACAGATTAGTCAGGCTTTACTGAGTACGGGCGATTTAGCGCCTGATGAATTTTAAATTAAATTGTCCGGAGGCTGCAATGCGTGTCAAACATGCAGTAATTCTACTCATGCTAATTTCGCCAATAAGTTGGGCCGGAAATATGACCTTCCAGTTCCGCAATCCTAATTTTGGTGGCAACCCCAATAATGGTGCTTTTTTACTAAACAGCGCCCAGGCACAGAACTCGTATAAAGACCCTAGCTATAATGATGACTTTGGTATTGAAACACCCTCGGCGTTAGATAACTTCACCCAGGCCATTCAGTCACAAATATTAGGTGGGCTGCTGACAAATATTAATACAGGTCAGCCAGGACGAATGGTGACTAACGAATATATCGTCGATATTGCCAACCGGGATGGTCAGCTGCAACTGAACGTAACCGATCGTAAAACGGGTCAAACGTCCACGATTCAGGTTTCGGGATTACAAAATAACTCAACCGATTTTTAAGCCCCAGCTTTGAAAGGAAAATAATATGCAGCGCTTATTTGTTTTGGTTGCAGTCATGTTGCTGAGTGGATGCTTAACCGCACCACCAAAAGAAGCCGCCAAGCCGACATTAATGCCTCGAGCTCAAAGCTACAAAGATTTAACCCATTTGCCTTCGCCAACGGGCAAAATCTTTGTCTCGGTATACAACATCCAGGATGAAACTGGACAATTTAAACCCTATCCGGCAAGTAACTTCTCCACCGCAGTTCCGCAAAGCGCGACCGCTATGTTGGTCACCGCATTGAAAGATTCGCGTTGGTTTGTACCGCTGGAGCGTCAGGGCCTACAAAACTTACTGAACGAACGTAAGATTATTCGTGCGGCACAGGAAAATGGCACCGTTGCGCTCAATAACCGGATCCCGCTACAGTCGCTGACGGCAGCCAATATCATGGTTGAAGGGTCGATTATTGGTTATGAAAGTAACGTGAAATCGGGCGGTGCCGGGGCGAGATACTTCGGTATTGGCGCCGATACGCAGTACCAACTTGACCAAATCGCGGTGAACTTGCGTGTCGTTAATGTCAGCACCGGTGAAATCCTGTCATCAGTGAACACCAGTAAGACCATTCTTTCCTATGAAGTCCAGGCCGGCGTCTTCCGCTTTATCGACTACCAGCGGCTACTGGAAGGGGAAGTAGGATATACCTCAAACGAACCCGTTATGCTATGCCTGATGTCGGCGATTGAAACCGGTGTTATCTTCCTGATTAATGATGGTATCGACCGCGGTCTGTGGGATTTGCAGAATAAAGCAGATCTGCAGAATGACATTCTGGTGAAATACCGCCATCTGTCAGTACCGCCGGAATCCTGATCCATAAAAAAGCCGGAGTATTAATCCGGCTTTTACGTATTCAATATAAAGCGTGATTCTCTCACGCTTTATTTTTTACTTGTTGCTCATGGTTAGCGGTCTTAGCACTGCGCGCCGCCAACCAAAGCCCACTGTTTTTCATCGCGTAACCAAACACCAGCCCAAGCGCCAGAGATGGCAATACCAGTTTCCAGTTTCCCTGCGCGGCAAACATCGCACACGCACCGATAAATGTACCCGGAACAAATGACAGCAATAGCTGTTTGGCCTGAATACACATCAGGAAAGCGACAATGCCAGTCATGACATAGCCAACTATTTCCAGATGGGGTGCCAGCGCACTACCGTAAATAATGACCATTGCCCACACCACACCGCTAAGCAGCGTCGCAGCGGAGATCGCCAACCCTTTCAGGCCACCTTGCGGACAGGCAAAGTAGGCCGTGCAGCCAAGGAAACCCGCCCAGCTGAGTAAACCAAGGGAAACGGCCACCCATCCCCAGATACCGGAGAGAATGCCTGTTGTGATTGCAATAGAGAGAAGTATGTTCATGCCGCGAATGATAGCAGAAAACGCGGCCATGAATGAGATCGAGCACACATTTTATGCAACGTAGAGTTTGATGTTGCATTCATTAGTGATCACGATCACACTTATTCTTCTTTTTCTTCCTCAAGTTCATCCCACATTGCGCCGATAGCATCGCGGGTCAGTGGTGCCATAGTGCGCCAGAACGGCGTGGTTGCATGGGCCTCAATTTTACCGAGAAATGCGCCACACCACGGCAACAGATACTCGCTGAACAACGTTTCCAGAGCTTCGCTTTCATCTTCCGTTGACTGATCCTCCAGCCAGGAAGCCGCAAGCAGTAACGTGCCGATGTGATCGGCTGGCGTATCTGCTAACGGCATCCCGCGTTCTGAAAGAAAAGCACGCACTTCCGCTTCCGTCGCGCCCTCAACCCAGGCACTGCGGTAAGGCGGTACTGCACATTCATCGCCGATAAACAGCGCATTGTAATCGGCAGATACTTGCGCCATATCACAACTTTTCTGCAAGCGTGCCAGCAACTCATCCTGCTCCAGAGGCCAGCTCGCTGCCAATTTTCCCTCACGAATCAGGGTAAACAGCGGAACCAGTAAAGGGTCCTGCGGTTGGCGGTAATAAAGTGACCCCAGTACACGACACAGGATAGAAAACTCGTTCATTTATTTATTTCCATAAAAGCAATTAAAGTTCAGCAAATTCCGCAATCGGCGCCATACCGCGGGATTCCAGGAAGTTGAGTAAACGGCGCGGTGAAACATTCAAAATGCGTTCTTCTGGAAAATCAACCGCGTCAAGAATTTTACGACACTCTTCAAAATCACCCATAGTAAACGCGGTATGAGAATCCGAGCCTAATGCCACCCAACCGCCAGCATCGCGCACCGCAGCGGCAACTGCACGGCAGTTATCTTCACTGCCTTTGCGCGAGTGTAGGAAGGACGAATTATTGATTTCCAGCGCGACCTGGTGTTTCGCGGCTGCTTCCGCAACTGCTTTGAAATCAATGGAATATTTCGGATTGCCCGGATGGCTTATTATGTGCACATTGCCGCTGGCGATAGTCGCGATCATCGCTTGCGTATTGGTCGCTTCATCATGTGGTGCAAAAACCGGTTCATGAAAACCAGCAATGATTAAATCCAGCGACTCAAACATTTTGCCGCTACAGTCAATTTCACCGTCAACATTTTTAATGTTGGCTTCAATGCCGCGCAGGATCCCTACCCCATCAACCACTCGTGGCCAAATACGCATATTAATGAAATGCCAGTGATGCGGCGCATCTTCCATATCCGGGCCGTGATCGGTAATTGCAAAAAGCTTGATTCCCTTCTGTTTAGCCTGGGCAATGTAGTCACTTAATGTGCTGTATGCATGCGTGCTGGCAACGGTATGCATATGTAGGTCGACGGGATACATAACTCTCTCCTGTATTCAATTCTTGCCAAGGATAGCAGGAATCCTGGCGCTTTATTAGTAGCCTCGAACTCGGTCGACTTGCCCGCTGACAGCCTCACCTCTTTCTAGCTGGGAAATGGTGCGCGAAATATACTCCACTGCTTCGACGGGGCGAGTAATAGCTGCCACATGTGGCGTTATCGTGACGCGTGGATGTTGCCAGAGCGGGCTTTCCGGCGGTAAAGGTTCACGATTAAAAACATCCAGCATTGCTCCTTTAATCTTGCCACTTTCCAGCGCCGCGAGCAGGTCATCTTCCACCACATGGACGCCACGCGCCAGATTGAGAAGATACGCGCCATCCGGTAATTGATTGAATAATTGTTGATTAATAATGCCGACGGTTTCGGGCGTATTCGGTAACAGATTAATCAGTACCCGGCATTGACTCAGAAATGCCTTCAGCTCTTCGCCTCCAGCAAAGCTTTGTACATCTGGCCAGGATTTACGACTGCGACTCCAGCAACGCAGCGGAAAGCGCCATGTTTGTAGACTCTGTGCGACTTTACTGCCCAACACGCCAGCGCCCAGGATGCCAATTGTAAAATCTTCCCGATGATATTCAGGCAGCGGTTGCCAGTGTGAAGCATTTTGCTGGATTCGATAATCGTCAAAACGTCGGAACCAATGTAGCACCTGGCTGACAGCATATTCCTGCATTTGCTCGCCCATACCGGTATCTTCCAGGCGGAAAAGCGGAATGGAGGGTTTAAGCATTTCAGGGTGTGCCTGTAGTTTACTCAATATAGAATCCACACCGGCGCCTAGTGCAAACACAGCTTTAAGATCGCGTCCTGCCAGCATTTCAACTGGAGGATGCCAGACTAACGCATAATCCGCGCCCTGGTTATCTCCGTTTTTCCAGGCTCTGACCCTGGCATGAGGTATCGCTTTACTCAGCGCCTCAATCCACCATTTTGAGTCAAAGGTTGGGTGATAAAAGATGATATCCATATTGGCTCCCGAAAAGAGTTGAGCGGAATTTATTCGCGCTTATTGTTATGATCTGCAAGGAACATCAGAATAGCAAATCTGCTGTCGGTGGCAAAAAAAGCGAAACTTGCTTATTTAAGCCGCAAATTGATTGAAGTTTGAATAAACGCACTTTTTTTTAAAAAAGTTTGTTGACCCGAGGCGACTATTTCCCTAAATTAGCGCCCGTTCCAGCAAGACAGGAACAACAATTTGGTGAGGTGTCCGAGTGGCTGAAGGAGCACGCCTGGAAAGTGTGTATACGGCAACGTATCCGGGGTTCGAATCCCCGCCTCACCGCCATATTTAAAGAAGAGCTCGTACGAAAGTACGGGCTTTTTTTTCGCATGTTGCACAACCTGGCGGGGATGAGAAGCCCGGACCGGGTTCGACAACTGGCGACAGCCAGTTGGACAGACCGCGAACGTAGTGAGCGGGCTGCCCGCAGGGCGAGCGAAGCGAGTCAATCCCCGCCTCACCGCCATATTTAAAGAAGAGCTCGTACGAAAGTACGGGCTTTTTTTTCGCATATTGCACAACCTGGCGGGGATGAGAATCCCGGACCGGGTTCGACAACTGGCGACAGCCAGTTGGACAGACCGCGAACGTAGTGAGCGGGCTGCCCGCAGGGCGAGCGAAGCGAGTCAATCCCCGCCTCACCGCCATATTCTGAGAAGAGCTCGTACGAAAGTACGGGCTTTTTTTTCGCATGTGACCCGTCCTGGCGGGGTGAGAAGCCCGGACCCGGGTTCGACAACTGCGGCAGCCAGTTGGACAGACCGCGAACGCAGTGAACGGGCTGCCCGCAGGGCGACGAGGAATTTCCCAACATAGTCTCCTGTTGCGTTCAGAAAGGATGCGGTAAGCGATACCTTGTTTTGCAAAATCATTTTTGCATTAGATAATACCGAAATAACATTTATTATTTACCAAAGCAAAAGCTGAATATAAATGTACAAAGTGATTCAATTCTAACTATTGCGGGTAAATGGATGGGAGTATCCTTTAATAACAGACAGCATGACTATGCTCTTCTGAAGCGAGCACAAGACAAAAGAGTTTCCGATATTGCTTTAGGAACTCTTGATACAAAAGATCCTGATGCTGATACTCACCTGCTTCTTGTTGAAGCAAAATAAATCTTAACTCTTACGAAACAGGTTGGCATTCAGGCACTCCAGACTCGCATATGTTCATGATCTACAAACCAAGACTCAAGATGTCATATCTGCGATGAATTCTACAAATTCTAAAATGGAGGATAAAGCATGAACTTAACTGAAATTTCAAAAGAAATTGAAAAATTGAAATACCATATAAGTATCCTTGGTGACATAATCGATTACCATAATCATCCTGTGGAGTCATTAACTATTTCAATGGATTGGAATGAAAAAAACATTAATCGTACACATGATATATTTGAAAAATACGATGAAAAATTAAGCAACAATGAAAAATTAAAATGGTATGAATTTGAAAACGACTTAAAAGATGAACTCGATATTGAATACCAAATGGTAAAACAAGTTATTCTTGCTTTTTACAAAAACCATCAGTGGACAGATGTTTGTTATCAATATGCGCTGAGTTTTGGCCCCAACATACCTGCCGAGTTTTACCAAATTATTCGCCACAATAACTGATTGTTTATCTGGTAGTAGGCTAAATCTATTACCAGATAAATGCTTTTGTTCATAATCATTTATTTATCAACTAATCTAATGCACAAACTGATATGGCATTGATTCGGGCGATGAGGCAGTAAATTATATACGATATTAATAATAATCTTGCGCATGCATTAATATCAATCAGTATAGTTTTCATAGTAAATCAATTTAAGGATATAACCATGTATAATACAAAGAGGATTGCCTGGCGTGCATATAAAAAAGGGTATCATACAGGGGAGAGTATAAAATGGTTTTCATATTTTCACTCAATTCTTACTGGAGCCTGCTTTACCTTTTTTATTGGGCTTTTTAGTGTACCCCCTGTTAATATCTCCAATAGTTTTCCGCTATGGTGGGCTACGTTAGGTTTCGCAATATCAACATTACTGAACACAGGCTTCTCATTATTTTACATATTCGCAAGTGACGAAAGGGAATTCATTTTTGAGCTACACTCATATAGTAAAGTCGGTAATTTATTGATTATTACTTCATTAGCACTACCAGTAATTTCATTTATCATGTTACTTTTTTATTACTCCACACATATTGGCGTAATTATTTTATTTGTCACGGCCATCATTTTATTGATAATAAAAAGAATGTTTTCAGAGATAAAATCAACAAAGGATAAAATAGAAAAGAGAAAATTATGGTCAATTGAAAATGATAAGTTTGATGATTATGATACAATATGTGAACAATATGACTTTCCAATTTTCACACCAGAAGAACAAACCCAGAGAAACATTGAGTTTTATTTCATTATAAAAATATGTAAAATCATAAAAAATTTTCAAGACAACAATCCTCAAATCGACAACATGGGTAATATTGACTTTTTAATAGCGAATTGCTCAACATTCTTCATGAAATGTATAACAGCATAAATTTCCACCCTGGAATTTTATCAAAAAAATCAAAGGAATTGATTTTATTAACCATGACTGACAACAATGAATTGAACAAGGAAAAAATCGCAGAAGAGCTGACAAAACTGAATGAATATATTGAGAACAGACTTTATTATTTAAAATAGCTATCCTGCATTGCAACTAAACCGGCTGTAGGTGGTTTTAGATAAATTTGCACTCCGGGCATAAACAGCAAAAACAAAGCCCGGTTAGCCCGGGCTCTGCGTTTGTAATGCGCTTAACTATAGGCATGTAGCGTACGTTGGCAAAGTGCCGAACGTACGCAATCATTTTTGCCGAACCGGACGATCCCGACCATTTCATCTTCTTCGAAACGTTCCAGCGCATCACTTAATCCGGAGCGCACGCCGCGAGGCAGATCGCATTGCGTGATATCACCATTGACGATAACCGTTACGTTTTCCCCGAGGCGGGTTAAAAACATTTTCATTTGCGCGGCAGTCACATTCTGCGCCTCGTCAAGAATGACAACTGCATTTTCAAAGGTACGTCCACGCATATAGGCGAACGGCGCGATTTCCACCTTCCCTATTTCCGGTCGCAGGCAATACTGCATAAAGGAAGCCCCCAGGCGCCGGACCAGCACGTCATAGACCGGACGAAAATAGGGAGCAAACTTTTCTGCGATATCCCCAGGTAAGAAGCCAAGATCTTCATCGGCTTGCAAAACTGGACGGGTGACGATGATCCTGTCGACATCCTTATGTATCAGGGCCTCAGCCGCTTTTGCCGCACTGATCCAGGTTTTTCCGCACCCGGCTTCGCCCGTGGCGAATATCAGCTGCTTACTCTCAATAGCCTTCAGATAGTGCAATTGCGCTTCATTTCGCGCGAGGATGGGCGAGGTATCGCGACTGTCGCGAGCCATACCAATGGCTTCTACGCCGCTCATCTGCACAAGCGAGGTGACCGATTCTTCTTCACGCTGCTTATGGCTGCGCGAATCCCGTCTCAGCACACGTTTTGCCTCGCGACGAGCTTTGATCACTGCTTTTTGTCTTCCCATGGAGAGCACCTTGAGTTGTTTGTATTCATCACACGCGCCGTTGGCAGCGCGATTATGCGCACGAACATCAGAGGGTTGGCTTCCTTGTAAGCCATAGTTTGCTTTTGGATAAAATGCCGAAAAACGGCTACGCACACCGTTTGCGGCGTCGGTAACACAAGAAAAGGGAGGAAGTGAGTAAAAATACAGAGTGACGAAGTTGCTACCGGAGGAGAAATCTCCGCGTTTGGTCGAGCGTTGATTGTCAAAAACATGTCCAGTGCAGGACGTTACCATCCGCGATCTCCATAGTGACTGACTATCACTGCCGGGAACTACCGCTGTTACTTAATAAGTACAACAGTTTTCGCATTCATTGCAACAATATTTTTACTTGCATTTAACGATAAACACCCATTTCGGTGACATTAGTTTCTACTGGAAAGATGACAGAGTGATGACAGTGATGGAAAAAGCTGTGTGCTTTCAGCAGGATTCGCAGGGCTGGTAAAATGTGCCTCGTGTTTGCCGGATTCGGCGCGAACGCCTTACCCGACCTACAAGTGATTAATAATTTGTGCACAAAACTCATGCCCGATAAACCTGCGCATCGGGCATATTTGCGTCGTTCAAACCTGCAATAGCGCCCTTCCCAGATAATCGTTCGCGTCCTTCACTCCCGGCAGCGCAAAAAAATAACCGCCGCCGATTGGTTTAACGTATTCCTCCAGCGCTTCGCCATTGAGCCTTTTTTGTACTGTCAGGAAGCCTTTTTCCAGATCGTGTTGGTAGCAGACAAACAGCAACCCCATATCCAGTTGTCCGGAGTTGGTGACGCCCAACGAATAACTGTAGCCACGACGCAGCATCAGGCTGGACTCACTCTCCGCCGTGCGGGGATTCGCCAGCCGGATATGGCTGTCCAACGCAATCACCTTCCCTTCCGGGTCGCTGGCGTAATCGGGAACATCATGCTCATGCTGCATTCCCAGCGGTGCGCCGGTTTGCTTATCACGGCCAAAAATCGTCTGCTGTTCTTTCAGCGGCGTTCTGTCCCAAAATTCCACTCGAAACTGAATCAAGCGTACTGCCTGATAGCTGCCACCGATTGTCCACGCAGGCTCCTGCTGATCTGCCGTCACCCATACCACTTTTTGCATCAACTTATCATTCTGGCTGTCGGGATTGGCAGTGCCGTCTTTAAAGCCCAGCAAATTTATCGGCGTCTCTTTGCCTTTACTACGCGCCGCGTGATCGGAAATAAACCCTTCCCGCTTCCAGCGCACACTGAGCAAATCCGGCGTGTGTTTGATGATATCGCGCAGCGCATGGATCACCGTGTCCTGGGTGTTGGCGCAAATTTGTAGCAACACATCACCATGACATAACGCCGCATCAAGCGAGTCGTTGGGGAAACGCGTCATCTTCTGCAACTTTTTCGGCATCTGCGGCGCAAGCCCAAACCGTTCATCAAACAATGAGTGGCCCACCGATAACGTGATGGTGAGATTATCGGGCGCAATGTAGTCGCCAAGAATGCCGGAATCGAGTGGTGGCAGGCGCGGATTTGGTGTTTCTGGTGCCGCTCCGCCCTTAGTCAGAAAAGCAAAACGCTGAGTCAACAAGCGAAACAATCGTTCAAGATCGGCTTTATCGCTGGCAAGCACATCAAACGCCACCAGCATCATTGCGGCCTGTTGTGGCGTCAGGATCCCTGCCTGATGCTCACCGTAAAACGGCTGTTTCTCATTACGTGCATCCGGTGAAAGCGTACCCGGCGCACTTTGCGTTTTTTGTGCATGAGCGACCGGACAACTTCCCGCCAGCGCCAGCGCACCAATCCCTTTCAATAAACGTCGGCGTGACAGTCCATTCACGCCGTTTTCATCTTCATACTGCATAACGCTTAGTCCAGCCCCAGCACACCGCGAAGTTGCGCCAGATCTTCCGCCAGCGCAGTAATCGGCCCTTTCAGCGCGTTACGGTCGGCGTCGGTCAGCTTGTCGTAGGTTTCAAAACCGTCTTTGGTACGGTATTTCGCCAGAATGGTATCGACCTTTTTGAAGTTAGCATCGACTTTTGCCAGCAGCTCCGGGTTGGCTTTTTGCAGTTGTGGACGCAGCAGATCGACAATTTTCTGCGAGCCTTCAACGTTAGCCTGGAAGTCCCACAGATCGGTGTGGCTGTAGCGATCTTCTTCACCGCTGATTTTGCTGGCTGCCACTTCCTCAATCAGTCCGGCTGCGCCGCCGACCACTTTTGAAGGTGGGAAAGCCAGTTCACTGATGCGTTTTTGCAAATCGACCACATCGGTATAAAGCTGGTCAGCGTACGTATCCATCCCTTTGGTGGTGTTGTCGCCAAACAATGCTTTTTCCAGACGGTGGAAACCGGTGAATTTTGGATCGGCGGCTTTTTGCTCGTAATCATCTTCACGGGCGTCAATGCTGCCATCCAGATCGGAGAACAGTTCAGCAATCGGTTCGATGCGCTCATAGTGCTGACGCGTCGGCGCATACAGTGCTTTCGCTTTTTCGATATCGCCTGCTTTAATCGCGTCGGTAAAGGCTTTAGTGTCGGTCACCAGCTGCGTGGTTTCTGCCATGACATACGCTTTATATGCAGTAATTGCACCACCAAGACTTAACAGCGCATCACTTTGCGCCGCATCCGCCGTTGCCTCGCCTTTGACGATCAACTTCCCTTTCGGGTTAGTCAGCAGACCGCAGGTCATATCGTATTCGCCAGGCTGTAAATTCGCCGTCATTTTCTGGCTAAAGCCAGGGGCGATATTTTCCCGCTCTTCCACTACCATTACGCCTTTAAGGATCTCCCACTCCAGCGCCTTCTGGCTGTGGTTCTGAATGATAAATTGCGTTTTCCCGGCGTTAACCGTAATGGACATCGGTTCGCACTGCTTATCCGTCACGGTCACTTTGACCTGCGGCACATCAGCGGCGTTAGCCATAAAAGCAGAAGAAAACAGCGCAGCCACGCTCAACTGCAATGCGTTACGGCGGAAGTTAATGGTCATGACGAGACTATCCCTTTAAAGTATGTTGTAACTAAGCAAGAGTTTGCGTCGTATTCGTTATGCGGAGCGAGACGCTGTCGCCCCTGCACGTGGTGGCAGAGCAAATGCCACCAGCGCCGGGATGAGATAAATAAACCAGACGGCGACTTCGCTGACGCTCGGCGCTTCCTGATAGCCAAAAATCCCTTCCATTAGCGTGCCGAATAGCGAGTGAGTTGAGAGCACCGCGCTCATATCGAAGGCGATTTCCTGAAAGTGGTTCCACAGGCCAGCTTCATGAAATGCGCGAATGGCACCAGCTGCCAGCCCTGCGGCGACGAAGAGAATAAACAGGCTGGTCCATTTGAAAAATGCGCCGAGATTAAGACGAATACCGCCCCAGTAGAGCAGGAAGCCGAGCACCACGGCAGTAGCAAGACCGAGCATTGCACCCAGCGGCGGCCAAATCCCGACATCTTGTTGAAATGCCGCCAGCAGGAAAAAGACCGACTCCAGCCCCTCCCTTGCTACGGCAAAAAAGACCATCATCACCAGCGCCCAGCCATGATGATTTCCACGCTGCAATGCGCTATCGACTGCCTGTTCCAGTTGCACTTTGACGTTGCGCGACACTTTGCGCATCCAGAAAACCATCCAGGTAAGGATCACCACGGCGATCACCGCCACGATACCTTCAAACAGTTCCTGTTCTTTTTGCGGAAATTCGCCGGTGGTTTCATTAATGAAGATCCCCAAGCCCAGGCACAACGCAGCGGCAAGCAACACGCCAATCCACATGACACCAATCCACCGGCCTCGCTGGGTACGCTTAAGATAGCTGGCAATCAAACTGACAATCAGCGCGGCTTCAAGTCCTTCGCGCAACATAATGAGAAACGGAACAAACATGCCACCACCCTTAAACGTTTTTCTGAGTCAATCTATGCAAAGAAAAGTAAATCGCAGTGATAGCGATTATCATTACGGTGAAGAAAAATACAAGCGGAATGTTTATAAAATGATGTTGGAATGTAAACAAAGAGAGGTAATGCCCGGGATATAAACGATTATTCCAGGGTAGAAAGATGGGATTGTTTACAACGAGCCATGTGTTCTTGCCAGATGCCGCGTAAGCGCCTTATCCGGCAAGAACCACACAACTATTTTAATGCTGCGCAACACGCTGCTGAAGCCAAACAAAACCGCCGCAGGCTAAGTCCCTTAGCTTTCCTGCAACCGTGACGGCGGCGCTGAATGATAGTGCGCATCGGCCTCGGCAAAGCGTTTTTGCATCGCCGCTGACGGCGCTTTACCCAGCAAACTGAACACCACAATTCCAATGCTACCAAAGATAAAGCCCGGAATAATTTCGTACAGACCCAGCCAGCCGAACTGTTTCCAGACGATAACCGTCAGCGCACCGATGATCATCCCCGCCAGCGCACCGTTGCGCGTCATGCGTGACCACATCACCGAGAACAGCACCACCGGACCAAACGCCGCGCCAAAGCCTGCCCACGCGTAGCTCACTAAGCCCAGTACGCGGTTTTCCGGGTTTGCCGCCAGCGCAATCGCCACCAGCGCCACCACCAGCACCATCACACGCCCTACCCACACCAGCTCTTTCTGGCTGGCATGTTTACGCAGAAACGCTTTGTATAAATCTTCGGTAATCGCACTGGAACATACCAGCAGCTGGCAGCTTAAGGTTGACATCACCGCCGCCAGAATCGCCGACAGCAAAATCCCGGCAATCCACGGGTTAAACAGAATTTGCGCCAGTTCGATAAACACGCGCTCGGCGTTCTGATTTACCGCACCCGCCAACGCCGGATGATCGTTAAAGTAAGCAATCCCAAAGAAGCCAACAGCCACCGCCCCTGCCAGGCAGAGGATCATCCAGGTCATACTGATACGACGCGCATGGACAATGCTGTGGTGAGAATCTGCTGCCATAAAACGCGCCAGAATGTGCGGCTGCCCGAAGTACCCCAGACCCCAGCCCATCAGCGAGATAATGGCGATAAAGTTCAGTCCTTTGAGCATATCGACGTTTTCAATGCTCTTTTGTTTGATCACTTCCAGCGAGTCGCCAAAGCCGCCAACGCTGATAATGACAATTACAGGCGTCAGGATCAGGGCAAAAATCATCAGGCTGGCCTGTACAGTGTCAGTCCAGCTCACCGCGAGGAAACCGCCAATAAAGGTGTAAAGGATCGTCGCCGCAGCTCCCGCCCACAGAGCCGTTTCATAGCTCATGCCGAAGGTGCTTTCAAACAGGCGCGCGCCTGCCACAATGCCCGAAGCGCAATAAATGGTGAAGAACAGCAAAATAACCAGCGCGGAGATAATGCGCAAAATGCGGCTTTTATCTTCAAAGCGCCCGGTGAAATAATCCGGCAGAGTTAAGGCGTTATTATTGTATTCGGTATGAACACGCAACCGCCCGGCCACCAGCTTCCAGTTGATCCACGCGCCTAATGTCAGGCCGATGGCGATCCAGCTTTCGGAAATCCCGGAAAGAAAGACTGCGCCCGGCAACCCCATTAACAGCCAGCCGCTCATATCCGACGCACCCGCCGATAATGCCGTCACGAATGGCCCAAGGCTACGACCGCCCAGAATATAGTCGTCAAAGTTTTTGGTTGATCGCCAGGCGATAAACCCAATCAATATCATGCCAAAGATATAGACACAAAATGTCACCAACATCGGTGTGCTAATAGCCATCTAAAGTCTCCAAAAATTATTATCGGCAATGTCGCAACTTGCCGTTATATCTGCCACCGGAACGGGGTAACAGAGTTTATGTTTTACCAGGGCGACCGTATCCTGCCGGAAGTGCTGGTTATTCACAATCGATTTAACACATCATTTACATCAAATTTTATTGCCCAGCGATACTATTTTTCATCAGGTTGCACTTCCTCACATTTTTCGCGGTTGCACCTTTCAAAAATGTTAACTGCCGCGGAGAAAAAGTCTGCATTACTTTTTTAATCCCTGTCATATCGATTTCTTTTATTAACATTTCATTCATTTTTAAGCTTGCTACGTAAGTCACATTTAACGTGGTTGCACAAAGTTGCAACATAATAGATATTTCACGATAACGTTAAGTTGCACTTTTCAGAACAACAGGAGCAATGGCATGGGAACCACCACCATGGGGGTTAAGCTGGACGACGCGACGCGTGAGCGTATTAAGTCTGCCGCGACACGTATCGATCGCACACCGCACTGGTTAATTAAGCAGGCGATTTTTTCTTATCTTGAACAACTGGAAAATAGCGATACCTTGCCGGAGCTGCCTGCGCTGCTTTCTGGCGCGGCTAATGAGAGCGATGAAGCGCCGAATCCGGCAGAGGAACCACACCAGCCTTTCCTCGACTTTGCCGAGCAAATTTTGCCCCAGTCGGTTTCCCGCGCCGCTATCACCGCGGCCTATCGCCGTCCGGAAACCGAAGCGGTTTCTATGCTGCTGGAACAAGCGCGCCTGCCGCAGCCAGTTGCCGAACAGGCGCACAAACTGGCGTATCAACTGGCCGATAAACTGCGTAATCAAAAAAACGCCAGTGGTCGCGCAGGTATGGTTCAGGGGTTATTGCAGGAGTTTTCGCTGTCATCGCAGGAAGGCGTGGCGCTGATGTGTTTAGCGGAAGCGTTGTTGCGTATTCCCGACAAAGCCACCCGTGATGCGTTAATTCGCGACAAAATCAGCAACGGTAACTGGCAGTCACACATTGGTCGTAGCCCGTCTTTGTTTGTTAATGCCGCCACCTGGGGGCTGCTGTTTACCGGCAAACTGGTTTCCACCCATAACGAAGCCAGCCTCTCCCGCTCGCTGAATCGCATTATCGGTAAAAGCGGTGAACCGCTGATCCGCAAAGGTGTGGATATGGCGATGCGCCTGATGGGCGAGCAGTTCGTCACTGGAGAGACTATTGCGGAAGCGTTAGCCAATGCCCGCAAGCTGGAAGAGAAAGGTTTCCGTTACTCTTACGATATGCTGGGCGAAGCCGCGCTGACTGCCGCGGACGCGCAAGCGTATATGGTTTCCTATCAGCAGGCGATTCACGCCATTGGTAAAGCATCCAATGGTCGTGGCATCTATGAAGGTCCGGGCATTTCAATCAAGCTGTCGGCGCTGCATCCGCGCTACAGCCGCGCCCAGTATGACCGGGTAATGGAAGAGCTGTACCCGCGTCTGAAATCATTAACCCTGCTGGCGCGTCAATACGATATTGGTATTAACATTGATGCCGAAGAGGCCGACCGTCTGGAGATCTCCCTCGATCTGCTGGAAAAACTCTGTTTCGAGCCAGAACTGGCAGGCTGGAACGGTATCGGTTTTGTTATTCAAGCTTATCAAAAACGCTGCCCGCTGGTGATTGACTACCTGATTGATCTCGCAACCCGCAGCCGTCGTCGTCTGATGATTCGCCTGGTGAAAGGCGCGTACTGGGATAGTGAAATCAAGCGTGCGCAGATGGACGGCCTTGAAGGTTATCCGGTTTATACCCGCAAGGTGTATACCGACGTTTCTTATCTCGCCTGTGCGAAAAAGCTGCTGGCGGTGCCGAATTTAATCTACCCGCAGTTCGCGACGCACAACGCCCATACGCTGGCGGCAATTTATCAACTGGCGGGTCAAAACTACTACCCGGGTCAGTACGAGTTCCAGTGCCTGCACGGTATGGGCGAGCCACTGTATGAGCAGGTCACCGGGAAAGTTGCCGACGGCAAACTTAACCGTCCGTGTCGTATTTATGCTCCGGTTGGCACACATGAAACGCTGTTGGCGTATCTGGTGCGCCGCCTGCTGGAAAACGGTGCTAACACCTCGTTTGTTAACCGTATTGCCGACACCTCTTTGCCACTGGATGAACTGGTCGCCGATCCGGTCACTGCGGTAGAAAAATTGGCGCAACAGGAAGGGCAAACTGGATTACCGCATCCGAAAATTCCCCTGCCGCGCGATCTTTACGGTCATGGGCGCGACAACTCGGCAGGGCTGGATCTCGCTAACGAACACCGTCTGGCCTCGCTCTCTTCTGCCCTGCTCAATAGTGCACTGCAAAAATGGCAGGCCTTGCCAATGCTGGAACAACCGGTAGCGGCGGGTGAGATGTCGCCCGTTATTAACCCGGCGGAACCGAAAGATATTGTGGGCTATGTGCGTGAAGCCACGCCGCGTGAAGTGGAACAGGCGCTGGAAAGTGCGGTTAATAAGGCGCCAATCTGGTTTGCCACTCCTCCGGCTGAACGCGCGGCGATTTTGCATCGCGCTGCCGTGCTGATGGAAAGCCAGATGCAGCAACTGATTGGTATTCTGGTGCGTGAAGCCGGAAAAACCTTCAGTAACGCCATTGCCGAAGTGCGCGAAGCGGTTGATTTTCTCCACTACTACGCCGGACAGGTGCGGGATGATTTCGCTAACGAAACCCACCGTCCATTAGGGCCTGTGGTGTGTATCAGTCCGTGGAACTTCCCGCTGGCTATTTTCACCGGGCAGATTGCTGCCGCACTGGCGGCAGGTAACAGCGTACTGGCAAAACCGGCAGAACAAACGCCGCTGATTGCTGCGCAAGGGATCGCCATTTTGCTGGAAGCGGGTGTACCGCCAGGCGTAGTGCAATTGCTGCCAGGTCAGGGGGAAACCGTGGGTGCGCAACTGACGGGTGATAATCGCGTGCGCGGGGTGATGTTTACCGGTTCAACCGAAGTCGCTACGTTACTGCAACGCAATATCGCCAGCCGCCTGGACGCTCAGGGGCGCCCTATTCCGCTCATCGCTGAAACCGGCGGCATGAACGCGATGATTGTCGATTCCTCCGCCCTGACCGAACAAGTAGTAATAGATGTGCTGGCCTCGGCCTTCGACAGTGCGGGTCAGCGTTGTTCGGCACTGCGCGTGCTGTGCCTGCAAGATGAGATTGCCGACCACACGTTGAAAATGCTGCGCGGCGCAATGGCCGAATGCCGGATGGGTAATCCGGGTCGCCTGACCACGGATATCGGTCCGGTGATTGATAGCGAAGCGAAAGCCAATATCGAGCGTCATATTCAGACCATGCGTAGCAAAGGCCGTCCGGTGTTCCAGGCTGTTCGGGAAGACAGTGAAGATGCCCGTGAATGGCAAAGCGGCACCTTTGTCGCCCCGACGCTTATCGAACTGGATGACTTTGCCGAATTGCAAAAAGAGGTCTTTGGACCGGTGCTGCATGTGGTGCGTTATAACCGTAACCAGCTGCCGGAACTGATCGAGCAGATTAACGCTTCCGGCTATGGCCTGACGCTTGGCGTCCATACGCGTATTGATGAAACCATCGCCCAGGTCACTGGCTCGGCCCATGTCGGCAACCTGTACGTTAACCGTAATATGGTGGGCGCGGTGGTTGGGGTGCAACCGTTCGGCGGCGAAGGGTTGTCCGGCACCGGGCCGAAAGCTGGCGGTCCGCTCTATCTCTACCGTCTGCTGGCGAATCGCCCGGAAAGCGCGCTGGCGGTGACGCTCGCGCGTCAGGATGCAGAGTATCCGGTCGATGCCCAGTTGAAAACCGCATTGACTCAGCCGCTGAATGCACTGCGGGAATGGGCGGCAAACCGTCCAGAATTGCAGGCGTTATGTACGCAATATGGCGAGCTGGCGCAGGCAGGAACACAACGATTGCTGCCAGGGCCGACGGGTGAACGCAACACCTGGACGCTGCTGCCGCGTGAGCGCGTATTGTGTATCGCGGATGATGAACAGGATGC
The DNA here is from genome assembly GCF_005781225.1 of Escherichia sp. E4736. Classification (NCBI taxonomy): domain Bacteria; kingdom Pseudomonadati; phylum Pseudomonadota; class Gammaproteobacteria; order Enterobacterales; family Enterobacteriaceae; genus Escherichia; species Escherichia sp. E4736. The sequence goes on along the minus strand of NZ_VATT01000007.1, from coordinate 128,577 downwards.
GCTGACTCAGCTTGCCGCCGTGCTGGCGGTGGGCAGCCAGGTACTGTGGCCGGATGACGCGCTGCATCGTCAGTTAGTGAAGGCATTGCCATCGGCAGTCAGCGAACGTATTCAACTGGCGAAAGCGGAAAATATAACCGCTCAACCGTTTGATGCGGTGATCTTCCACGGTGATTCGGATCAGCTTCGCGCATTGTGTGAAGCAGTTGCCGCGCGGGATGGCGCAATTGTTTCGGTGCAGGGTTTTGCCCGTGGCGAAAGCAATATCCTGCTGGAACGGCTGTATATCGAGCGTTCGCTGAGTGTGAATACCGCTGCCGCTGGCGGTAACGCCAGCTTAATGACTATAGGTTAAACAGGTAGCCGGAGGATGTTACAACCTCCTCCGGCATCTTTAACGTGGTCGAATCCCCTCAATAATAATCCGCTGCACGTTTTCAACCGTTTGATTGAAAAATACCTCATCGCGCAACGTCGCGCCTGTCACCGCCTCCACCTGAGGGGCAAAATCGGCGTAATGTTGAGTGGAAGCCCAGATCATAAAAATCAAATGCTGCGGGTCAATCGGCGCGAGTTTGCCACTCTTGACCCAGCCTGCAATCAGCGCTGATTTCTCATCAATTAACGCCTTCAAATCGCCCGTCAGTTCATCCATTAACAGCGGCGCACCTGCCAGCATCTCCATACAGAACAGGCGCGAAGCCTGCGGATAATCGCGGGAGACTTCCAGCTTCAGACGAATGTACTCTTTGATCGCCGCCAGCGGGGCGAAATCTTCACGAAACGCCTTTAACGGCGCCAACCAGATATCGAGAATTTGCCGCAGCACGGCAATATACAGTGCCTCTTTCGACGGGAAGTAATACAGCAGATTGGTTTTAGAAACGCCCGCCAACTCTGCAATTTGCTCCAGCCTTGTGCCGTGAAAACCGAATTGCGAAAAAGTGTCCAGTGCCGCGCTAAGAATCGCTTTTTTCTTCGCGCTCACTGCGCGCGAACGTTTACCCGTTGTTTTCACTGCGCCTTGCGTCATGCGCTCTCCCCTCTTGTAGATTAGCAACAGGATAGCAAAACCCCCGTCTGGCCTCGACCTTCTGCACTCTCATCGCGCACGAACGCATGTTTTATGTGCAACTGTTTTGACCGTTTAGTCCACTTTTTACCAGTCATTTTCAACAACCAAACATTAATACATTAATAACATTGAATTTTTAAAAACTGGCATCCGCTTTGCCAACAAGCCATTACGCGGCTGAAAAGGATATGCAGGATGCAGCGCCCCGTCTGACTTTCACGTTATTGTTTTTCTTTATTACTGGCGGACACGTCCCCAGTTATCTCGGTTCCAGCGCGGCTTTTGTTGGCGTGGTGATTGCCGCAACGGGCTTTAACGGTCAGGGGATTAACCCGAATATCAGCATCGCGCTGGGCGGTTTTACGTTGGGAGGGATCGGTACAGCAACTTTTGGCGCGATTTTACTCAATGCGTTGTTAAGCAGAAAGTTGGTTGACGTTCCACCGCCAGAAGTTGTTCATCAGGAGCCATAAACAGAAAACCGCCGGGATTACCCGGCGGTGCAGATTGTTGACAACGTACGCATTGTTCATGCCGGATGCGACGTAAACGCCTTATCCGGCCTACAAAACAGTGCAAATTCAATATATTGCAATCTTCTGGTAGGCCTGATAAGCATCGCGCATCAGGCAAGCTTACATTTGTCATCAGTATCAACCGCCGGGGTAACCGGCGGTGATGGCTTTTTGACGAGCTAGAGACAAAAATGCATTCGTCATTGATTAGCCCGGCTAGTTGTCGCTTTTGCCGTGACTGCTCTTGCCACCTTTTTTACCTGCTTCAGATGCGCGCTGCGGGTCATTTTTGAAATTACCCCCGCTGTGCTGTCCACCTTTTTTACCTGCTTCTGATGCTCTTTCGCGGTCTTCTGCAAAATTACCTGAACCGCCTCGATGGTTTGCCATTACTGACCTCCGTCTTGATGTAGACATCATATTGCATTGCATAAGATTAACGCGGCGTATGGCGGTGCCATATTTTCGCTACGTGGGACTAAGCTTAGTGAACTGACGCGGGTGGACCCGCGTTTGGTAATATCCTGCAACAGGTTCTGAGCGAGAATAGATATCATTTCCAATAATTATCCATAAGCCTCTCTTATGATTAAAAAAACGCTATGGGATAAAAATGTATCATTTTGCGACAAATTTACGCGCTTGTGAAAGTTGTTATAAATCAAATAAGTGGTTGTGAAATTTGCACTCTGAAAAGGACGTCTTATCTTTAAAAGAGTGGTAGCGAATCGCTACGGAATAGAGATAACACGAGGAGTGGTTAGAAATGGCTAAAGTTCTGGTGCTTTATTATTCCATGTACGGACATATCGAAACGATGGCGCGCGCAGTCGCTGAAGGCGCAAGCAAAGTCGATGGCGCAGAAGTTGTTGTTAAGCGTGTACCGGAAACCATGCAGCCGCAATTATTCGAAAAAGCAGGCGGTAAAACGCAAACTGCACCCGTTGCAACTCCGCAAGAACTGGCCGATTACGACGCCATTATTTTTGGTACGCCAACCCGCTTTGGCAATATGTCCGGGCAAATGCGTACCTTCCTCGACCAGACTGGCGGCCTGTGGGCTTCTGGCGCATTGTACGGAAAACTGGCGAGCGTCTTTAGCTCTACCGGCACCGGCGGCGGTCAGGAACAAACCATCACATCCACCTGGACGACACTTGCGCACCACGGCATGGTGATTGTCCCTATTGGCTACGCAGCGCAGGAACTTTTTGACGTCTCGCAGGTTCGCGGCGGAACGCCGTACGGCGCAACCACCATTGCAGGCGGTGACGGTTCACGCCAACCCAGCCAGGAAGAGTTGTCTATCGCACGTTATCAGGGGGAATATGTCGCTGGTCTGGCAGTTAAACTTAACGGCTAATCTTCAACAGGAGGATACGCATGCCAACTCAAGAAGCGAAAGCTCATCACGTGGGTGAATGGGCATCTCTGCGCAATACGTCGCCGGAAATAGCCGAGGCCATTTTTGAAGTCGCCGGGTATGACGAAAAAATGGCGGAAAAGATTTGGGAAGAAGGTAGCGATGAAGTGTTAGTCAAAGCCTTTGCTAAGACCGATAAAGATTCGCTTTTTTGGGGCGAACAGACCATCGAACGTAAAAACGTTTAATCAGCAATTCCCCCGCTTCTCGCGGGGGAGCTTTCAAATTGTTGACAAAGTGCGCTTTGTTCATGCCGGATGCGGCGTGAACGCCTTATCCGGCCTACATGATCGTGCAAATTCGATATAGTGCAATTCTCGGGTAGGCCTGATAAGCGTAGCGCATCAGGCAATCTCACGTTTGTCATCAGTCTCATATTCCCCCGCTTCTCGCGGGGGAGCTTTCAAATTGTTGACAACGTGCGCTTTGTTCATGCCGGATGCGGCGTGAACGCCTTATCCGGCCTACGCGATCGTGCAAATTCGATATAGTGCAATTCTCGGGTAGGCCTGATAAGCGTAGCGCATCAGGCAATCTCACGTTTGTCATCAGTCTCATATTCCCCGCTTCTCGCGGGGGAGCTTTCTGTTATTTCACCGCTTCATTCAACACGCTATCAAACTTATCCATCGGGCAAAAACCGTTGGCATCTATCGGGCAGCCGGTAAGTTCAAGCGTCACGCGTTGAGCCGGAGCCTGCAACGTTAACGCGTCGGCATTACGCAACTGTTCCGAACTCTGGTACACATACTCGATTTTCATCAGGTCGCGGTTGGCTTTGCTGTCATGCCAACGCTGGAAAACGATTTTGCCGCCAATCGGCGTGCGTTCGTTCTGGTCATGCAGTTGATACGGTTTGAAATCCAGCGCCGTTAACAGAGAGGCAATGTTTGAGTCGTGCCCAACCAGCACTGTGATTTTCGGCGCACTGGCACGATCGGTAACCAGGGCTTTGTCGATATAACTGACCAGCGGTTTCGCGACATTGCGCGCCACTTCCGGTGAAGTAAACAGGCTATCCTGGTAGCCGTTTTTCAGTTTCGACAACACTTTCCATTGTTGATCTGATTTGATCTCCCCCCAGGCCACCTGATCCATCGGGAAACCTTCGTAGTATTGCAGGGTGAACGCGTCCACCAGCGAGTTGCCCACTTTTAGCGGCCCGGAAACGCCTGGTTCTTGTTGATACTTCGCGCTAAAGGTATTTTTACCGTCCACCAACGAGCACTGCTGTTTCTCTTTGCAGGCAGGAGAATCTTTATAGTTAACGATTTTTTCCAGTAGCTGGTAGCTGTCGGTAAGCTGAAGTTTACTAAGCTCTTTTTCCATTGCCGCCACCGCCTGCTCACTGAATGCGGCGGAATCATCGGTGATCACCGGGTTAAAGGTTGGGTCCATAGTGCCCATTTTTTCCTGGTGATGAACAGGAATATCACACCCTGGGAATGCGCCGGTAATAAAGAACTGCGCAGTGGCGACAGTGCGTTGCAAACTATTGGCATAGGCATAAACGGTGTCCGGCGGCGGGCATTCACCCGTTTTCACTATTCCCTGCTCTGCCAGCCACTCACGCATGTAATGGCCCATATACACTTCCAGCACGCCGCCTTTGGTCGTGAGTTGTCCACCAGGAACATCCCACTCCGGCCATTTATTCGGCGTCGACTGCTCAAGCACACTGCCATTATTTGCCAATGGCGCACGTAAATTATGACGGCTCATGAGTAGCACTTGCTGTAGCTGATAGCCTTCCGGCATGATCTGTGCCTGCGCATTCGAAGAGAGTAAAACCATTCCAGCCACGGCCGCAGCGATTAGCGTTTTTTTCATTCCCATCACCTCTTTAGTTATCAATCAATTAAGAGTGTGACAGAAATATGGCATTTTTCCGGGAACAGGTTCGCAATTTAGCAGATGACGAGGCGGGAAACCGTCAGGCGATAACGGACAGTAGTCGCGCTATCGCCTGGTTTGTATCGTTAAACTAATACCTGAAACAGCAAGGCAAAAAGAATGATATTGGCAATGACAATGGCCCAACCGTTATAAAGCATATATTTCAGGTGAGTAGATTGTGCCAGCCCCATTTGACCGAACATATCCGATGAAGGGAAAGGCCCAAACCAGTCCACTTGCGATGAGGCTAATAATACTGCCGTTGTACCCTGTGGCGGCACTCCCGCAGCCATCAACATCGGACCAAATATTTTATGCGTGAAGGTCATCTGAGCAACAGCAGCACCTGGCACATGACCGATAATGTTAAAGGCAAAAATACAGAAGCAAAGCCATGCCGGAGATATCCCGGTTAACAGTGGTTGTGTGTATTCGAGCAATCCCTGATACGCCTGCAGGCTATCCATAAGCTCCAGAATCGGGTTATACAGCCAGTAGAGCAGAAACATCCACACCAGTCTGCCACACCCTTTATACAGGGCTTGCAGGATCCCGGTTGGGCTTAATCCCCCCACCAGCCCGGTGATCAACGCCACCAACAGCATAACGATAATGGCAAAACTAAAACCTGCTTTTATCACTACGCCAATAACCGCCATCACAATAATGGTTGCAGCAAATGCCAGGGCGCTGAGTTTGCGACGACGATCGCGGGCAGGATCCTCTTCTTCCTGAGTTTTCTCTGAGAGATCCACTTCGTAGTGTAATTTTCCTTCCGTCATCTTCTGAATTCGCCCGGCCATTATCCAGCCAGCAAATAACGTCACGGCGCTCATTGGCAGCCCGACGTACATCAGGTATTGCGGATAAGTCAGGCCGCCGAGTTGTAAAATCGTCACGGTACTGGGAGTAAATGGCCCGGTAAACAATCCCACTGACCCCGCCGTCATCATCAGTGCAGCCACTGTAGGCGGTGTCAGCCGTACTGCCGCCGCCACGGGAATAATCACCGCAACAATAATGGCATTACCGCCTGCCATAGTACCCAGCGCGCCACAGATAAGAATGGATGAGACAACGATGCCAAATTTGACCCGTGTCTGGCTGGAAAGCCCGATACGATGCACCACAAATTTGACCAGTTCAACGGCGGCTCCGGTACGTGTTGCCACTTCACCTACGCCTGCGCCAAGCATAATGATCAAACCAACAGTGGCGATAAACGATCCCGTCGATTTTGCCAGCATGGCACCCATTTCAGGTAAGCCGGTGGAAGTCATTATCATCGCAATAATAATCGATGAAATAACCGCCAGAACAATATCGACGCCTATCAACGAGAGCACCGCTAACGCCACCAGTGGTGTAAAACCAAGCAGTCCGAGTTCATTACCTGGACGCCCCTGGCACCAGAACGCTATCAGTAAAAATGCAATCAATAACAAACCAATAATGACATTCTTTTTGGTGATATTTTGTCTGGTTAGTAAACCACCAGCGAGCATTGAGTCACTCATATAACTCCTTAACCCCATCGAATCGACTTTCAATATCAGCCGATGTATTTGGACAGCTCAGAAAATATCCCCCCTCGTTATTATTGTTAGCAAAATGCACTGAGGGTTTGTCCGGGTACTACAGGTATTATTCTGAGTTCGTAATTAACCCCTTTAGGTGGGCAAATAACGCTTTGTTACCAGAACAGGCGTTACAGATTAAATTTATGTTAACTTGGTGTTACCATGAAATGACTTTTTATCTATCGTCTATAACTCTGGGTTAACTCTTAATGAAACTGCGCCACCTGGAAATCTTCTATGCTGTGATGACATGCGGGACACTTTCACGGGCAGCGGAATCGCTGAATATTTCCCAACCGGCCGCCAGTAAAGCGTTAAAAAACGCTGAGCAAAAACTCGGTTTTCAGCTCTTTCAGCGAGTTCGTGGCAAGCTTCTTCCAACCAGCGAAGCGATCACACTTTTTGAAAAAGCGCAGTCGATTTATCACGAACTCGACAACCTGCGACTGCTGGCCGATAACCTGACGCGAGATCCGCGAGCCAGAATAGCCCTGGGATGCCTGCCAAGCCTGGGATTAAGTCTGGTGCCGGAAATAGTCACGGCGTTTTACCAGCAGAATGCGAATCTGGTCATGACACTGACGACAGAGCACACTGAAACGTTGGTTAAAAAGCTTGATCTGCGTGAGATTGATCTGGCCCTGACGCTACAGCCGATTCAACAGGGGGAAATTATGACGACGCTGATAGCCGAAGTTCCGCTGGTTTATATCGACCGGGACTATCGCCAGGGCGCAGTAGAAATAGACAAGATTGACCAACAACGCTGGATTTCTCCCGGCCCTCATTCCCTTTCCGATGCAATAGCTAAACGACGTGATTTTTTGACAACGCGCCTGAATGTCCAGACCTATTACATGGCCACGGAATTTGTAAAACGCGGAATGGGATGCAGTATTACCGATATTTTCTCTGCCCGTCATAACCTCCCGGCAGAGACGATTCACCCCATCGAACCCCCAATGAAAATTGATCTTTGTTTGCTACGCCGTGCCGACGTTTCACTTAGCCCTATTACACAAAAATTTGTCGATTTCCTTTGTCAGCAATTACGTCTCCAGCTGCGAGCCATTAACCTTGAGTTATACCCTGAAAATAAAAAGTCAATTGCTCCTCAGGCCTAAATGCTTTGACATAACCCCAACGCATTTATTAGCGGTGGATATCTCAGGTGATGAAAAAACGCATTGTAATTATTGGCGGCGGGGTAATTGGTCTGGCAACAGCATGGGTGCTGGTAAAACAGGGCCATCAGGTACAATTGTTAGAACGCAACAGTCAGGCAGGTATCGCCACCAGTTTCGCTAATGCTGGGCAACTCAGTTATCGCTACGTTGCTCCTCTGGCGGATAAAGGCGTACCGATGCAGGGGCTTAAATGGATGGGGAAAAGCAACTCTCCCCTGAATATGCGTTTGCGCATGTCATTTAGCCAGTGGCGCTGGTTGCTGGAATTTTTATTGGCCTGCAATAGCCGGACAAATAAACTCAATGGCGACCATATTTTACGCTTATCACTGTTAAGCCGTCAGGTCATGGAAAAGTGGCTGCTGGAAGATAATCTTGATGATTTTCACTGGCGCCGTTCTGGCAAACTGATTATTCATCGCCGCCCGCAAGATTTAGCCAAAGCGGCAAAAGGCATTAATCCGCAATTTCAACAGGCTTTATCACGCGAAGAGTGCGTTCATCTTGAACCAGCACTAAAACATATTGGTCATTCATTGTGTGGCGGTATTTACTCTCCCGGCGATGAAACGGCGGACTGCTATAAGTTCTGCCAGGCATTACTTGCCAAACTTAATGCCAGCGCAAATTTTTCGCTACAAACCGATTGTGAAGTTTTGCAGTTGAATAAAAAAGGCGAGCGCATTGACTCCCTTACCACCAGTACAGGAACGCTGGTTGCGGATGATTATGTCGTTGCCGCGGGTAATGGTAGTAAGCATTTACTTGCCGAAACCGGGACTCACGTACCGATCTGCGGTCTTAAAGGTTACAGTCTGACACTTCCCTTCCCACAAGAAATGGGGATCGCACCGCAAATCAGTGTCACCGACTACGGTCATAAAATTGTCTATGCCCGACTCGGTGAGCGGTTGCGTATCGCCGCTATGGTCGATATTGGCTATGACGGAAATGAATTGCGCCCTGAACGAATCAATGCCTTAAAGCAGATCGTAGCTAACAGTTTTCCGCAACTGCAAGGCATCGATGATGCCGAATTATGGACAGGTATGCGTCCATCCACCCCTGCGGGTCCGCCACTATTAGGACGGGCGAAGTATCAAAATCTGTGGATGAATCTTGGTCAGGGCAGTCTGGGTTTTACGCTGGCGGCAGGTAGTGCCGTAGTGTTAGGCGCGCTGCTGTCGGGCGAAGATCCCGCAATTTCCCTTGATGGACTGACATGGAGCCAATCAGCTTGAATATCAAACGTAATAACCCACAACCTCGTCTTGCCACCAGTGTGGAATATGGCAATCTTGTATTTCTCTCCGGTCAGACACCGAAGAGCAATACTCCTGACATCGCGCAACAAACGCGCGAAGTGCTGGAGAAAATCGACGCATTACTTGCTGAAGCGGGCAGTGATAAATTTCATCTCTTGTCCGCTCAGGTATGGCTGAAAGATATCAGCCGCGATTTTGCCGATTTCAACGACGTATGGGTTAACTGGATGCCAGAAGGATATAGCCCGGCACGTGCTGCCGTGCAGGCTGAGATGGCCCGCCCGGAGATTCTGGTTGAAGTGATGATCACTGCGGTAAAAGCAGGATAATTCACCATTTTCCGCCCCCTGACAACGTCGTCATGGGGCATCTGTGAAGGTTAAACGTCCCCTCTTTTACCTGCCAAAATTCAGGCTGAAAATATCATTTTTAGTTATGTTTTTATCACTGGCCTACGATTTTTTCTGATTTCCCCTACACTTAACTCTGATACCTTGTCAGGGGTTTCCCTTTGTCTGTATTGATTTACGCGAGATAACGCTATGGAATTAAAGGATTATTACGCCATCATGGGCGTGAAACCGACGGACGATCTCAAGACAATCAAGACCGCCTATCGTCGGCTGGCCCGCAAATACCATCCTGATGTCAGCAAAGAGCCCGATGCCGAAGCCCGCTTCAAAGAGGTTGCTGAAGCCTGGGAAGTGCTAAGTGATGAACAGCGTCGCGCTGAATATGATCAGATGTGGCAGCATCGCAACGATCCGCAATTCAACCGCCAGTTCCAGCATGGCGACGGTCAGAGTTTCAATGCCGAAGATTTTGACGATATCTTCTCGTCAATTTTCGGTCAACATGCCCGCCAGAGCCGTCAACGCCCCGCCACACGTGGCCACGATATTGAAATTGAAGTTGCGGTATTCCTGGAAGAAACGCTTACTGAGCACAAACGTACCATCAGCTATAACCTGCCGGTTTATAACGCCTTTGGCATGATCGAACAGGAAATCCCGAAAACGCTGAATGTGAAGATCCCGGCGGGTGTCGGCAATGGTCAACGTATCCGCCTGAAAGGCCAGGGGACGCCAGGCGAAAACGGTGGTCCAAATGGCGACCTGTGGCTGGTGATTCATATAGCCCCGCATCCGTTGTTTGATATTGTCGGTCAGGATCTGGAAATTGTGGTGCCGGTTAGCCCGTGGGAAGCGGCTCTGGGTAGCAAAGTCACTGTACCAACGCTGAAAGAAAGCATTTTGTTGACCATTCCGCCAGGCAGTCAGGCCGGGCAACGATTGCGCATTAAAGGCAAAGGTCTGGTAAGCAAAAAACAGACTGGTGACTTGTATGCTGTGCTGAAAATCGTCATGCCGCCGAAACCGGATGAAAATACTGCCGCGCTGTGGCAACAACTGGCAGACGCCCAGTCGTCTTTTGATCCACGTAAAGATTGGGGGAAAGCATAATGGCTCATGTTACGGTGACTTTTACCATTACCGAGTTTTGCCTGCATACCGGCATTTCTGAAGAGGAGTTGAATGAAATTGTCGGTTTGGGGGTGGTTGAACCGAGAGAGATCCAGGAAACAACCTGGGTATTTGATGACCATGCCGCCATTGTGGTGCAACGCGCGGTACGTCTGCGTCAGGAACTAGCGCTGGACTGGCCGGGGATCGCGGTGGCGCTAACGTTAATGGATGATATTGCACATCTGAAACAGGAAAACCGCCTGCTACGCCAGCGGCTTTCCCGGTTTGTGGCTCACCCGTGAGTGTGGCTGCCGGAACTGGCTGCCGGATGCGACGCTTAACGCGTCTTATCAGGCCTACAAAAATCACCGTTCCCGTAGGCCGGATAAGCCGTTCACGCCGCATCCGGCAGCTATGCCATAATGCCTGATGCGACGCTTAACGCGTCTTATCAGGCCTACCAATCGGCATTATCTCTATTGGTTATCGCAAGCAATAACTGGCTTAGTGCCGCGTAAAAACCAAAGCTGTCATACTGATGGCAACGCACAGCAAACTCTGGTAACCATTGCCGCAGCGCCGTCAGTGTTTTTTGCCGCAGATTGTCAACTTCCTGTGCAGGTACAATCCCCTCTCCCCGGGCAAAATGCAGATAACTTAACAATTCAAGAAAAATCGCCAGATGATCTGCCGGTTCGTTAAAATTGCCACTGGTTTCCATACCTGCCTCAACTAACAAGCGTTTAATCTCTTGCTCGTCCTGTTTATAGGCCGAAGCATACGGCAGTGCCGCTTGTTTATCGGTCATCAGAAACAGGCTGCAAAAGTCAGCGGCAAGTTCCAGACGGGCGTCGTCACGTACCGTCAAGGCGGCGATTTTAGCTTCCAGCTCATTCACCGCCGCAGTCAGCGGCGGCTCGCGTTTCAGCAAAGAAAACCATTCAGCCATCTGTGCACTGGCGATTTGCGTCAGTTGTTCATCGTCCAGTTCACGGGAGAACAACTGCGCCAGCCAGGCGTAGATACAGGCATTCTGTTCCACCGTTAGTGAAGTCATGATTTCACCTGCGGTGCCGGAACATATTCGCACTGCGCCACCATCTCAATCGGACCGCTAAACGCCGTTACCTTCTCTATTGGACCGGTGAATTTTTCAATTTCCACAATGGTCGTGTGTGAGCTGGTGGCCTGCGCCAGTTGCGAAGTCCCGATGTCGGGCGTTAGCACATTAGGGTTACCGTATTTACACAGCGCATTGAGCTCACCGCCTTTATCCGGATCATACCAGGCGCCTTCATGGATCCGGATCACGCCTGGTGCATAGAGATCAGAAACCACAGCGCCCACCAGAACCTGCCCCCGATCGTTAAAGACACGCACCACATCACCGTTAGCAATCCCGCGCGCACGGGCATCATGCGGGCTGATATATACCGGCTCTTTGCCCGCTACGCTGTAATGCTGACGCAGTGTTTCAGATTCACACAGTTGCGAGTGGACGCGATAATCGGGATGCACCGATTGCAGATGCAGTGGATACTTCTGCGAACCAGGTCCACCGTGGGAACGTTCAATTTTCTCAAACCACATTGGATGCCCCTGACAATCGTCATAGTGCATGTCGGCGATAGTTTGCGAGTAGATCTCAATCAACCCGCTCGGCGTCCCCAGCGGTTCGAGGTCGGGATCTTCGCGGAACGCCTGATGACGCACGAACATCTGCGGATGGTCATAGACCACGTATTCTTTACTGTTCCACAACTCATCAAAGGTCGGTAAATGGATGCCGAGTCCTTTGGCCTGCTGGAGCGCGTCCTGCCAGATGCGCTTAAGCCAACCCATCTCATCCAGACCTTCAGTAAAGGCTTCCTCACGGTCAAAGCGGCGGCATAACTCGCGGAAAATATCAAAGTCGTTGCGCGCCTCAAATTGCGGCTGCACCACCTGTTTAGTGGTGATAAGCCCATGGCTGGCATAGTCACCAAACTGGTCGAGATCGTTACGCTCAAACTGTGTGGTTGCGGGTAATACAATGTCGGAAAAGCGGCAACTGGAGGTCCACTGGTTATCAATGGAAATCACCGTCTCCAACTTGCGCCAGCCTTCAATTATGCGGTTGATCTGCTGATGGCGGTGGAACGGATTGGTCCCGCTGAAAACACACATTTTCAGCGGCGGCAACTTAACTGTTTTGCCGTCCCAGTTGATCTCTTTCCCCGGTTCCAGAATGGCGTCGATATAACGGGCCGTTGGGATGGTGCTGCTGTAACCTTTGTAATCGTTGTTGTTATGAACTGGCGGAATTTTCGTGGCACCGGGAAAACCGCTCAGGATAATCCCTTTACGACCTGGCACGCCTGAGCCGCTGCTGTGCCAACTAAAACCAAAACCGCCACCTGGCAGGCCAATCTGCCCGAGCATTGCCGCCAGCACCACTATCATCCATGACCACTGCTCGCCGTGCTGCATACGTTGGGCGCACCAGCCAGCCATAATTTGCGTTCTTGTGCCCGCCATTTTCCGCGCCAGCGCGCGGATCGTTTCGGCGTCAATGCCGCACAGTTTTTCTGCCCAGACGGCATCCTTCGGCTGGCCGTCTTCCTCACCCAGCAAATACGGCAGAAATTGCTCGAAACCGACGCAATAATCAGCAATGAATTGTTTGTCGTACAGATTTTCGCTGTACAGGGTATGGGCCATCGCCAGTTGTAGCGGCACATCGGTTTGCGGGTTAACAACAATATGTTTAACGTGCTCGCGCCCCAGATATTCATGCGTTGAACTGACCACCGGGTCGATGCTGATGACTTCGATTTCGCCCGCCGCCACCTTTTCTTTCAGTTGCTCGTAATATTCATAAACATCGTGAGACGGGCAGCGGAAATTAACCTGCTGATTCTTCACCAAATCGGTGCCCCACATGACGATGATTTTGCTGTTTTGCAACACTAACGGCCAGGATGTTTGTTGTTCGTAAACTTCCATTGATCCCACCACCCGCGGCAGGATCACCTGCGCTGCCCCGGTGGAATAGTCACCGCCGGTACTCACTTTATTGCCATGTAGTGCGATGGCTTTCGACAGCATTCCCCCGGCGCTATGAAATTTACCTGATGATTGCCCGCCGCTGGCGGTCAGTAACGCACTGGGGCCATAGGTTTTTTGCACCCGTTCCAGTTCTTCATAGAACATGTCCAGGGCTTCATCCCAACTGACGCGGACAAAACGGTTATCACCGCGTTGAGTGGTGTCACTTAGATGGCGCTTACGCAGCCAGTCGACTCGCACCATCGGATAGCGAATACGCGCCGGATTGTGGACGTGATCCGGCAGCCCGGCGATAATTTTCGTCGGGTACTTATCCAGTTCAAACGGTTTCACCGCCACAAAGCGCCCGTCTTTCACCGTCGCGCGAATGGCGCCAAACCGCGAACCGGTCAGGATACCCTCTTTCGACGTAACAGCTTGCGCTGCGTTAACGCGGCGTGGAGTTAACAGCGATGGCCCCAGCATCCCTGCCAGCGTTAAGCCGCCAAGCTGGGTAAGAAAGCGTCGACGTGATGCCTGAAAAATGTCTTTATTTTTCATTATTTTCCTTCCTTATCGCTGTGAGACTTCCCTGCGGTATCCGACGCATGCATTTGCAGATATTTCAGCATGGTGCGTTCTTCCCGTTTATCCAGGCTGGTAAAACCAATCATGCCGTTGATTTGGCCGATCCAACCGTTGGCGTCGTAATGGGTCGTTGCTGACGCGCCGTGACACTGTTTACAGGCACTGCTGTACAGCGTATCGCCATAGGCCCAGATTGGTTTGATGTCGTCGACCATATCGCCCTTCTTCAACCATGCGGTGGCCTGCATCTTACTCCACTCGGTTTTGGTGTCAGCAACGGTGGTTTTCTCCAGCATTTTCGCCTGCTGCTGGATATCGCCGCGAATAGAGGCGACAAAAATCCGTTTGCCGGGCAACTCGGTCAGAACCCGTTGAGTTCCAGCGCTTTCCGTCCAGCCGATGATAGCCACCTGCAACCAGTCGCCGTCACGTTTAAGCACTTTCACTTCAGAGGCTGGCAGCAGTGAACCCGTCGCTTCTTTATCATCCTTTGCTGCATAAAGCGGCTTTATATCTATAGAATAAAGGATGTCTTTATCATCTCTGCCGCTGGCGCGTAGCTCTTCGAACTGTTTACGCGAGCCGCTGCTCATATCCGGCAGCTGGTGGGCAATGCCTTTATGGCAGTCGATACAGGTCTGATTATCTTTCGCTGCGGCGGCCATTTGACGTGCGGCTTCCGGATGCTGCTTTGCATGATCCATCGCGTCGTAGTTATGGCAGGAACGGCAGGTCGCTGAATTGTTCTCTTTCATCCGCGCCCATTCGCGCTCGGCGAGTTCTGCGCGTTTAGCGTTGAATTTCTCAGGGGTATCGATGGAGTGACCAATAACGGTCTGATACACCTCATTACTCGCTTCCAGTTTCCGCTTCAGCATTCCCGGTAAATCTGACGGGACGTGGCAGTCATGACACTCGGCGCGTACGCCGGAAGCATTCTGGAAATGCGCCGACTTTTTATATTCTTCATACACCGGCGTCATACTGTGGCAACTGACGCAAAACTCAGTACTGCTGGTGGCCTTGATCCCGAAGTGAGGTAACACAATCAAGGCAATACCGATCACGATCCCCATCAGCACCAGCGCTAACACCGACCAACGCGCACTTGGCCGACGCAGCGCACTCCATAGTCGTCTCATAATAACTCCTGTAAAAATATAATTTGGCAACTGTGATCTTAATAAGCAAATATGAATAGCGGCACTCGTCAGGATGAATGGCTTATGACAGCATATGAATGGATATGAACAGGAAGATCGGGAAAGCAGGGATGTCACACCATATTGTCATTGTTGAAGATGAGCCTGTGACGCAGGCACGTTTGCAAAGCTACTTCATCCAGGAAGGGTATCTCGTGTCGGTCACGGCAAGCGGCGACGGACTACGGGAAATTATGGAAAACCAGCCTGTTGATCTCATTTTGCTGGATATCAACCTGCCCGATGAAAACGGCTTAATGCTTACACGAGCCCTGCGCGAACGCTCAACGGTGGGGATTATTCTGGTGACCGGGCGCAGCGATCCTATCGATCGAATTGTCGGTCTGGAGATGGGCGCCGATGATTATGTCATCAAACCGCTGGAGCTGCGTGAACTCGTGGTACGGGTAAAAAATCTGCTCTGGCGTATCGATCTGACCCGTCAGGCCAACGCTCTCACTCAGGATAACTGCTATCGTTTTGCCGGATATTGTCTGAATATCTCACGCCACACGTTGGATCAGGACGACCGACCTATCAAACTCACCCGCGCGGAATACGAAATGCTGGTGGCCTTTGTCACTAATCCTGGCGAGATCCTCAGCCGTGAACGACTGCTGCGTATGCTCTCCTCCCGGCGGGTAGAAAACCCCGATTTGCGCACCGTGGACGTACTGATCCGCCGTTTGCGTCATAAACTCAGCGCCAACCTGTTAGTTACGCAGCATGGCGAAGGGTATTTCTTAGCCGCTGATGTCTATTAATCCACCGATTCAGGTAATGTGGTGCACCAAGGATGATTTTCACTCTGGCCAAAAGATTGTGGATGGCGTTTGCCTTGATGGCATTGCTGACTCTGGTAAGTATCTTTGTAGGTTGGTATAACCTGCGCGTTTTAACTCAAAGCGCTCAGACCAATACTCTGGCCCTGATCCCAACCATGAATATGGCCCGTCAGTTGAGTGAGGCCAGCGCGTGGGAACTCTTTACCGCCCAAAATCTGAACAACACGGATAGCGCAGAGATGTGGCAATCCCAGGGGAGAACGTTATCGGCGCAGAAGCTGAAAATTGACTCCCTGTTGCAGGGGCTGCGCGAGAAAGGGTTTGAAACGATAGCTATTGAACGGCAAGCCTATGAGATTGACCACTCGCTACGTCAACAGGGCGATCTGGTCGGTCAGCGGCTGAAACTCCACGATCAACAGCAACAACTCAGCCAGCAAATCGTCGCCTCGGCCGGAGAAATCGCCAACATCGCGCAATCCCAGACCCATTACATAGCCATCGCCACCGCATCACCGCAGTCTGGCCCGCAAAGTGTGTTTGGCTACAATCATAACAGGTCGGCAGAGAGCGCCGTCGAACAGTGGGTTGCTGGCGATCGTGAGTACGTCAGGCAGATGCACGAAATGCGCTTTAGCGCTCTGCAAATACAGCATTTCGTTATGAAACTGGAGCTGGAGGAGAGTGAAAAAAATAAGAACAGGCTGCCTGTTCAATTGAAAAACGCCCTTAACAGGGTACAGCTTCAACAAAGGCGCATTAAGGCCCCACCGGTTCGCGCGCAGGCTGAAAAGGCGCTGGAGACAGTACAACGATATGTCGAGTTACTGGCGCTGTACCAACGTGAAAAAGCACTCAATACTCACCTGCAGACGCTGACGCAAAATAATATTGTGCAGTTTGCACAGTTCAGCAACGAAGTTAATCAGTTGGTCGCAACCATTGAGCAGCGTAATCGGGCCGGACTTACACATCTGGAAAGCGCCAGTGAACATGTACGGTTTAACCTGCTACTGCTGGGCGTCGTTTCTCTTTGCTCATTGATTCTGATCCTCTGGCGCGTGGTTTATCGCTCAGTCACGCGTCCACTTGCCGAACAAACGCAGGCGCTGCAACGCTTACTGGACGGTGATATCGACTCTCCTTTCCCGGAAACCGCTGGCGTACGGGAGCTGGATACCATCGGGCGGCTGATGGATGCGTTTCGCAGCAGTGTTCATGCGCTTAATCGCCACCGCGAACAACTGGCGGCGCAGGTCAAAGCGCGCACTGCCGAATTGCAGGAGCTGGTGGTCGAACACCGACTGGCACGGGCGGAAGCAGAAAAAGCCAGTCAGGCAAAATCGGCGTTTCTGGCAGCAATGAGCCATGAGATCCGCACACCGCTGTACGGAATTCTCGGCACCGCGCAGTTGCTGGCAGATAACCCGGCGCTTAACGCCCAGCGTGATGATTTGCGGGCGATTACTGACTCTGGCGAATCGTTGCTGACCATCCTCAACGATATTCTCGATTATTCGGCTATCGAAGCAGGCGGCAAGAATGTTTCGGTCAGCGATGAGCCCTTTGAACCGCGCCCACTGCTGGAAAGTACCCTGCAATTAATGAGCGGACGGGTGAAAGGTCGCCCGATTCGCCTGGCAACGGCAATTGCCGACGATGTCCCAACCGCGTTAATGGGCGATCCGCGCCGTATTCGCCAGGTTATTACCAATTTGTTGAGTAATGCCCTGCGTTTCACCGATGAGGGGCTGATTATCCTGCGCAGCCGCATTGATGGCGAGCAATGGCTTGTCGAAGTGGAAGACAGCGGCTGTGGTATTGATCCCGCGAAACTGGCTGATATCTTTCAGCCGTTTGTTCAGGTGAGCGGCAAACGCGGCGGCAGCGGCCTGGGGCTGACTATCAGTACCAGTCTGGCTCAGGCGATGGGCGGCGAACTGACCGCCTCCAGCAAGCCGGGAGTAGGAAGCTGTTTTGGCTTACGGTTACCGTTACGTGTTGCCACTGCGCCCGCACCAAAAACAGTCAATCAGGCGGTGCGTCTGGACGGTTTACGATTACTGTTGATTGAAGATAACCCGCTAACGCAGCGTATTACCATCGAGATACTTAACACCAGTGGCGCTCAGGTCGCGGCCGTAGGAAATGCCGCGCAGGCTTTAGATGCTCTGCAAAATAGTGAACCGTTTGCTGCCGCGCTGGTGGATTTTGATCTGCCGGATATCGACGGCATTACACTTGCCCGGCAACTTTCGCTGCTATATCCGTCGCTGGTTTTGATTGGCTTTAGCGCCCATGTCATCGACGAAACGCTGCTCCAGCGTACCAGTTCGCTATTTCGCGGAATTATCCCTAAACCGGTGTCGCGTGAAGTGCTTGGTCAGTTACTGGCTCACTATCTGCACCTGCAAACACATAACCATCAACCACTGGATGTATCGCAGCTCAATGAAGATGCGCAGTTAATGGGGGTGGAGAAAATCCACGAATGGCTGGCATTATTTAAACAACATGCCCTGCCCCTTCTCGATGAAATGGACACAGCCCGCGCCAGTCACGACAGCGACAAAATCAAACGTGCCGCGCATCAGTTGAAAAGCAGCTGCGCCAGTCTGGGCATGCGCAGTGCCTGTCAGTTGTGCGGACAACTTGAGCTGGAACCATTAACCGCGGCCCTGCCGCGTGAAGAAATTACGCGTAGCATCGCGGCCCTGGAACAGTGGCTGAATAAGAAAGCCCCGAACCCGATGTGAATCAATATCATCTCGTTGAGAAAACTTAGAATAGTGGCATTTGGTATGCAACTTAACGGGCGGGCAAAATCATGGCAGAGAAAAAAAGAATCCGCTGGCAGCGACGGCCAGGCACGACGGGCGGTAAATTACCGTGGAATGACTGGCGCAATGCCACGACCTGGCGTAAAGCGACGCAATTATTACTGTTGGCAATCAATATTTATATTGCCGTCACCTTTTGGTACTGGGTGCGCTATTACGAAACGGCAGGTAATACGGCATTTGTCGCCAGACCGGGGGGCATTGAAGGTTGGCTGCCGATTGCTGGTCTGATGAATCTGAAATACAGCCTTGCAACAAGTCAGTTACCTTACGTGCACGCCGCCGCGATGCTGTTATTGGTCGCTTTTATCATTATCAGCTTACTGCTGAAAAAAGCCTTTTGTTCGTGGCTATGCCCTGTTGGTACGCTCTCTGAATTAATTGGCGATCTCGGGAAAAAACTGTTTGGTCGACAATTCGCCCCTCCCCGCTGGCTGGATATTCCTCTACGCGCGGTGAAATATTTGCTATTAAGCTTTTTTCTTTATATCGCGTTATTCATGCCCGCCCAGGCGATTCACTATTTTATGCTATCGCCTTATAGCGTGGTGATGGACGTTAAAATGCTCGATTTCTTTCGCCATATGGGGAAAGCGACATTAATCAGCGTGACGGTTTTGCTGATTGCCAGCCTGTTTATTCGCCATGCCTGGTGTCGTTATCTCTGCCCATATGGTGCGCTGATGGGACTGGTTTCGCTATTATCGCCGTTTAAGATTCGTCGCAATGCCGAAAGCTGTATCGACTGCGGTAAATGTGCGAAAAATTGCCCATCACGGATCCCAGTCGATAAATTAATTCAGGTCAGAACGGTGGAATGTACCGGTTGTATGACCTGCGTGGAGTCATGCCCGGTGGCCTCAACATTGACCTTTTCGCTGCAAAAACCTGCGGCAAATAAAAAGGTCTTTGCCTTGTCTGGCTGGCTCATGGCACTACTGGTATTGGGAATTATGTTCGCGGTGATTGCTTATGCGATGTATGCGGGAGTATGGCAGAGCCCGGTGCCAGAGGAGTTGTACCGACGCTTAATTCCACAAGCGCCAATGATTGGTCACTAAATTAGCAACAAGCGGAACATCACCTCGCACGGGGTGATGTTCACAAAATCACATTATTTTGATTTTGACATCATAACTTTCAAGCCCGGTCATTTTCTCCCGCGCGGTGAAGCGAATTTCAGAGACTTCTTTCCCTGTGTTCTTGTTAAATTCGGCGATTTTTTGCGCGATAAAATCTGAGATTTCCGTTTCGGCTTGTTTTTTTAGCTCTTCAATATTCACTGTTAACCTCTTCTGGTCTTAAAAGACAGCAACACGCCAGTAAGGTGTTGGTTCCCGGTACCTGGTCAGGTAAGAAATGTTATAAGCCATCTCCCTGAAAGATTCAATAATCAACAGGTTATCGCTTATTATACATACAGAGTTGAGGAAAAATAAGCCAGATATAAAAAAGGCTCCACGAGGGAGCCTGATATTATTTGGTGAAATCCAGTGGTGTCTGGTCAGTGCGTATTTGCAATGCGATGTTATCAAAGGTGATCATCATCGATTTACAAAAAATACACTTTGCACCTAAAGGGTTTCGCTCCGTCACATCGAATGCCGATGTGCGGTACTGTGAACCATGACAACATGGACAGCGGAAATGGAGATGCTGAGTAATAGCGGCAACCTTAGAGCGTAACAACGTTCGCTGCCGAGGGACCACGTTGCCCCTGCTCAATAGAAAATTCGACTTTCTGATTTTCGTTCAGCGTGCGGAATTCATTGCTCTGGATGGCGGTGAAATGGACGAAAACGTCCTTGCTGCCATCATCAGGAGTGATAAAGCCGAAACCTTTATCTGCGTTAAACCATTTTACTAAACCAGTCATTTTATTAGACATATTATTACTTCCTTCATTTTGGGCCTTTCGGCAAACAGGGCTTTAATACAGAAACTACTTAGTGTTCAGGAGAGAGACTCAAAAGAAGGGGATAATGCCTGATAATGAGAACTGCTTTAGTAAACTACTTTGTATGATGTCTGTCTTTCAAACCGACGCAGCTATTAACGCATGATAAATAATATTAAGCAAACTTTATTTTGGCCGTCCAGCGGTCTTAAATAAAACTGGCTTTATTTTATTTAGACCGTATAGTGCAGCGCAGATTTATCAGTAAGGAATTTGTTTGTCCCGTAAAATGACAGGAATTGTCAAAACCTTTGATCGCAAAAGCGGCAAAGGATTCATCATCCCCTCCGACGGTCGTAAAGAAGTCCAGGTCCATATTTCCGCATTCACCCCCCGCGACGCAGAAGTGCTCACCCCAGGGTTACGCGTGGAATTTTGCCGCGTCAATGGCCTGCGTGGCCCCTCAGCGGCAAATGTTTATTTGTCCTGATGGAGAGTGCATGCCGGAATGCGTGCTTCATTCACGATTTGCGTAAAACCAGCCAACGAACACATGCCCTGCGCGTTTCTTTCGCCACACTCAGCCAACGTTAACGCCACTTCGCCTGGCGGAGTTTTTAGCGACAACGGAGTTTTGTCACGCATCTGCTGTAGGGTCTGGAATACCAGCGATACCTGAATCCACTGGCTGTTATCACTAAGTCGCCGCCAACGTTCAAAAACCAGTTCGCCCCCCGGTGGGGTATTATCCGGCTGGCCTGGTAGCGTCCAGTTAAGCTCTAGCGCGCCCCCCAGATTCGCCAGATTAGTGTCGTGTCCGGCAATAAATAGCAGCGAAGTGGGTAATGTCACGCCATAAACCTGTTGTTGCGTGTTATTTGGCGTCAGCGCCGTCAGCACTAAATCCAGCAACGGCGTGGCGCGACTACGGGCAACCTCTGGTGTCCGTTGCAGCAAATAAAACTGCGCGTTATGCAGACTTAGCAAGGTGTTCCACTGGTGTGAATCAGTAATTCGCCCCCAGCCAGGCTCCGGCATTCCCTGTGCCTGTTGCAGGAGAAATATCTCCGTCAGCATTGAAGCCAGACTTGCCGCACCGGTCAGAGATACATTGTCATCACTCACTTTGAGTTCGGACGGCAATGCCTGAGTCAACGTACAACTTTCGTCCTGATTGTCTCGTTTGAGGCACAGATTTGATTGCTGGAAATTGAGAACCTGCTCCAGTTCGCGAAATGCGGTTTGCCGATGCTCGGTAAACTCCGCTATCGATCCCCCTGCTCTACTGAGAATAGTCTCGGTAACGTTGGTCTTATCCAGTTGGCAAACGCCAGTTTTAAGGGGATTAAACAAGGGATCGGGCCGGGAAGTATCTGGCTGGGTATGTACTGTAATCGTACAGTTGGGTGCCAGCCCGGCAGCAAAGGCTTCACCTGTTTTACGCGTACGTTCATCGACATCCGCAATAATCGCAACCTGATCAGGTTTCGGGCAGCCATTTTTTGCCAGTAAACCGTCAGCGACCAGGCGTTGGCGTTGATAATGTCCAAGATAAGTGACCAGTTCGCCGCCACGCGGGGTCAACCAGCCCAATTTCACCGGCCACTCAGGCCATGTGTCTGGAGTGACATCCTGCATGAGTGGCGTGGCTTTGGTGGGCGCACGCACGCCATGACGGCTGACAATCACCACCCGCTCCAGCTTCAGTTCCGGCTCACTCTGAGCGAATGCAGGTGGCGAGGTTAACGGAATCAGAAGAGATAAAAATGGGATCAAAATCGCTTTCATCGATATGTTTCCGTTTTTCATATCCGACATGACTGCCTGATGCGACGCGTCGTATCAGGCCTAAGTTCGTTGTACGCCAGTCATCCCTTCAGGCGCGGATCCAGCCATACCAACACGACGGTAGAAAGCGAACACATCAACAAAATGCCGACGAACCACAATAGATACCACATTGTTCATGCTCCTTAGTACAGCTCATGATCGTGACGGCGCAGCGTTTCAGTCGTCATACGACCCCACATTTTGTAGTAGCTCCATAGAGTGTAGAGCAACACTATTGGCAAAAATATCAGTACAATTACTAACATAATGCTAAGTGTCAGTTGGCTGGAGGTACTGTCCCACACGGTCAGGCTGGATATCGGACTGATACTCGAAGGCATAACAAAGGGAAATAACGTAACGCCAGCGGTGAAAATCACACCAAATTGCATCAACGACGCCATCAGAAATCCCCAACCGGGGCGGCCACGATAAATTGCCATCGCTGTCAGTAACGGGCAGAAGAAGCCGAGCAGTGGGAAGATCCACAAGACTGGCGATTCGATGAAGTTATTCATCCAGGCGCCTGGCAGTACCGTCACCATTTTCATCAGTGGATTTGACGGACCGTTGACATCCTGAGCGAGTAACACAAAGCCATCAATACCGACCCACAGCCAGTATCCCGCCAGCAGGAAGCAGAGCATCACCAGCAGCGCGGCGCGTTTGGTCGCCAGTTGTGAACGCAGATGAATAGCGCCAACGGTTTTCAGCTGCAACCAGACGCCCCCTTGCAAAATCACCATACCCAGACTGAGCAAGCCGCACAGCAAAGGGAATGGCGTCAGCAACTGCCAGAAGCTACCGAGATACTCCACGCGTAATTGTGGTGTGAAGCTAAACGGCACGCCAAGTAACAAGTTACCAAACGCAATACCAAAGACCACAGGCGGGACCAGACTACCAATGACCAGACCGGCATCCCACATTTTGCGCCAGCGGGCATCCGCTATTTTGCCGCGATAATCAAAAGCTAACGGGCGGAAGAACAGCGAGCACAGCACCAGGATCATCGCCACATAAAAGCCAGAAAACGCCGCTGCGTAGACTCTGGGCCAGGCGGCAAATAATGCCCCACCTGCGAGGATCAGCCAGACCTGGTTACCCTCCCAGTGAGCGCCAACGCTGTTGATCACTATCCGGCGTTCATCATCGTCACGCGCCACCAGTGGCAGCAGACAACCGATCCCCATATCAAATCCGTCGGTGACCATAAAGACCACCAGGATGACGCCCATCAGCAGCCACCAGATGAACCGTAATGTTTCATAATCAAACATGACTCTCTCCTTTACCCCTGTTGCTGCGCTGGTTGTTCACTCTGCATCGCACTCGGCCCCAGGCGGGCATATTTCTGCATCAGGTAGACTTCGGCGATTAAGAACAGGGTGTAAAGCCCTACGATCATGATCAGAGAGAAGGCCAGTTGGCCCGTGGTTAATGCAGAGTGCGCGGAGTATGTCGGTAAGATGTCCTGAATCGCCCACGGCTGACGACCAAACTCGGTCATAAACCACCCGGCCTCAATGGCAATCCACGGCAGTGGCAAACTCCAGAGCGCCATTTTCAGCACCCAGCGATGTTGATCGATTTTGCCGCGCAGCGTCTGGACGAGCGCAATCAGCATCACCAGTAACAGCAGCGAACCGCAGCCAACCATGATGCGGAAACTCCAGAATACCGGCGCAACTTGCGGGATTGCGCCACGCATCGCCGCCTGGTACTGCGCAGCAGTGACATGATTCATATCCGGTGCATAACGAGAGAGCAGCATGCCGTAACCGAGATCGCCTTCTAACTCGCGAAACGCCTGTAATACATGCGGCTCGCGGTTGCCCTGCGATATCTCCTGCATTAACAGCCAGGCTATGCGTCCCCGTTGCAGCCGTGGGTAGGTTTCGGCCATCAAATTTTTCAGCCCGGGAACAGGTTTATCCAATGAATGAGTGGCGAGGATCCCTAACAGGGCTGGGATTTTAATGGCAAAAGCGTTGCGTTCTTGATCCTGTTCCGGCCAGGCTACGAGATGGAACGGCGCGGGTGCTGGTTCGGTTTGCCACTCCCCTTCCATCGCCGCCAGTTTTACCGGCTGTACTCGTGCGACTTCATATGCAGAGCTGTCTCCGAGTTGCAGCGCGCCGATTATCGCCAGGGTCCCGAAGACAGAACCGATGGCAAACGAGCGGAGTGCAACGTCGCGCTCCCGCCCACGCAGCAAATACCACGCGCTGATCGCCATAATGAACATCGCCCCGGTCACATAACCTGCCATCACCGTGTGCACAAATTTCACCTGGCTGACAGGGTTAAAGACCAGATCGCTGAAGCTGGTCATCTCCATACGCAGGGTATCGATATCGAAATGCGCCCCGGTCGGGAACTGCATCCAGCCATTGGCATTCAAGATCCACAATGCGGAGATATTTGAACCGAATGCCACCAACCAGGTGACCAACAGGTGTTGGTATTTATTCAGGCGTTGCCAGCCGAAGAAGAACAGACCAACAAAAGTGGATTCGAGGAAGAAGGCCATTAATGCTTCCATCGCCAGCGGTGCGCCGAAAATGTCGCCTACATAGTTGGAATAGAATGACCAGTTAGTACCAAACTGAAACTCCATCGTCAGGCCGGTGGCCACGCCGAGAGCAAAGTTGATACCGAAGAGCTTACCCCAGAAACGCGTCATATCGCGGTAGATTGTTTTGCCGGTAACCACGTAAATAGTTTCCATGATGGCCAGCAAAAAAATCAGCCCCAGGGTAAGGGGCACAAATAAAAAGTGATACAGCGCGGTCAGCGCAAACTGCCAGCGCGATAAGTCAATAACATCCCACATGCTAACTCCTGTAGGCGAAGAGAGGGTAATAACCCTTTAATAGTAGATCCCTCTTTTTATCCTTACAGTTTGTAGGTAGTTGTATTCGCTAATTGCGATATTCACAGGACCGAAAGCGATATTTGCCACCGTTTTTACTGTTGTGCGCTTTCCGCCAGCCACTGACAAACCTCGCCGAGACGCTGCGCAGAGTCCGCCAGATCTTCCGGCGCAGCCAGCACAACTTCGGGTATCGGGCAGATTTCATAACTCTCAAGCAGGGGGCCTTTTAAGGTGTCCATACAGCGTAAATGCCAGACATGGCGTAATCCCGTAGCATTGATATAGCTCTCGCCGTAGCCAATGGTCCGAATCTGAATATTTCCCGGTCCGCAAAGACGCGACAGAAAAAGCCGATCAGCCTCGCTGATGGGTAGCTGCGTCAGATTAATACTGTGCGGCTGCGCGTCGGGGTTTCGTACATGCGCCAGCAACTCATGGGCCAGCGGTAAGCCATTCATCAGGCCATTGATGGGGGGCGGTAATAGCGAATCTGTCGGCAGCGCGTTTTGCGTTGCCGCCTGCCACAACGCCAGCGGCGCGCAGCCAGCCTCCAGTGTGTCCTCCAGCAACTGTTCGCCGCGACGTCTGCGTACACGCCATAATCCACAGAATATCGCCTCCTGAATTTCACTTTCACTGCCGTCAGCGTGCTGGATGCGCACTGATACTTCCCCTTCCCCAAGCAGCGTATTGATGAAATGACGATCGTCGGCGTTGAGATTTAACAGATCGACTGCCAGCACCTCGCCCAACGGCAGCTGACGTTCGCTTAGTTGATGTTGCAACTCGTTTAACAGCGCCATCACCTGCGGGCTGTGAGCACATTGCTCCAGTGCCGCCATACTTGGTTCATCATTCACCTGACAGGTAATCGGCAGTGGATTCATACTGAAACTGTCGTCGCCAGGTTGTGTTCCCGGTCCCAGCAGATGGAAGAAAGTGTCGCTCATGAGGCTCGCTCCTGTTGCGGTTCGACAAGCCCACGCATCAGGTTTATCAGCTCCGCCCACGGGTGGATGCCGTTCAACACGCCGCGATAGCTACCGCCGGTAAACACCAGGGTGGCGGGAAAGCGAAAAACACCAAAGCGATCGCCAATGACTTCGCTTTGCTCAAGATCGGCAATCGCCACCTTCCACGCATAGTCTGGAAACTCGCGCAGTAGCTCGCCGATCATTACCGGATTGTCGCTGACTTCAGGCGTCCGTTTTGGGTCACAGCTTAACAACACCACGCCGTCTGGCGCTTGCGTAAGCCAGTCATCAAGACAGGATTCACTAACCTGCGTCCAGCCGCGCGCCAGCATTCGTTGCCACAACGCATCAAATGGCGTGTCGTTGCTCATCCCTGCTCCTCCAGCGTCATCCGGTACTGGCGCAAGCGAACGCCTTCGTAATTTTCCATCGACAGACAGTCATAATTGAGACAACGAGACTCCTCAGTCGGTTGCGGTACAACTCCCCACTCAGCCAACTGGACCAGCGCCGCCTGTTCCGCAGCGGGCAGTTGCTCTCGCGCCAGTTCGCTCAGGCTGCCGCCGTAGTCGTCGAGCATCGCGGGTTGCAGGCCGACGAGGGCAATATGTGCTGGCAGATGTCCGCGGATATCTGCCAGCGCCAGCACTTCGGAGAAACTGTTCTGGTGCAGGCTCATTTTCTTCGCGCTGAGATAGGCCGGAATACGTTCTCCGGCATAGGTTCGTAGCGTTCCTGGCTCCAGCCCATAATCAATGGCATCGAGAATCAACAAGTGGCTGGCGCTTTCGACATAGCCCAGCAAGTTCAGCCCCTGAGTGCCGCCATCAACAATCTCCACTTCCTCGGGCCAGTGATAATGGGCATACAGCCGTTCTGCCACCCGCACGCCGAAGCCTTCATCGGCCCACAGCAGGTTACCCAGCCCCATTACCACCACGCGTTGCTCGCTCATGAACGCTCCTTGTTGCTTTTGACTTTAAAAAATTTGTGGCTGCGGTAGCCATTCACCATAGTGGAGATCACCGTGTCATCAGACATGATGTCTTCACGCAGCGCCATGTACACATGACCGATCACAAACGCGCCAATCAGCCACATCCCCAGCCGATGCCAGCTGTGAATGTCCATTGAGTTGCCGCCCGTCCAGTAGAAAAATTCCACCACGTAACGGAACGGTGTGAAGATGGCATACTGACTATGTTCGCTGAACAGCGCAAAACCGGTGACGATCATAAAAACGGACATCAGGAAATAGCCGAACATCGCGGCCTGGGCGATGGGATTATGACCAATATCAGCACTCGGGCGTTTTGCCAGAAACAGATACCAGCGGATTTCATACCACACGCCCAACCACCAGCGTTTACGCCACACCGGCACGATGAACAGCTCGCGTGAGTAGCGATTACCGAAAAATGCCCAGTAGATCCGCATCAGTAATATCACAGTAAAAATCATCCCGGCACTGAAGTGAATTAACCGGATGTACCCCATGTAGAACAGATAAGTCGCCTCGCCGCTGACCGAAGGCAGCGGTTTACCAATAAAGTAGCCAGTAACCATCAACACTGCCATGCACAGCACTGTCAGCCAGTGCCAGATCCGCACGGGCGCTTCAAAGACATAGTGGCTGACAACGTTGTCGCTTTTCTGTTGCATGATGATTCTCCTTCGCTGTTAACGCACCTGCACGGAGATAAGCTCGCTGCCATCGTCGCCTAGCACGTGAGTTGAACAGGCGAGGCACGGGTCGAAGCTGTGCAAAGTACGCAGGATTTCCAGCGGCTGTTCAGGAATAGCCATTTTGGTGTTCATCAGCGCCGCTTCATACGCACCAATTTGCCCTTTGGGATCGCGCGGGCTGGCGTTCCAGGTGGTCGGCACCACGCACTGATAGAGATCAATCTTGCCATCGCGAATGGCGGCCCAGTGACCTAACGCCCCGCGCGGCGCTTCGGTAAAACCGACGCCCCGGCACTCTTTCGGCCAGGTAGCAGGCTCCCATTTTTCAGTGGAGGCGGTGGCGAGGTTGCCGTTTTTCAGGTTGGTCATCAGCTTGTCAAAGAAGTATTGCAACTTACCTGCGGCCCACTGCGCTTCGTGCGCGCGGCACAAAATGCGGCCCAACGTTGACTGGATGCCATAAAGCGGCAGGTTCAGTGCCGACATCATGCGATCGACAGACTCAACGGTTGCCGCATCGCCTTTGTGGTAAGCGATCAACGTGCGCGCCAGCGGCCCCACTTCCATCGCATGACCGCGCCAGCGTGGCGCTTTGATCCACGAGTAGCGTTCCTGTTCATTCAGTTGCTGAATGTTAGTATCACTGCCTTTGACATCGCCGGGGTTGTACCACGGATCGGTAATACCATCGAAGGGATGACGTCCAACCCGATCGTCGGGATAACGATACCAGGCGTGATCGACAAACTCCTGCACCTGCTGCGGATCAACCAAATCTACTGGCAGCACGTTTTTGAAGTCGCCGTTAATTACTGCGCCGCCAGGCATCAGCAGACTTTTTTCGCCAAAGTCGTTGGCGATATCGGGGAACGCACCGTAGCTGAGGACGCATTGATCCGAAAGGCCCGTGCCGATTTCGCTCCACGGTTTGTTGAACTGGCCGATGGCTAAAGCGTCGGGGATCATCACGTTATTAATGAAGTCCGCCGTACGGGTGATAATCGACTGCACCAGGTTCAGGCGTTCCATATTGACCGCACCGACCGCGCCGCTTTCGTCAATGTTAATTGCGCATGGCATCCCGCCGACAATCCAGTTTGGATGAGGGTTTTTACCGCCAAAGACCGCGTGGATTTTGACAATTTCACGCTGAAAATCGAGAGCTTCGAGATAGTGGGCAAAGCCCATCAGGTTGGCTTCTGGCGGCAGTTTATATTGCGGATGGCCCCAGTAGCCGTTACGGAAGATCCCCAACTGCCCGCCTTCAACAAATTTCTTCAGTCGGTTTTGCACATCGAAGAAATAGCCAGGGGACGATTTCGGCCACGAAGAGAGGCTTTGCGCCAGTTCGGAGGTTTTCCGCGGATCAGCTTTCAGCGCATCTAACACATCGATCCAGTCCATCCCGGCGAGCTGATAGAAATGCACCAGATGATCGTGGCACCAGAGCGTTGCCAGCATAATATTGCGGATGATATTGGCGTTGTCCGGCACTTTAATACCGATGGCATCTTCGATGGCGTAAACCGAAGCCAGGGCGTGTACGCCGGTACAGACGCCACAGATACGTTCAACGAACGCCCACGCATCGCGCGGATCGCGCCCTTGCAGGATGATCTCCAGCCCGCGAAACATAGTGCCGCAGGAGACGGCATTGGTTATCACATTCTGATCGTTGATATTTACTTCACAGCGCATATGGCCTTCGATGCGCGTGATCGGATCAACCACCAGGCGACGTCCGGCATTGTTGATGGTGTATCCCTGAGTTTCGTACTGAGTGCTCATGCCTGTTTATCCTCGTTGCCCGGCTGTTGTTCTGCTTCTGCAAGTTGCTGGTTATGACGTCTGCGCTGGTCAACGGCGCTGGCGACTGCATGTACGCCAACTGCCGCAGCCACCACGCCAAGCGCGGTTAAGCCGACGGTATCGGCGGTGGAATGAGTCCCCATTTGCGGAATATCGACCACGCGACTGTAGAACGAGCCACGATCCCAGAAGCCATTTTCAGAACAGCCAAGACAACCGTGACCAGACTGAATCGGGAAGGAAACGCCATCATTCCAGCGGGTAGAGGAACAGGCGTTATACGTAGTTGGCCCTTTGCAGCCCATTTTGTACAGGCAGTAACCTTTACGCGCCGCGTCATCATCCCAACTCTGCACAAACTCTCCGGCGTCGAAGTGGGCGCGGCGATAGCATTTATCGTGAATACGCTGACCATAGAACATCAGCGGACGCCCCATTCTGTCGACATCCGGCAGGCGATCGAACGTCACCATGTAAGTAATGATGGCGCTCATCACATCCGGGATTGGCGGGCAGCCAGGCACTTTGATAATGGGTTTGTCGGTGATGACTTTGTCGATAGGCGTTGCCTGCGTCGGATTGGGCCGCGCGGCCTGCACGCAGCCCCATGAAGCGCAGGTTCCCCATGCGATAATCGCACTGGCTCCGGCAGCGGCACGTTTGAGTTTTTCAATAAACGGCCTACCGCTGCTGATACAGAACATCCCCTGCTCACCCAGTGGCGGATTGCCCTCCACCGCAAGGATATATTTACCATTGTATTGTGTGATGATGTCTTCAAAGACTTCTTCCGCCTGAGTTCCGGCGGCAGCCATCAGAGTATCGTCGTAGTCGAGAGAAATAAGGGAAAGAATGACATCCTTCGCCAGTGGGTGAGCGGAGCGGATAAAAGATTCGGTACAGCAGGTGCATTCCAGACCGTGGATCCATACCACCGGAATGCGCGGTTTATTTTCCAGCGCCCAGGCAATCTTTGGTGCCATTCCCGCGCCTAATCCCAGCGAGGTTGCAGCCAGACTGCAATATTTGAGAAAGCTGCGCCGGGTGACCCCCTGACGCCGCATGGCCTGGTAAAATGTCTCCTCGTTATTCATATCGCACGTCTCTTCTCCTTGCGACACCAGCAGGACGCCGGGCGCTTATGGTCGGCAAGCGACGTCCCTGTAGCAAGGCAAACCATCGTTTTACGTGAGAGGCTGAAAACGAAAGCTCATCCTTCTGCACTGGCGCACGTCGCCAGAAAGTATTGTTAATAAAGCGTAGTGAAACTTTTGCACAAAACAATACAAACTGTGTGGATTTGTCTTTTAGCGATAAAAATGGGCCTTATTTTCCTTAAGGTTTGGCGCAGAACGATTACGAGCTCATTTTTATGGCGACAGAATACCCAAATTGCTGTTATTTCACGCAATCAACGCGCATTTGTCTGTTTTTCAAGCAAACAAACAAATTGGGGGTTTACACGACGCATCGGGATGTTTATAGTTCGCGTCATTCCGGAAGTGTGGCCGAGCGGTTGAAGGCACCGGTCTTGAAAACCGGCGACCCGAAAGGGTTCCAGAGTTCGAATCTCTGCGCTTCCGCCAAATAAGATAAGGGGTTAGCTAAATGCTAACCCCTTTTTCTTTTGCCTGTCAAAATGCTATACCACACTCAGTGGCTTAACCATCCTCTGCTAAACCTGTTCCAGATCAAATGCGTAAAGATGGGTAAAACCTCTGGGTAGCTTTCGGCATTATCATTATGCTGCTTCATTAATTACATCTGTCATAGAGAGTGACTCAATGGATCGTATTGTTAGTTCTTCACATGACCGTACATCGCTGCTTAGCACCCATAAGGTGCTGCGTAATACCTATTTTCTCCTGAGCCTGACACTGGCCTTTTCGGCGATTACCGCGACGGCCAGTACGATTTTGATGCTGCCATCTCCGGGGCTGATTCTGACGCTGGTGGGTATGTATGGTTTGATGTTCCTGACCTATAAAACGGCGAATAAGCCGACCGGGATTATCTCCGCGTTCGCGTTTACCGGTTTTCTGGGTTATATCCTCGGGCCAATTCTGAACACCTATCTGTCAGCCGGAATGGGTGACGTAATTGCCATGGCGTTGGGCGGTACGGCATTAGTGTTCTTCTGCTGCTCTGCGTATGTGCTGACCACTCGCAAGGATATGTCGTTCCTCGGCGGTATGCTGATGGCAGGTATTGTTGTTGTCCTGATCGGGATGGTAGCGAATATCTTCCTGCAACTGCCTGCTCTGCATCTGGCGATCAGCGCGGTGTTCATTCTGATCTCCTCTGGCGCAATTCTGTTTGAAACCAGCAACATCATCCACGGCGGTGAAACGAACTACATTCGTGCCACTGTGAGCCTGTATGTGTCGCTGTATAACATCTTCGTTAGCCTGTTGAGCATTCTGGGCTTCGCCAGCCGCGATTAATCTCGCCCGCTATCTCTTTCTGAGCCTCGCTTTATGCGGGGCTTTGTTTTTTGTTACACTGCCGCCAGTCTGACTAAGGTAGTAAATAATTATGCTGATCTTCGAAGGTAAAGAGATAGAAACCGATACCGAAGGCTATCTCAAAGAGAGTAGCCAGTGGAGCGAACCACTGGCGGTGGTCATTGCAGAGAACGAAGGTATTACACTGTCGCCAGAACACTGGGAGGTGGTGCGTTTTGTGCGTGACTTCTACCTGGAATTTAATACCTCTCCGGCAATTCGTATGCTGGTTAAAGCGATGGCGAATAAATTTGGTGAAGAGAAAGGCAATAGCCGTTATCTGTACCGACTGTTCCCGAAAGGCCCGGCAAAGCAAGCCACCAAAATTGCTGGCCTGCCTAAACCGGTGAAATGCATTTAACGAATACGAAAATCCGTTAACTCCCCGGAGGGATGATGCGGCTCGCTAAGCACCCGTTCCACACGCGCTGAACGCGGGCCGCCGCTTTTTAACCACTGCATTAATTTTTCCACCTGCCCTTCTTCACCGCAGGCAACGACTTCCACGCTGCCATCGTCAAGATTTTTGGCGTAACCGGTTAATCCCAATCTTTTCGCTTCGTACTGGGTGGTATAGCGAAATCCTACCCCCTGAACCCGGCCGTATACCCAGGCAATTATGCAGACTTTCGACATGACTGCTCCCCTTATCCTTAATGGACGCGTTGCAAATCCATGGAAAACTCCGGACAATAGCGCCCATTTCTTTGCATCGACAGAATAGTTAATTATGAGTGTACGTTTAGTGTTAGCCAAAGGGCGCGAAAAATCATTACTTCGTCGCCATCCGTGGGTCTTTTCCGGCGCCGTTGCCCGAATGGAAGGTAAAGCCAGCCTCGGAGAAACCATCGATATTGTTGATCATCAGGGAAAATGGTTAGCACGCGGCGCTTATTCGCCAGCATCGCAAATCCGTGCGCGCGTCTGGACGTTTGACCCGTCAGAATCCATCGACATTGCCTTTTTTACTCGCCGTTTACAACAGGCGCAAAAGTGGCGCGACTGGCTGGCGAAAAAAGATGGCCTCGACAGCTATCGTTTAATCGCTGGCGAATCTGATGGCCTGCCTGGCATTACTATCGACCGCTTCGGCAATTTTCTGGTGCTGCAACTGCTGAGTGCTGGCGCAGAGTATCAGCGCGCGGCATTAATTAGCGCCCTGCAAACGCTCTATCCGGAGTGCGCAATTTACGACCGCAGCGACGTTGCTGTACGTAAAAAAGAAGGTATGGAGCTGACCCAGGGCCCCGTTACCGGCGAGCTGCCGCCTGCCCTGCTGCCGATTGAAGAACACGGTATGAAGCTGCTGGTGGACATTCAACACGGCCACAAAACGGGCTACTACTTGGATCAGCGTGACAGCCGCCTGGCTACCCGCCGCTACGTTGAAAATAAGCGCGTACTCAACTGTTTCTCCTATACCGGTGGTTTCGCCGTCTCGGCATTAATGGGTGGATGCAGCCAGGTAGTCAGTGTCGATACTTCGCAGGAAGCCCTGGATATCGCGCGGCAGAACGTTGAGCTGAACAAGCTGGATCTGAGCAAGGCTGAGTTTGTCCGTGATGACGTCTTTAAATTGCTGCGTACCTATCGCGATCGCGGTGAAAAATTTGACGTTATCGTGATGGACCCACCGAAGTTTGTTGAGAATAAAAGCCAGTTGATGGGCGCATGCCGTGGCTATAAAGACATCAACATGCTGGCCATTCAGCTGTTGAATGAAGGCGGAGTTCTCCTGACTTTCTCATGTTCTGGCCTGATGACCAGCGATTTATTTCAGAAAATCATCGCTGACGCCGCAATTGATGCCGGTCGTGATGTACAATTTATAGAGCAGTTCCGTCAGGCCGCCGATCACCCGGTGATCGCTACCTACCCGGAAGGGCTATATCTGAAAGGGTTTGCCTGTCGCGTCATGTAACTTGAAAAGTGAAATTTTGCCCATATATCAAAGGTAAAGATTTCCCGGGAGGTGACTATGATTGCCAGCAAATTCGGTATCGGCCAGCAGGTCCGCCATTCCCTGTTAGGTTATCTCGGAGTGGTCGTGGATATCGACCCGGTTTACTCGCTCTCTGAACCGTCGCCTGATGAGCTGGCGGTGAATGACGAGCTTCGCGCCGCTCCGTGGTATCACGTGGTGATGGAGGATGACAACGGCCTACCGGTTCATACCTACCTGGCTGAAGCCCAGCTAAGTAGCGAATTGCAGGATGAACATCCAGAGCAACCGTCAATGGATGAGCTAGCGCAGACTATCCGCAAACAACTCCAGGCGCCGCGTCTGCGTAACTAATCCTCATAAACATGCCCGGAAGGTTTTCGCCTTCCGGGTATTTTTTATTTCGCCAGGCCCAGACGAGGGATCTCAATCGCCGGGCAGCGATCCATCACCACGTTTAGCCCTGCATCACGCGCCAGCACTGCCGCCTGTTCATTTATAACACCCAGTTGCATCCATAAGGTTTTCGCACCAATAGCGATCGCCTCCTGCGCCACGCCCCATGCTGCTTCTGAATTACGGAAAACATCGACCATATCCACTTTTTCCGGAACCTCCGCCAGCGTGCCGTAACCTTGCTGGCCTAACAGCGTTTTACCGGCGACCTTTGGGGAGACGGGAATAACGTGATAGCCCTGATCGAGCAGATACTTCATTACGCGATAACTTGGACGATCGGGTTTGTCACTTGCTCCCACCAGCGCAATGGTGCGAGTGGACGTTAAAATGCCTGCAATATCGGTTTCTTTCATCATTTCCTCCAGACTATTTACCAAAGTGTACGACAATCCCGACATGCCAACCATGTAGCTACTACGAATGTATGAGAGCAAAAGCAGAAAACATGTCTATATGTTAGTAAGTATGATTAAAGAAAAATTTTGATACATTATTAGTCGGGCGGTCTTTGGACAGGAGCTACCTATGAAAACCGGCATTATGACCACCTTGATTGCACTGTGTTTGCCGGTATCCGTTTTTGCCACCACACTGCGGCTATCCAGCGATGTTGATCTCCTGATACTCGACGGCAAAAAGGTTTCCAGTTCTCTGCTTCGCGGTGCTGATAGCATCGAACTGGATAATGGACCACATCAGTTAGTGTTTCGCGTTGAAAAGACAATCCATCTTTCCAGTAACGAAGAACGACTTTATATCTCCCCGCCGCTGGTCGTTAGCTTTAATACCCAGCTCATTAGTCAGGTGAATTTTCGTCTCCCTCGCCTGGAGAATGAACGAGAAGCGAACCATTTTGACGCAGCGCCGAACCTTGAATTGTTAGATGGCGATGCGACGCCGATTCCGGTGAAGCTGGATATTCTCGCCATTACCTCTGCCGGGAAAACAATCGATTATGAGCTGGAAGTCGAACGCTATAACAAATCCGCAAAACGCGCTTCGCTACCGCAATTTGCCACTATGATGGCGGACGACAGTACACTGCTCTCCGGCGTTTCGGAACTGGATGCGATTCCTCCGCAGTCACAGGTGCTCACTGAACAACGGCTGAAGTATTGGTTTAAACTGGCTGACCCACAAACGCGTAATAACTTTCTGCAATGGGCGGAAAAACAACCTTCTTCCTGAGATTTTTGTGCCTGTGCGCAGGCTTTTTCAGTCTTTATCTTGCAGCGATAAGTGCTTACAGTAGTCTGTAGGAAAGTTAACTACGGATGTAAATTATGGAACTGACAACTCGCACAATGGCGGCGCGTAAACATATTGCGCTGGTGGCACATGATCACTGCAAGCAAATGCTCATGAGCTGGGTGGAACGGCATCAGCCGCTTCTGGAGCAGCACGAACTTTATGCAACGGGCACCACGGGTAACTTAATTTCCCGCGCGACAGGAATGAACGTCAACGCGATGCTGAGCGGCCCGATGGGCGGCGATCAGCAGGTTGGCGCATTGATCTCAGAAGGGAAAATTGATGTGCTGATTTTCTTCTGGGACCCGCTGAATGCTGTACCACACGACCCCGACGTGAAAGCGTTGCTGCGTCTGGCGACGGTGTGGAACATTCCGGTCGCCACCAACGTAGCAACGGCTGATTTCATCATCCAGTCACCACATTTCAACGACGCTGTAGATATTCTGATCCCGGATTATCAACGTTATCTCGCAGAACGCCTGAAGTAAGTTCGCACAGGCGGCACTCGCCGCCTGTTTCTTACGGTTTCCTTGCTACCGGTACATCCAGTTTTTTCAGGTCGTCCACAAAGGGAGAAGGATTCTCTTTGCTGAACAGTACCCAAACCCGATGCCGTGCGCGAGTGAGCGCAACGTACATTAATCGCCGTTCTTCGGCGTCCGGATAGTCCTCTACTGGCGGCAGTAGCGCCTCTTCCATAATGGACTCACGCGCCACAGCCGGGAAGCCATCACTCCCCTCCTGCAAACCAACGATGATGACGTAGTCGGCCTGTTGCCCTTTGCTGGCATGAATGGTCATAAAGTCGATTTGCAGCTTCGGCCAGCGCGTCGTGGCTTTATCCAGAGTAACGGGCTTCAGATGATGGTAACGCGCCAGTACCAGAATGCGCTCTTCGGGTTTGACATAACCAGATAGCTTGTCCAGTAAAGCGTCAAGCTGACTCTCATCCAACAAGGTGACGGCTTTTTTGTCACCATTCGTTAAGCTATTCAGCGGTTTTTTCAACTGATTAGGGTTCTGCTGAATAAAACGGTTTGCCACCTCTCCGATACGGCTATTGAAACGGTAAGTCGTGTCTAAATCACAGCGATCGCCTTCACCGAAGTTTTCATGGAAGGCCGTGGTGAGCGACATTTGCGCGCCGCTGAAGCGGTAAATAGCCTGCCAGTCATCGCCAACGGCAAACAACGTTGTCTGACTATTTTGTTTACGCAATGCTGCCAGCAAGGCCGCTCGCTGTGGGGAGATGTCCTGGAATTCATCAACCAGAATATGTTTCCACGGGCTGATAAACCGCCCTTTCTCAAGGATAGCAATCGCCTGATGAATCAGACCTGAAAAATCGACAGCGTTTTCCGCTTTCAGCGCACCTTTCCAGGCTTTCAGCAACGGTGCCATCAATTTGATTCGTTTACTGAACAGTTCCCGAATCTCTTCTGGCGCACTGGCAATCATTTCAGCCTGCGCGCCACCGTGCATCCGCATCAGACTGACCCAGCGATCGAGGCGAGATGCGAGACGACGCTGCAATTTGTCATCATCCCAGAAGTTGCCTTCTGGCACTGACCACTGCAGTTCTTCCATCAACCATTGTCGCCAGCCCTTCGCCTGTGCTTTCTTTTCACTACACTGCTTACGCCACTCAGCAATAAAGAGTTCATGGCGGGCTGCGGTGTCATTTTCCAGGTTGCTGACTGTCGGTACTTTTTTGCTACCTTGCTGAATAATATGCAGGGCCAGAGAATGAAACGTGCGCGCGGCAATCTCTTCGGTATGCAGCCGTTCGCGGATCCGCTCGTCCATCTCTTCCGCCGCTTTTCGACCAAACGCCAGCAATAAAATTTGCTCGGGTGATGCTTCACCACGCGCCAATAACCAGCCAGCGCGCGCCACCAGCACAGACGTTTTACCGCTTCCTGCGCCAGCCAGCACTAACAGGGAATGCTCACCATTAACCACCGCCCGGGCCTGCGCCGGATTAAGCGGTGAAGACTCAACCTGACGGAAAAAATCCGCATATTCGTTAAGCATGGTTTCGGTATACGCCTGATTATGCTGCAACCGACTGCCTTCAATATCTTTCAGCCAGGCCTGACATTTGCGCCACGCCTCACGACAGTTATCAAATTCCTCCAGGCGATTAACCGGTAATGGCAACGCTGACAAAGCCTGACGAATTTGTTGCTGTACCCCAGTGGTTTGCTCCCGCGTCAGCCATTTATTTTCTCCAGTGCGTGCAGCAATAAGATCCAGTTG
Source organism: Escherichia sp. E4736 (assembly GCF_005781225.1). Classification (NCBI taxonomy): domain Bacteria; kingdom Pseudomonadati; phylum Pseudomonadota; class Gammaproteobacteria; order Enterobacterales; family Enterobacteriaceae; genus Escherichia; species Escherichia sp. E4736. The sequence goes on along the minus strand of NZ_VATT01000007.1, from coordinate 90,236 downwards.
TTGCTGCAATACGCCAGCGGCAATTTCGCTCATTTCCTCGCTCCAGCGCCGCCAGTGAGCATCAAGATGATGGTGAAAACGCTGCGTCTCTGCCCATTCAGTGCCATGAAGACGCACGACTTTTTCATCAGGCAATACAAATTCCAGCTCACCCCATACCAAACCACGTTTGCAGTGAATAGCCAGTAATTGATTGAAAGGAATAAGGTATTCGTGGCGATCGCCGGAAACTTTTATCCCGGCATTGAGGATCACCGCCCGATCGTAAGGGTGCTGTGCCAGACGTTTGCCAAGAGTTGTCGCTTTCAGTTCCATGTCTCTGTAGATCCACACGATGTCATTTCTTATCAGTGTAACCGCCAGAGAAAACGTGCTCCAGCCCAAAAAAACGTTACAATTGCCGCCCATTACTGAAAACCACAGTAAAGCGAGGTTTTATGCGTACCGTTTTGAACATTCTGAACTTTGTGCTTGGCGGATTCGCCACCACTCTTGGCTGGCTGTTAGCGACCCTGGTCAGTATTGTGCTGATTTTCACCTTACCGCTGACACGGTCCTGCTGGGAGATAACCAAACTGTCTCTGCTGCCTTATGGCAATGAAGCTATTCATGTCGATGAACTAAATCCGGCAGGCAAAAATGTGCTGCTTAACACTGGCGGTACGGTGCTGAATATTTTCTGGCTGGTTTTTTTCGGCTGGTGGCTATGTCTGATGCATATCGCAACAGGTATCGCGCAATGCATTTCCATCATTGGTATTCCGGTTGGTATTGCGAACTTTAAAATTGCCGCTATTGCTCTGTGGCCGGTCGGACGCCGCGTGGTATCGGTAGAAACAGCTCAAGCTGCGCGTGAAGCCAATGCACGTCGCCGTTTCCAATAATCCAACATTATGGCCTTTATGCTAAGTCCTTTGCTCAAACGCTATACCTGGAACAGCACCTGGCTGTATTACGCGCGCATTTTTATCGCACTTTGCGGCACCACTGCGTTTCCGTGGTGGCTGGGTGATGTAAAACTTACGATTCCGCTGACTCTCGGAATGGTGGCGGCAGCACTGACCGATCTCGACGACCGACTGGCGGGACGTCTGCGTAATCTCATTATTACGCTGTTCTGTTTTTTTATTGCCTCGGCTTCAGTAGAGCTGTTATTTCCGTGGCCCTGGCTGTTCGCCATTGGTTTAACGCTCTCCACCAGCGGCTTCATTTTGCTCGGCGGTCTGGGTCAACGCTATGCGACCATCGCTTTCGGTGCATTGCTGATTGCCATTTACACGATGCTGGGAACCTCCCTGTATGAGCACTGGTATCAGCAGCCTATCTATCTGCTTGCTGGTGCGGTTTGGTACAACATCCTGACGCTTATTGGTCATTTGCTGTTCCCTGTCCGCCCGTTGCAGGACAACCTGGCTCGTTGTTATGAACAACTGGCGCGGTATCTGGAACTCAAGTCACGTATGTTTGATCCTGATATTGAGGATGAAAGCCAGGCACCGCTGTATGATTTGGCGCTCGCCAACGGGCAACTTATGGTGACGCTGAACCAGACGAAAATCTCGTTGCTGACCCGCTTACGCGGCGACCGCGGTCAGCGGGGAACGCGTCGTACACTACATTACTATTTTGTAGCGCAGGATATCCACGAGCGGGCAAGCTCTTCACATATTCAGTATCAAACGCTGCGAGAACATTTTCGCCACAGCGATGTGCTGTTCCGCTTCCAGCGCCTGATGTCGATGCAGGGCCAGGCTTGCCAACAATTGTCACGCTGTATTTTGCTGCGTCAGCCTTATCAGCACGATCCACATTTTGAACGCGCTTTTACGCATATTGACGCCGCACTTGAGCGGATGCGCGAAAATGGTGCGCCCGCCGATCTGCTAAAAATACTGGGATTCCTGCTGAACAATTTACGTGCCATAGATGCCCAACTGGCGACTATTGAATCAGAACAAGCCCAGGCGCTGCCCCCCAATGCAGACGAAAATGAACTCGCCGACGACAGCCCTCGCGGGTTTAGCGATATCTGGCTGCGTCTTAAACGTAACTTAACGCCGGAGTCTGCACTATTTCGCCATGCAGTGAGAATGTCGCTGGTATTGTGTGTTGGTTACGCCATCATTCAGATAACCGGAATGCATCACGGGTATTGGATCTTGCTGACAAGTCTGTTTGTCTGCCAGCCAAACTATAACGCCACGCGCCACCGTCTGAAGTTAAGGATTATTGGTACGTTGGTGGGTATTGCGATTGGTATTCCTGTGCTGTGGTTTGTTCCGTCACTGGAAGGACAACTGGTGCTGCTGGTGATTACCGGCGTGCTCTTTTTTGCCTTCCGTAACGTGCAATACGCTCATGCAACGATGTTCATTACGCTTCTGGTGTTACTGTGCTTCAACCTGCTGGGTGAAGGTTTTGAAGTCGCGCTGCCTCGCGTAATCGATACGCTGATCGGCTGTGCAATAGCATGGGCGGCGGTGAGCTACATCTGGCCCGACTGGCGGTTTCGCAATCTGCCGCGAATGCTTGAACGCGCGACGGATGCTAACTGCCGTTATCTCGATGCCATTCTTGAGCAATATCATCAGGGGCGTGACAACCGTCTGGCGTATCGTATTGCCCGACGCGATGCTCACAACCGTGATGCTGAACTGGCGTCGGTGGTGTCGAATATGTCCAGTGAACCGAACGTCACACCGCAAATTCGCGATGACGCGTTCCGTTTACTGTGCCTTAACCATACTTTTACCAGCTATATTTCTGCCCTCGGCGCACACCGCGAGCAGTTAACCAACCCTGAAATTCTGGCGTTTCTTGATGACGCAGTTTGCTATGTTGATGACGCGCTACATCATCAACCTGCCGATGAAGAACGCGTCAATCAGGCATTAGCTGGCCTGAAACAGCGGATGCAACAACTTGAACCGCGGGCAGACAGCAAAGAACCTCTGGTCGTACAGCAAATCGGGTTACTGATTGCATTACTGCCAGAAATTGGCCGTCTGCAACGCCGGATTACTCAAGTTCCTCAGGAAACTCCTGTTTCGGTGTAATAGAATCTGCCCATTCTGCAAGCTCCTGGCGGCGTGCCACCGGGAGCGCAGCTTCATGAATACCGATAATTGCGCCTTCAAGCATGAACAGAATCTTTTCTGTCACCAGACTGTTATGCTGCCGTAGTCGCAACCAGCACATTTTCGCCCCAAGTATACGTAGCGCCCGAACATCCTTAATCCCCACTTCCCCGAGAATCGCTTCCAGGTGATAAGACATATTGGGCAAATCTTTCAGCCGTTGCTGGGTGTCGCGCGTACTTTTCTCTTTAAGCGCAGCGTCCAGCGAATATTTCGACAACCGCACCAACTTCTGTTGATTCCGCCATAAGCTTTCATCAACCCGGTAGTAATTGAGAGTAACGGGACGGCCACACTTTTTGTATGTCAGCCAGACTGGTGGATGTTTTACACAGTACTGTGCGCTTTGCTCACAAGCCCGAAGATACAACTCACCATCAGAAACCATCGCAAACACTGTATCGTCAACGGTCAGACTGTAACTGCCAAACAACGATCGATATTCAATAGTGCCTAACGTCGACAGGTATTCTTGTGACTTATAGATCCGCTTGTAGGAGAGGCTTTTCATAAAATTCCTTTTAAAATCATAATATAAAAGAATGATTCACATTAACGGATCCGTTAAATACGAAAATAGGCAACTTATTCTCAAGGGGCAAGATTAATTTAAGTTTTCAGGTCACCAACGACAAAAATTGCGAGGCTCTTTCCGAAATTTGTGTTGATCTTTGTTGTCACTGGATGTACTGTATATCCATACAGTAACTCACAGGGCTGGATTGATTATGTACACTTCAGGCTACGCAAATCGTTCTTCGATGTTCTCCTCCACTGCAAGCAAAATTGCGCGTGTCTCTACGGAAAACACTACAGCCGGGCTAATTAGTGAAGTTGTCTATCGCGAAGATCAGCCCATGATGACGCAACTCCTGCTTTTGCCATTATTACAGCAACTCGGCCAACAATCGCGTTGGCAACTTTGGTTAACGCCGCAACAAAAACTAAGTCGTGAATGGGTTCAGGCAGCGGGACTACCCTTAACTAAGGTGATGCAGATAAGCCAGCTTTCCCCTTGTCACACCGTGGAATCAATGGTTCGTGCTTTGCGTACGGGAAATTACAGCGTAGTGATCGGTTGGTTGGCAGACGATCTGACAGAAGAAGAGCATGCTGATCTTGTTGATGCCGCCAATGAAGGTAACGCAATGGGGTTTATTATGCGTCCAGTAAGCACACACTCTCACGCCACGAGACAACTTTCTGGGCTAAAAATTCACTCAAATTTGTATCATTAAGTAAATTTAGGATTAATCCTGGAACTTTTTTTGTTAACCCGTAGACGCTTTCACTTGTCACTAATTTTACTTGTGGAGGCTTGTCTGAAGCGGTTTCCGCGATTTTATCCTGTAAAGTATCGTTAACAAAAAAGGTTAAACGCACCTTATACAAGTCTTTTTTTTCATATGCCTGACGGAGTTCACACTTGTAAGTTTTCAACTACGTTGTAGACTTTACATCGCCAGGGGTGCTCGGCATAAGCCGAATTTATCGGCAGAGTTACAATTGAGCAGATCCCCCGGTGAAGGATTTAACCGTGTTATCTCGTTGGAGATATTCATGGCGTATTTTGGATGATAACGAGGCGCAAAAAATGAAAAAGACAGCTATCGCGATTGCAGTGGCACTGGCTGGTTTCGCTACCGTAGCGCAGGCCGCTCCGAAAGATAACACCTGGTACACCGGTGCTAAACTGGGCTGGTCCCAGTACCATGACACTGGTTTCATTCCTAACAATGGTCCGACCCACGAAAACCAACTGGGTGCAGGTGCTTTTGGTGGTTACCAGGTTAACCCGTATGTTGGCTTTGAAATGGGTTACGACTGGTTAGGTCGTATGCCGTACAAAGGCGACAACATCAACGGCGCATACAAAGCTCAGGGCGTTCAGCTGACCGCTAAACTGGGTTACCCAATCACTGACGATCTGGACATCTACACTCGTCTGGGTGGTATGGTATGGCGCGCAGACACCAAGGCTAACGTACCTGGTGGCCCATCCTTTAAAGACCACGACACCGGCGTTTCTCCGGTATTCGCAGGCGGTGTTGAATACGCGATCACTCCAGAAATCGCTACCCGTCTGGAATATCAGTGGACCAACAACATCGGTGACGCTAACACCATCGGTACTCGTCCGGACAACGGTCTGCTGAGCCTGGGTGTTTCCTACCGTTTCGGTCAGGGCGAAGCAGCTCCAGTAGTTGCTCCGGCTCCAGCTCCGGCACCGGAAGTACAGACCAAGCACTTCACTCTGAAGTCTGACGTTCTGTTCAACTTCAACAAAGCAACCCTGAAACCGGAAGGTCAGGCTGCTCTGGATCAGCTGTACAGCCAGCTGAGCAACCTGGATCCGAAAGACGGTTCCGTAGTTGTTCTGGGTTACACTGACCGCATCGGTTCTGACGCTTACAACCAGGGTCTGTCCGAGCGTCGTGCTCAGTCCGTCGTTGATTACCTGATCTCCAAAGGTATCCCGTCTGACAAGATCTCCGCACGTGGTATGGGCGAATCCAACCCGGTTACTGGCAACACCTGTGACAACGTGAAACAGCGTGCTGCTCTGATCGACTGCCTGGCTCCGGATCGTCGCGTAGAGATCGAAGTTAAAGGCATCAAAGACGTTGTAACTCAGCCGCAGGCTTAAGTTCTCGTCTAATAAAAAACCCCGCTACTGCGGGGTTTTTTTTCATCTGTAGTAAAGTAAATGACCTTCGCCAGTTATTCCTTACCAAGTAATGCCTGCAAATCCTGCTTCAAAGAAGACATTTTATTCGCATACTTCTCTTTGTTTTCCGCATCTTCAATCAGCTGGACAATCGTTTCGGATAGCGTTTTACCACGACGTTGCGCAAGCCCTGCTAACCGTTGCCAGACAATAAATTCCAGATCGATAGATTTCTTGCGCGTATGCTGATGCTCCGCATTAAAGTGCCGTTTTCGTCTGGCCCGAATCGTCTGTTTCATGCGATTAAGCAGCTCTGGATTCATATGTTTTTCAATCCAGCCATTTACGAGTACAGGTTCGTTCTCCAGCGATAGCAACACATCGACGGCTTCCTGGGCGGCACTGGCCTCTATGTAACGGGTGATCAACTCACCTTCACGGTGCTTCTTCACCAGATATTTCCATTTCCAACCACTTTCAAGATTTTCAAGTTGTTGATATTTCATAGCGATCTCAATGTTACCGTGTAACTCTTTACAGAATATCAGCTTTTTACCTGCGTGATGAAAAGAATCTCTGTCCTGTGAGCTTTAACGCGCATGCCGGGACTTTTGTCGGTGCTTTCTACGTGTGCTGCAGTGCCGGTTACGGTATAATCGCGCCTTTGACAACAGACTAAAAAACATCGACTTTGACCATTACGAAACTTGCATGGCGTGACCTGATTCCTGATACCGAAAGCTATCAGGAAGTATTCGCACAGCCACATTTGATTGACGAAAACGATCCTTTATTCAGTGACACTCAACCGCGACTGCAATTTGCGCTTGAGCAGTTGCTGCACGCGCGGGCATCATCCTCTTTTATACTGGCAAAAGCGCCGGAAGAATCCGATTATCTAAATCTTATAGCCGATGCTGCACGCACGCTACAAAGCGATGCAGGCCAACTGATGGGCGCTCACTATGAGATTTCCGGCCACACCATACGCTTACGGAACGCAGTTAGCACTGATGATAATTTTGCGACCTTAACCCAGGTTGTTACTGCTGACTGGGCTGAAGCCGAACAGCTTTTTGGCTGTTTGCGCCAGTTTAATGGCGACATTACCTTGCAGCCAGGACTGGTACATCAGGCCAATGGCGGCATTTTGATTATCTCCTTGCGTACACTGCTGGCCCAGCCATTGCTGTGGATGCGTCTGAAGAACATCGTCAACCGCGAACGCTTCGATTGGGTAGCATTTGATGAGTCGCGCCCTCTCCCCGTCTCTGTACCTTCAATGCCATTGAAGCTGAAAGTCATTCTGGTAGGCGAACGCGATTCATTGGCCGATTTCCAGGAGATGGAGCCAGAACTGTCTGAACAAGCGATCTATAGCGAATTTGAAGATACTCTGCAGATAGTCGATGCCGAATCCGTACGCCAGTGGTGTCGCTGGGTGACGTTTATTGCCAGACTTAACCACTTGCCAGCGCCAGGTGCCGACGCCTGGCCGGTGCTTATCCGCGAAGCAGTACGCTATACCGGTGAGCAAGAAACGCTGCCCCTTAGTCCGCAGTGGATCCTCCGCCAGTGTAAAGAGGTCGCTTCATTGTGCGAAGGTGATACCTTCTCTGGCGAGCAGCTAAACTTAATGCTACAGCAGCGGGAATGGCGCGAAGGTTTCCTCGCCGAGCGCATGCAGGATGAAATCCTTCAAGAGCAGATCCTGATTGAAACCGAAGGTGAACGCATCGGGCAAATTAACGCCCTTTCGGTCATTGAATTTCCAGGCCATCCACGCGCATTTGGCGAACCTTCTCGCATTAGCTGCGTTGTGCATATTGGCGATGGTGAATTCACCGACATCGAACGAAAAGCGGAGCTTGGCGGCAACATTCACGCTAAAGGGATGATGATCATGCAGGCGTTTTTGATGTCGGAACTTCAGCTTGAGCAACAGATCCCATTCTCGGCGTCACTGACCTTTGAGCAATCTTACAGTGAAGTGGATGGTGACAGCGCATCAATGGCCGAGCTCTGCGCTCTGATCAGCGCCCTTGCTGATGTCCCGGTGAATCAGAGTATCGCCATTACAGGTTCAGTGGATCAGTTTGGTCGCGCCCAGCCTGTGGGCGGTCTGAATGAGAAAATCGAAGGCTTCTTTGCTATCTGCCAGCAGCGTGGGTTAAGTGGGAAGCAAGGTGTGATTATCCCCAGCGCTAACGTTCGCCATTTAAGTCTCCACAGTGAACTGGTGAAGGCGGTAGAGGAAGGCAGATTCACCATCTGGGCAGTGGACGATGTGACTGATGCACTGCCGTTATTATTAAATCTGGTGTGGGATGGCGAAGGCCAGACGACGCTGATGCAAACTATCCAGGAACGTATCGCACAAGCATCGCAACAGGAAGGGCGTCACCGTTTTCCGTGGCCACTACGTTGGCTGAACTGGTTTATTCCGAACTGATCGGACTTGTTCAGCGTACACGTGTTAGCTATCCTGCGTGCTTCAATAAAATAAGGCTTACAGAGAACATGGTAGATAAACGCGAATCCTATACAAAAGAAGACCTTCTTGCCTCTGGTCGCGGTGAACTGTTTGGTGCTAAAGGCCCACAATTGCCAGCACCGAACATGCTGATGATGGACCGTGTGGTCAAAATGACCGAAACGGGTGGTAACTTCGACAAAGGGTATGTAGAAGCAGAGCTGGATATTAATCCGGACCTGTGGTTCTTCGGTTGCCACTTCATCGGCGATCCGGTAATGCCGGGCTGCCTTGGCCTGGACGCGATGTGGCAGCTGGTAGGATTCTACCTCGGCTGGCTGGGCGGCGAAGGTAAAGGCCGCGCCCTGGGCGTTGGCGAAGTGAAATTCACAGGCCAGGTGCTGCCGACGGCGAAAAAAGTGACCTATCGTATTCACTTTAAACGCATTGTTAACCGTCGTCTCATTATGGGCCTGGCGGATGGCGAAGTGCTGGTTGATGGTCGTTTGATCTATACCGCCAACGACCTGAAAGTAGGTCTGTTCCAGGATACGTCTGCATTCTGATTTTAATCAGACAGAGTATAAAAAGGCGAAACCTCCGCAATGCGGAGGTTTCTTTTTAAAGAGACAGAATCAGGCCATTACTACCCTGTCCGCCATGGCTTCTCGCCAGCCTCCCAGCCATTGTGACCTTTGATTCAGCGTCTGATAGGGACACATTTCTTTTGAGCGTCCGGCGATGCCGGCCTGATAACCACGTTGATGTGCCCGTTCCAGGCGATCTCGTTTTTGTCTCTTCATGCCTCGTTTCCCTCATACTGGTTTCTGGTGGAAAAGAAAACAGTGATTACTAAATGTGCAATCACAGTTAAGCAATACCGCGAATCATAACTGCCGTCAATGCGCAAAATTCACGCCACTGCCATATTTGTGAGCTACACGGGCATGTCGGTTGTACAAAAAATGTGAAGCGGAACAAGTTTTCCCATGGCTTATAAACAAAAAAACCGCCTCAGGCTACATGCCGGAGACGGTTTTATTTACAAATCTTTATAATTAAGGTAGACGCTTTATCTCTTGCGCAATAGTCGCGGCTTCCTGACTCCAGACACTGGCCAGCACTTTGACCATTTCATCGTAGCCATCCTGATTCTGCACACCTTCCACACGGAACGGACGTTTTATCAGTTGTCCCTGATGGTTTAGTAGCCACTCGCCACTCACAATCACCTTACCATCGTAACGGCCATTAAACTCCGTCACTGTCACATTAAGCGTGTCCTGGGTACTTCCCAAAGGCTGGGAGGCTACGACCCAACCGGGCAGTTGCGCACTCAGGTTAGCGACCAAAGTATTGCGCAACTGTTGATCCAGCGGGCTGGCCCACAGGTTGTTATTGGCAATCACATACTTCACATCACTGGTTTGATAAACCACACCATTCCCCGCCAGATAATCAGGAACAACGACCTGCTCTACCCATAGCAGGCGGTTACCCTGGCTGGCGGTACTTTGCGTACCGCTCTGCACCACAGGCAATTGGTAATAGTTTTTGTTAATTTCACCGGAGCTGCATCCGGCCAGCCACAGTGCCGCTATCGTCACTAGCCACTTTTTCATTGTTTCGCCCTCTTCGGCTCTGGATCTTTTTTATCCTTCGCTTCAAATACCAGCGCGTTGCTCTTCTCGTTGAGCGTTTTCAGAACCGGTTGCAGTTCACGCAATACCTGATCAAGACGCTGCATATCCGCCACCATCTTGTTATAAGCTGCGGAACCCGGCTGGAAGCCCTGCATGCTACGATTCAATTCGCGCAGTGTCGACTGCATATCCGTCGGCAACTGTTGCATCGACTGACTGGCAAGGATCTTGTTCATACTATCCAGCGTAGTCTGCAGGTTTTTCATCGTGCGCTGACTTTCCGACAGCGTACTGGTCGCCTGTTCAATCATCGGGTTCAACGGCAGTTTGTTAATCTTATCCAACGCTTCCATCAGACGTTGCTGGATTTGCGCCAGACCACCGCTAACGGTCGGGATTATTTGATAGCCATTAAACTCACGCACACCGGTAATTGCCGGAGCATTTGGATAGAAGTCCAGATCGACGTACAGCGCTCCCGTGACCAGATTCCCGGTTTTCAGTGAACCGCGTAAACCGCGCTTCAGCAATTCGGCCAGGTGTTCTACCACATCAGCATTTTCACCTAGCTGCATTTTCAGTCGTTCTGGTTCAATACGCACCATGACTGGAATGCGATAATCATCGTTAAAGACCTGACGCATATTCGGCGCAAAGAATGGCACTTTGCTTACCGTACCGAGACGAATACCGCGGAATTCCACTGGCGCGCCAGGTTGCAGACCGCGTACCGAATCTTTAAAGAACATCAGATAATCAATGTGATCTGTGTACAGTGAATCCTGGATACTCTTCTGATCATCATACAAAACGAATGACGTTTTTGGCGCAACCGGCTGTCCCAAGTCCAGTCCTTCAGGCACGTCAAAGCTGACACCACCACTTAGCAACGTCGTCAATGACCCCATCTCTACGCGCATCCCCGCCGAGGTTAGATCCACCGCTATGCCGCTATCTTTCCAGAAGCGAACGTTGCTCGTTACCAGGCGGTCATAAGGCGCATTGATGAACAGTTGATAGCTGATATTACGCTTCTGAGTATCGAAGGTGCTGGTTTCAACCGACCCTACGCGATAACCACGAAACAGCACGGGATCTCCCGCCGTGAGCTGCCCAGCTTTGTTGCTGTCAAGAATGACACGGATCCCTTTGGCATCTGGTGGGGCCAACGGTGGAGAATCAAGCAAATCATATTTTGTTTGCTTGCTGCCTGCAGCCCCCGGTTGCAACTCGATATACACCCCGGAAAGCAACGTACCAAGGCCACTAATGCCTTCACGACCAATTTGTGGTTTCACTACCCAAAAGACCGTATCTTTGTGCAGCAGTTTTTCCATACCGGCGTTGAGACGCGCTTTGATTTCAACATGCGTTAAATCATCAGCCAGCGTGGCACTTTCGACCACACCGACGTCCACGCTACGACTTTTAATGGTAGTCTTGCCGCCTTCTATTCCTTCCGCATTAGCAGTGATCAGGGTAACTTCCGGCCCTTGATGACTGTAATGATAAAAAAGTACCCAAGCCCCGATCAGTGCCGTAACGATGGGAAATATCCACACAGGGGACCAGTTCTTCACTTTCTGGATTTTGGCTTCCCCACTATTAGATTCCATACTGTCAGGACTCCTCATGCTCTGGTTCAGGTTGACGATCCCACGACAAACGTGGATCAAACGTCATCGCAGAAAACATTGTCATAATGACGACTAAAGCAAACATTAATGCACCCATTGCAGGATAAATACTCATTAAGCCTCCCATACGCACCAGCGCCGAGAGCACCGCTATCACGAAAACGTCAATCATTGACCAGCGGCCTACAAACTCAACAACTTCGTAAATCAAATGCATTCTTTCACTATCACGCTTGCCGTGCCCTTTCGCATCCCAGCACAGCCAGGCTATAGCGATCATCTTTAAAGTTGGCACCATGATACTGGCTAAAAAGATGACGGCGGCAACCGGATAAGAGCCTTCGCTCCATAATAAGATGACCCCGGCGAGAATGGTCGACGGCATCTTAGAGCCTAAAAAATCGGTCACCATAATGGGTAAGATGTTCGCCGGGAGATATAACATGACCGACGTAAAAAGCAGTGCCAACGTCCATTGCAGGCTGTTTTTGCGTCGAACATATCCTTTGGTGCCACAGCGCGGACACACTGGATCATCGGCAGGAAGAATTGCCGTACAGCATGAGCAAGAGCGCAGCCCCTGGCGTATTCCCGTTATGCCCGGTTTCAGCGTCTGGTGAAGCTCTGGCATCGGGGCAATATCATCCCATAACCAGCGGCGATCAACGCACTGAAAGGCGCGTAATTGCAGCACACAAAATAAACACCAGGGAATGAAACTACTGCCCACGCCAATGCTGCCGTAAGCCATCAGTTTGACAAAACTGACCAACACACCGGCAAGGAAAATCTCCGCCATTCCCCAGGTTTTGAGCTGAAAAAGTACCCGCCCCAGTTGTTCTTTTAAACGAACTGGTATTTCCGCGCGATTAACCAACAGCAAAATAGTGATCAGGCAAAACGCGGGGACCAGTTGCACAAACAACAGGAAAAAAGTACCGAGGCTGGCATAGTCCTCGGAAAACAGTACGCCCGGGATTTCCAGCAACGTAATCTCACTGGTTACCCCCGCAACGTTCATATTGACAAAAGGGAACAGGTTGGACAGCAGCAGCATGAACAGTGCAGCCAACGCATAAGCGGTAGGACGCTGTCGAGGGGCATCCCACGCAACGGTTAACGTTGTGCCACACCGAGGACATGCCGCCTTCTGACCATGCTCAAGGTGGGGTAAAACCACCAGCATGTCACACTGCGAGCACAGGATGTGCTTCGCGGCATGATGATGTTCGCACATTGGTACTCCTTAATGATGCGCTATTCTACAGAATGCTGACATAGCACTCGCTTTTAATGCCGGATGCTGAACTACCGCATTATCCGCTCAGGGAGCTCGTGGAAACGCAATAAATTGACGTTTCCACCCAGGGCAGATAAGCGTAGCGCATCAGGCAATTTGGCCGTTATCAGCAGTCTCTCTTTTCACTTAACTGATTAGCGATCAGCCACCATTTTTTAACGCTTCAAGATACTCCCAACGTTCAAATGCCTGCTCCAGTTCCTGTTCAGCGGCAGTCAGATCAGCGAGCACTTTTTGCGTATGCTCATGTGGCTGGCTGAAGAAAGAGGCATCTGCCACCTGCGCCTGTAAGGCTTCCAGTTTTGCTTCTAAATCTTCAAGCAGTTGCGGTAACTGTTCTAATTCGCGCTGCAATTTATAGCTTAGTTTGCTACTGCTGCGTTTTACAGTTTCTGCTTTCGGCGCAGCTACTTCTTCGTTTTTTTTCACCGCAGGCTGTTTTAACGCCACATACTGTTCTTGCTGTCCGCGCGCGTCGTGATAACCGCCGACATAACGGCCAATTTTGCCGCCACCTTCGAAGATCCAGCACTCTGTTACGGTGTTATCAACAAACTGACGATCGTGACTAACCAGCAATACTGTACCCTGGTAGCTGTCGATCAGCTCTTCAAGCAGTTCCAGCGTTTCAACATCGAGATCGTTGGTCGGTTCGTCGAGGATCAGTAAGTTACTGGGTTTCAGGAACAGACGCGCCAAAAGCAGACGGTTACGTTCCCCGCCAGAAAGCGCGCGCACCGGCGTCATCGCCCGTTTCGGATGGAACAGGAAGTCCTGTAAATAGCCCAGTACATGGCGCGGTTTACCGTTAACCATCACCTCTTGCTTACCTTCAGCAAGGTTATCCATCACCGTTTTGTCGGGATCGAGTTCCGCGCGGTGCTGGTCAAAATAGGCGACTTCCAGTTTAGTGCCGACATGAATGCGTCCGCTGTCCGGCTGAAGTTGACCAAGCATCAGTTTCAGCAGCGTGGTTTTGCCGCACCCATTCGGACCAATCAGGGCAATTTTGTCGCCACGTAGAACCTGGGCAGAAAAATCTTTCACCAGTTGCTTGCCGTCAACCTGGTAGCAAACGTCTTCCATTTCGAAAACGATCTTACCGGAGCGACTGGCCTCTTCTACCTGCATCTTTGCAGTACCCATCACTTCGCGACGTTCGCCACGCTCGCGACGCATTGCTTTCAGCGCACGCACGCGGCCTTCATTACGGGTACGGCGTGCTTTGATCCCCTGGCGGATCCACACTTCTTCCTGTGCCAGTTTGCGATCGAACTCGGCATTTTGTAGTTCTTCCACGCGCAGGGCTTCTTCTTTTTCCAACAAATACTGGTCGTAATTACCCGGATAGGTGACCAATTTGCCGCGATCGAGATCGACAATACGCGTCGCCATATTGCGAATAAATGAACGGTCGTGGGAGATGAAAATAATCGTACCGCTGAACGTTTTCAGGAAACCTTCCAGCCAGTCGATGGTTTCAATATCCAGGTGGTTTGTCGGTTCGTCGAGCAGCAGCACGCGCGGATTGCTCACCAACGCGCGTCCTAATGCCGCTTTACGCAACCAGCCGCCGGAAAGCGACGACAGCGCAACGTTAGGATCTAATCCCAGCTGTGCCAGCACTTCGTTGATGCGGTTTTCCAGTTGCCACAGGTTGTGGTGATCCAACTGTTCCTGAACCTTCGCCAGTTCGTTAAGATTCTTCTCGCTCGGGTCGTTCATCACCAGGCGCGAAATATCGTGATAGCGTTTCAGGTATTCCGCTTGTTCTTCAATGCCTTCGGCAACGAAATCATAAACGCTACCCTCAACGTTACGCGGTGGATCCTGCTGCAAACGCGCAACGATCAAATCTTGCTCGTAAATAATGCGACCGTCATCCAGCCCCTGTTCACGGTTAAGGATTTTCATTAACGTCGATTTGCCTGCGCCGTTACGGCCCACCAGACAAACACGTTCGTTATCTTCGATATGCAGTTCTGCGTTATCGAGAAGCGGCGCGTCGCTGAACGACAGCCATGCGCCATGCATACTGATTAATGACATTACTATTCCTTTCAGGCTGCGGTAATCAGCCAGCAGTTGTGGATCTGGCGGTTACGGGCGAAATCCTGGGAGAGCGTTTTTTGCGTAATTTCTTGTGCTTTCAGTCCCAGTTTTGCCAGTCCGTCAAGATCCATACGGAAACCACGTTTGTTGTTCGAGAACATGATCGTCCCACCTGCACGCAGCAGACGTTTCAAATCTTTCATCAGCGCCAGATGATCGCGCTGAACATCAAACGCATCTTCCATTCGTTTTGAGTTAGAGAACGTTGGTGGATCGATAAAGATCAGATCGAACTGTTCATTAGCCTCACGTAACCACGCCAGGCAGTCGGCCTGAATCAGGCGATGCGCACGACCGGTTAAGCCGTTAAGGCGCAGG
The DNA here is from genome assembly GCF_005781225.1 of Escherichia sp. E4736. Taxonomy (NCBI): domain Bacteria; kingdom Pseudomonadati; phylum Pseudomonadota; class Gammaproteobacteria; order Enterobacterales; family Enterobacteriaceae; genus Escherichia; species Escherichia sp. E4736. The sequence goes on along the minus strand of NZ_VATT01000007.1, from coordinate 74,948 downwards.
TTACGTTCTGCCCACTCCAGATAGGTACGCGACATATCCACCGTAGTGGTGCTGCGCGCGCCGCCTAATCCCGCGTGCACAGTGGCGCTACCGGTATAGGAGAACAGGTTGAGGAAATCTTTGCCTTTACTCATCTGACCGAGCATACGACGGGCGATACGGTGATCGAGGAACAAACCAGTATCAAGATAATCCGTCAGGTTCACCCACAGATGAGCGTTATATTCGGTGACTTCAAGAAACTCGCCCTTCTCGCCCAGTTTCTGGTACTGATTTTTGCCCTTCTGGCGTTCACGGGTTTTCAGCACCAGTTTGTTTGGCGCAATCCCGAGTACCGAAATGGTCGCCGCGATAATATCGAACAGACGTTGGCGCGCTTTGTGCGCATCAATGGTTTTCGGCGGCGCATACTCCTGCACCACCACCCAGTCGGCATAACGGTCAACGGCAACGTTGTATTCCGGTAGATCGGCGTCGTACAGGCGGTAGCATTCAATGCCTTCCTGACGCGCCCACTTCTCGAATTTTTTGAGGTTCTTACGCAGACGGTTGGCGTAGTCTTCTGCCACCATTGCCGGTTTGCTGTCTGGAGTGCTTTCGGCAACGTGGTAATTTTTCTGCACGCAGTCTAATGGACCGTTTTTCGCTTTGTACTGTTTGTCTGCACGCAGCTGCAGGCAACTTAACAGATCCGGCGAGGCACTGAATAAAGAGAGATTCCAGCCGCCGAACTGGTTTTTCATGATTCGGCCCAGCAGGCTATGCAGCGCAATCAGCGCCGGTTCGCTGTCCAGACGTTCGCCGTAAGGCGGGTTGCTCAACACTGTACCGTACGGTCCTTTTGGCAGCGGATTGGTCAATTGCGCGACATCTTTCACTTCAAAAGTGATCAGTTCGCCAATCCCCGCAAGACGGGCGTTGGTGCGCGCACGTTGAATCACCCGCGCATCGCTGTCGGAACCGTAGAAATGAGAGTTGTACTCAGCCAGACCTTTACGGGCGCGGGTTTGCGCTTCCGCTTTTACTTCTTGCCAGATAGCTTCATCATGTTGCGCCCAGCCGCTAAAGCCCCAACGCCCGCGGTGCAAGCCCGGTGCGCGGTCGGTCGCCAGCATCGCCGCTTCAATCAGCAACGTACCAGAACCACACATTGGATCGAGCAGCGGTATTCCTGGCTGCCAACCGGAACGCATCACAATTGCCGCCGCCAGAGTTTCTTTGATCGGCGCAATACCAGCACGATCGCGATAGCCGCGCAGATGCAAACCATCACCACTTAAATCGAGAGCGATGCTGGCGGTTTCTTTATTTAGCCACACGTTCACGCGGATATCCGGCGCATCGCGATCGACATTCGGACGCGGCAAATTCTTACGGGTGAAAGCATCAACGATCGCATCTTTGACTTTCATCGCGCCGTACTGGCTGTTGCGGATAGTGTCATTCAGACCGCTGAAGTGGACAGCAAAGGTCGCGCCAGGATTAAACATCTCTGTCCAGTTGATCGCCTGAACGCCGAGATAAAGGTCTAAGTCGCTGTAAACCTTGCACTCGCCCAGCGGCAACATAATACGTGAGGCCAGGCGACTCCACATCAGGCTCTGGTAAACAAGCCGCGTGTCGCCCTTGAAATGGACCCCACCCTGAACCACCTGGCATTCAACGGCCCCCAGGTTTTCGAGTTCAGTTTTTAACAGCTCTTCCAGCCCACGGGCCGTACTGGCAAACAGAGAATTCATATCGTCACTTTTACTCTAAGGCCTACCGCAGTAGGCGTAATTGTTGCAGTCAGTTTGGACATGGACAGCATGGAGAAACCGGAACGTACACCAGTACGTGAGGATTTCGAGTACTGCCCAGGGCTAAACTGACAAATAAAATAGCCTAACGGGATAGGCACTAAGAAAATTGTTGCGCATTATAGCTAATAAGCGCGTCATGTCATAAAGTTGAGGGCTTATTTTCATATGAGGACCGCACCGTGACGACATTAACCCGGCTTTTTATTCATCCTGTTAAATCGATGCGCGGCATCGGTCTGACACATGCTCTGGCTGATGTCAGCGGTCTGGCCTTCGATCGCACCTTTATGGTCACAGAACCTGACGGTAGGTTTATTACTGCCCGCCAGTTTCCGCAGATGGTGCGGTTTACCCCTTCGCCCGTGCATGACGGCTTACATCTCACCGCGCCAGATGGCAGCAGCGCATACATCCGTTTTGCTGATTTCGCTATGCAGGACGCGCCAACCGAAGTGTGGGGTAACCATTTTACTGCACGCATTGCGCCAGATGAGATCAACAAATGGTTAAGCGGCTTTTTCTCCCGTGAAGTGCAATTGCGCTGGGTAGGACCGCAGATGACACGGCGCGTAAAACGCCATAACACTGTACCCTTGTCGTTTGCTGATGGCTATCCGTATCTGCTCGCTAATGAAGCCTCACTGCGTGATGTGCAGCAACGCTGCCCGGCAAGTGTAAAAATGGAGCAATTTCGCCCCAATCTGGTGGTTTCCGGCGCGGCAGCCTGGGAAGAAGATACCTGGAAAGTGATTCGCATTGGCGATGTGGTGTTTGACGTGGTAAAGCCCTGCAGCCGCTGCATTTTCACCACTGTCAGCCCGGAAAAAGGACAAAAGCATCCGGCAGGCGAACCGTTAAAAACGCTGCAATCCTTCCGTACTGCCCAGGATAATGGCGATGTCGATTTTGGTCAGAATTTAATTGCCCGCAATAGTGGCGTTGTTCGTGTTGGTGATGCAGTGGAAATTCTTGCTACTGCACCGGCGAAAATCTACGGCGCGGCAGCCGCAGACGATACTCTCCCGACAAAGCAGCAAATGGATGCGAATGTAGATATCGACTGGCAAGGACTGGCATTTCGCGGTAATAATCAACAGGTATTGTTAGAACAATTAGAAAATCAAGGGATTCGGATCCCCTATTCTTGTCGCGCGGGCATATGTGGAAGTTGTCGAGTTCAGCTTCTGGAAGGCGAAGTCACCCCGCTGAAAAAATCAGCTATGAGCGACGACGGGACAATTCTTTGCTGTAGTTGTGTACCGAAGACTGCATTGAAACTGAAAGGTTAAACGGCCTGTTCAAGGCTGAAGCTGTCATAACTCATATGAGGTTTCAGCCTGTCATTCATAATTTTGATGGCGTCACCCAGTTGCATGGCGCGACCAGCGATGACAACACAAGGCTGCGCAAGGAGGCACAGCGCGGCATTTTCACCAGATTCAACAACCAGAAGGCTGACTTGTTCATTGGTATCGCTTAACCAGACACAGGCTGCATCACCCGGCACTGGCGACCACATTTCACCATGAGAAACAAAATGCCAGCTTTTCGGCATTTGCGGTTTGAGATAACGAACTGCCACCAGCGCATTAAGCACCAGTTCAGCTTTTTGTTCTTTTGATAAGTTAAGGTCGCGGCATTTTTCTTCAAACGAGAAATAGAGCGCGGCGTCATCAACGCAGAATCCCGCAGGAGAAAAGGCGTCTGGTGTCAACATCTTGCGCGCAAAACGTGAGCGAAATAGCATGCCATTGGCTAAATCAAGCATCATTCGATCATGCTCTTCATCATAATACCAACGCCAATTATCGTCTGGTTTAATTCGCATATGCTTCTCCTCTACCCTATAAATCCACTGCAACATATTCCATTGTTGCTTCGCTTAATAACCTCAACAAGAAAAGTACAAAATGTCTAAATAAGTAACAGCAATGAATATAAAACAACCAGGGCTGAAAATAAAGCCCTGATTATCTTATAAAGAGAAAATGAAAGAAATAATTAGATATGGTTAACGATTTCTTTAATCAGCGGCGGACCTTTAAAAATAAAACCGGAATAAATTTGCACCAAAGAAGCCCCCGCAGCTATCTTCTCGCGAGCAGCGATTACCGAGTCAATACCACCAACACCAATAATCGGTAAGCGGCCGTTTAATTCCTGCGACAAGCGACGAATAATTTCCGTACTTTTTAATTGTAAGGGACGACCACTTAAGCCACCGGTTTGATCACAATTTTTCATTCCCTGAACTAAAGAACGATCGAGGGTCGTATTAGTTGCAATGACGCCATCAATATTATGGCGAACTAAACTATCGGCGACCTGGATCAACTCTTCTTCAGAAAGATCCGGCGCGATCTTCACTGCTATTGGTACATATTTGTGGTGGTGCGCTTGCAGATCATTTTGTTTATTTTTAATTGCCGTTAATAAATCATCCAGCGCTTCGCCATATTGCAGAGTGCGTAATCCCGGGGTATTTGGTGATGAAATATTGATGGCAATATATCCTGCAAAGGCGTAGATTTTTTCCATACAAATCAGATAGTCATCTTTGCCTTGCTCAACCGGAGTATCTTTATTTTTGCCGATATTGATTCCCAGAACACCGTCGTAATGGGCTTTTTTAACGTTCTCTACGAGGTTATCAACGCCGAGGTTATTAAAACCCATACGGTTTATTAAACCTTCAGCATCTACCAGGCGAAAAAGACGCGGTTTGTCGTTTCCTGGTTGTGGACGCGGGGTGACAGTACCGATCTCGATCGATCCAAATCCCATTGCACCAAGGGCATCAATACACTCCCCGTCTTTATCAAGACCGGCTGCCAGACCAAGCGGGTTTTTAAAGGTCAGTCCCATACAGTTAACCGGCTTCGCTGGAACATTTTGCCGAACAAGCGCTTCAAACGGTGTTCCGGTGATGCGGCGTAATTGCTGAAAAGTAAACTCGTGTGCGCGCTCTGGATCGAGCTGGAAAAGGGCTTTACGAACGAAGGGGTAGTACATGAACTCTCCTGGATTCCCGGTGTGCAAACCGGGGGCGTATTATGTGCGAGTTCGCAGCAAAAGGGAATTGACCTGCGGCAATAAATAGCAAACGTTTTCTTGTTGCGCCTTTTTTATGCTTTTTTTGGCTTTCCTTCTTCAGATAAATCATTTCGACTCACGAACGCCCTCTGTCAGACTGACCGAATTGTTATCAATGTTAACAAAACAAGAACAATTGGTTATAAGGAGAGAGTATGCGTGTCATCACCCTGGCGGGTAGTCCTCGCTTTCCTTCTCGCTCCAGTTCCTTACTGGAATATGCGCGGGAAAAACTGAATGGCCTGAATGTTGAGGTTTATCACTGGAATCTGCAAAACTTCGCCCCGGAAGATCTGCTCTATGCCCGTTTCGATAGTCCGGCACTCAAGACCCTCACCGAACAGCTGCAACAGGCCGATGGGCTGATTGTCGCCACACCTGTGTATAAAGCCGCCTATTCCGGTGCGCTGAAAACCCTGCTCGACCTGCTGCCAGAACGCGCTTTGCAAGGCAAAGTGGTACTGCCACTGGCGACGGGCGGCACGGTGGCTCATCTGCTGGCGGTTGATTACGCACTTAAACCAGTTTTAAGTGCGCTGAAAGCCCAGGAGATCCTGCACGGCGTGTTTGCCGATGACTCTCAGGTGATTGATTACCATCACAAACCCCAGTTCACGACAAATCTGCAAACCCGTCTTGATACCGCGCTCGACACCTTCTGGCAGGCGCTGCACCGCCGCGATGTTCAGGTTCCTGATCTGCGAGGTAATGCCCATGCGTAAGATCATTAAACTGGCGCTGGTTGGATTACTTAGCGTCTCCACACTTGCGGTTGCCGCAGAGTCTTCGCCAGAGGCGTTAAGGATTGGCTATCAGAAAAGCAATATCAGTTCGGTACTGGCGAAAAATTACCACATGCTGGAAAAACGCTATCCGCAAACAAAAATCTCCTGGGTGGAGTTCCCCGCTGGCCCGCAGATGCTGGAGGCGTTAAACGTTGGCAGTATTGATCTCGGCAGTACCGGGGATATTCCGCCAATCTTTGCTCAGGCCGCCGGGGCTGATTTGGTGTACGTGGGCGTCGAGCCACCAAAGCCAAAAGCCGAAGTGATTCTGGTTGCAGAAAACAGCCCGTTCAAAACCGTGGCCGATCTTAAAGGCCACAAAGTTGCCTTTCAGAAAGGTTCCAGTTCGCACAACCTTTTACTGCGCGCCCTGCAACAGGCCGGGCTTAAATTCACCGATATCCAGCCCACTTACCTGACGCCAGCTGATGCCCGCGCCGCGTTCCAGCAAGGTAACGTCGACGCCTGGGCTATCTGGGATCCCTACTACTCCGCCGCGTTATTACAGGGCGGCGTGCGGGTGTTGAAAGATGGCACCAGTCTCAATCAAACCGGATCGTTTTATCTGGCAGCTCGTCCATATGCGGAGAAGAACGGAGCCTTTATTCAGGGCGTACTGGAAACCTTCACCGAGGCCGATGCGTTAACCCGCAGCCAACGCGAACAGAGTATCGCCCTGTTGGCAAAAACAATGGGCTTACCTACGCCAGTGATTGCCTCGTATCTGGATCATCATCCCCCTACCACCATCAAACCGGTGAACGCTGAAGTTGCTACCTTGCAGCAGCAAACAGCAGATCTGTTTTATGAAAACCGTCTGGTGCCGAAAAAAGTCGATATTCGCCAGCGCATCTGGCAGCCCACGCAACTGGAAGGAAAACAATTATGAGTCTGAATATGTTCTGGTTTTTACCGACCCACGGTGACGGACATTACCTGGGAACGGAAGAAGGTTCACGCCCGGTTGCTCACGGTTATCTGCAACAAATTGCGCAAGCGGCGGATCGTCTGGGCTATACCGGTGTGCTAATTCCAACGGGGCGATCGTGTGAAGATGCGTGGCTGGTTGCGGCGTCGATGATCCCGGTGACGCAGCGGCTGAAGTTTCTTGTCGCCCTGCGCCCCAGCGTAACCTCACCTACCGTTGCCGCCCGCCAGGCCGCCACACTTGACCGCCTCTCTAATGGACGTGCGTTGTTTAACCTGGTCACAGGCAGCGATCCACAAGAGCTGGCAGGCGACGGCGTATTTCTCGACCATAGCGAGCGTTACGAAGCCTCGGCGGAATTTACCCAGGTCTGGCGACGTTTATTGCTGGGCGAAACCGTCGATTTCAACGGTAAACATATTCATGTGCGGGGAGCCAAACTGCTCTTCCCGCCGATTCAACAGCCATATCCTCCGCTTTACTTTGGCGGATCGTCAGACGTCGCCCAGGAGCTGGCGGCAGAACAAGTTGATCTCTACCTCACCTGGGGCGAACCACCAGAACTGGTTAAAGAGAAAATCGAACAAGTGCGGGCGAAAGCTGCCGCGCATGGACGAAAAATTCGTTTCGGTATTCGCCTGCATGTGATTGTCCGCGAAACCAACGACGAAGCGTGGCAGGCCGCCGAGCGGTTAATCTCGCATCTTGATGATGAAACTATCGCCAAAGCACAGGCCGCATTCGCTCGGACGGATTCCGTAGGACAACAGCGAATGGCGGCGCTACATAACGGCAAGCGCGACAATCTGGAGATCAGCCCCAATTTATGGGCGGGCGTTGGCTTAGTCCGCGGCGGTGCCGGGACGGCGCTGGTGGGCGATGGTCCTACGGTCGCTGCACGAATCAACGAATACGCCGCGCTTGGCATCGACAGTTTTGTGCTTTCTGGCTATCCACATCTGGAAGAAGCGTATCGGGTCGGCGAGTTGCTGTTCCCGCTTCTGGATGTCGCCATCCCGGAAATTCCCCAGCCACAACCGCTGAATCCGCAAGGCGAAGCGGTGGCGAATGATTTTATCCCCCGTAAAGTCGCGCAAAGCTAAGGAACACGATGATGGCAACGCCAGTGAAGAAGTGGTTATTACGCGTTGCCCCCTGGTTTTTACCGGTGGGCATCGTGGCGGTGTGGCAACTGGCCTCCTCAGTTGGCTGGCTGTCGACGCGTATTTTACCCTCTCCGGAAGGAGTGGTGACGGCGTTCTGGACGCTCTCCGCCAGCGGCGAATTGTGGCAGCATCTGGCGATCAGCTCCTGGCGGGCGTTGATTGGCTTTTCAGTTGGCGGATCGCTGGGGTTGATTCTGGGACTGATTAGCGGACTGTCGCGCTGGGGAGAACGGCTGCTGGATACCTCAATTCAGATGTTGCGCAACGTGCCGCATCTGGCACTGATCCCGCTAGTGATTTTGTGGTTTGGCATTGATGAATCCGCGAAAATCTTTCTGGTGGCGCTCGGCACGCTTTTCCCCATTTATATCAATACCTGGCACGGCATCCGTAATATCGATCGCGGGCTGGTGGAAATGGCGCGTAGCTATGGCTTATCCGGATTACCGCTGTTTATCCATGTGATCCTGCCTGGCGCCCTACCCTCAATTATGGTCGGCGTGCGCTTCGCGTTAGGTCTGATGTGGCTAACGCTGATTGTTGCTGAAACCATTTCTGCTAATTCTGGCATTGGTTATCTGGCGATGAATGCGCGGGAGTTTTTGCAAACGGACGTGGTGGTGGTTGCCATTATTCTCTACGCCCTGCTCGGCAAACTTGCTGACGTCAGCGCGCAACTTTTAGAGCGCCTCTGGTTGCGCTGGAACCCGGCTTATCATCTGAAGGAGGCCACTGTATGAATACTGCTCGTCTGAACCAGGGTACGCCGCTACTGCTCAATGCGGTAAGCAAACATTACGCGGAAAATATCGTCCTGAACCAACTGGATTTGCATATTCCGGCAGGCCAGTTTGTGGCGGTAGTGGGCCGCAGCGGTGGTGGCAAAAGTACCCTGCTGCGACTGCTGGCCGGGCTGGAAACGCCAACCGCAGGCGATGTGCTGGCAGGCACAACACCGCTGGCTGAGATTCAGGATGATACGCGAATGATGTTTCAGGATGCGCGTCTGCTGCCATGGAAATCGGTGATTGATAACGTTGGGTTAGGCCTTAAAGGCCAGTGGCGCGATGCCGCTCGTCGGGCGTTGGCTGCGGTAGGGCTGGAGAATCGCGCGGGGGAATGGCCGGCCGCACTTTCTGGCGGGCAGAAACAGCGTGTGGCGCTGGCGCGAGCGTTGATCCATCGACCGGGTTTATTGTTGCTTGATGAACCACTCGGTGCGCTGGACGCTTTAACGCGACTGGAGATGCAGGATTTGATTGTGTCACTCTGGCAGGATCATGGCTTTACTGTTTTGCTGGTGACGCATGATGTGAGCGAAGCGGTAGCGATGGCTGACCGGGTGCTGTTAATTGAAGAAGGAAAAATTGGTCTGGATTTGACGGTGGATATCCCCCGTCCGCGCCGGTTAGGATCAGTACGATTAGCGGAGCTGGAAGCGGAAGTGTTGCAGCGGGTGATGCATCGTGGGCATTCTGAACAACCGATTCGGCGTCATGGTTAATATGCCGGATGCGGCGCACAAAACCAGCAGCTTCAACGGGCTTGTAGGCCTGATAAGACGCGTCAAGCGTCGCATCAGGCAGTTGGACACGGTTGCCGGATGCGGCGTGAACGCCTTATCCTGCCTACAAAACCAGCAGTTTCAACGGGTTTGTAGGCCTGATAAGACGCGTCAAGCGTCGCATCAGGCATGTTTGTATCAAGCCAGAGCTTTAGTTATTTTCTCGTACAGATCGCCAGAGAGATTTTCCAGCCCTTTCAACTGTTCCAGCGCCGCGCGCATTTTCTCCTGACGTTTGGCATCGTAACGTTTCAGGCGAATCAACGGCTCAATCAGACGTGAAGCCACCTGCGGGTTACGGCTGTTAAGGTCGGTAAGCATTTCCACCAGGAACTGGTAACCGCTGCCATCTTCGGCATGGAACGCTGCCGGGTTGCTGCCCGCAAATGCACCAATTAACGAACGAATACGGTTCGGGTTGCTCATGGTAAATGAGCGATGCTGCAACAGACCACGCACCGTCTCCAGCACATTCGCCGCCGGGCTGGTGGCTTGCAGGATAAACCATTTATCCATTACCAGACCGTCCTGATGCCACTTATCGTCGTATTCCTGCATCAACTTGTCACGGCATGGCAACTGCGCAGCAACCGCCGCAGAGAGCGCCGCCAGCGCATCGGTCATATTGTTCGCTTCGTGGAACTGCTTGCTCACCAACACATCAGCCAGATGCGTTTCACCAAAAGCGAGGAAGCGCAGGCAGGCGTTACGCAGCGTCCGTTTCGCAATATCTTCATGCTCAACGCGATACTCACTCTGGTAATTCGCGTTATAGATTGCCAGCAGCTCATCCGCCAGTTCAGTCGCCAGAGTACGAGTGAGTGCTTCGCGTACTTCGGCAATAGCAATCGGATCAATGATATCGAACAGTTCCGCCATTTCATTGACGGAAGGCAGTGTCAGAATTTCTGCCGCCAGTGCCGGGTCAATCTTCTCATCCAGCAGTACCGCGCGGAAAGCATCGGCAACGTGTGCTGGTAAAGACAATGGTTGACCTTGCTGATGACGGGCGACGTTCAGCTTGATGTAGGTTGCCAGCAAACTTTGCGCCGCGTCCCAGCGAGAGAAGTCATTACGCGCATGACGCATCAGGAAGGTCAGTTGCTGATCGCTCCACTTATATTCCAGTTTCACTGGCGCAGAGAATTCGCACAGCAGCGCAGGCACCGGCTGGAAGTAGACATTATCAAAGACAAAGGTCTGTTCCGCCTGGGTGACGTTCAGCACTGAATTCACCGGATGATCGCCTTTCTGCAACGGGATCACTTTGCCTTCGTTGTCATACAGTTCGATGGCAAACGGAATATGCAGCGGCTGTTTTTCTGCCTGATCCGGCGTAGCAGGCGTGCGCTGGCTGATGGTCAGGGTGTACTGCTCGGTTTCCGGATTGTAGTCGTCTTTGACGGTCACAACCGGCGTGCCGGACTGACTGTACCAACGGCGGAAATGGGAGAGATCGACATTCGACGCGTCTTCCATCGCCTGAACGAAATCGTCGCAGGTCGCTGCACTGCCATCATGACGCTCGAAATAGAGCTGCATCCCTTTCTGGAAGTTTTCTTCGCCCAGCAGGGTGTGGATCATACGGATCACTTCCGCGCCCTTCTCGTAAACGGTCAGGGTGTAGAAGTTGTTCATTTCAATGACCATGTCCGGGCGGATCGAGTGTGCCATCGGGCTGGCGTCTTCCGCAAACTGCAATCCGCGCATGGTGCGCACGTTATTGATGCGGTTAACTGCGCGGGAACCAAGGTCAGAGCTGAATTCCTGATCGCGGAACACCGTTAAGCCTTCTTTCAGACTAAGCTGGAACCAGTCGCGGCAGGTCACACGGTTACCGGTCCAGTTATGGAAATATTCATGACCGATAACGCGTTCAATATCAAGGTAATCTTTGTCGGTGGCGGTGTCGGTGCGCGCCAGTACATACTTGGAGTTAAAGATATTCAGACCTTTATTCTCCATCGCGCCCATATTGAAGAAATCCACCGCAACGATCATATAGATGTCGAGGTCATACTCCAGGCCGAAGCGTTCTTCATCCCACTTCATGGAATTTTTCAGGGACGTCATCGCCCACGGAGCGCGATCAAGGTTGCCGCGATCGACATACAGCTCCAGCGCTACTTCGCGGCCAGAACGCGTGGTGAAGGTGTCGCGCAGCACGTCGAAGTCGCCTGCCACCAGCGCAAACAGGTAGCACGGTTTCGGGAACGGGTCCTGCCACTGTACCCAGTGACGTCCGTTTTCCAGTTCGCCTTGCGCAACGCGGTTACCGTTGGAAAGCAGGAATGGATATTTGGTTTTATCAGCAATAATTTTGGTGGTAAAACGCGCCAGCACGTCCGGGCGGTCGAGATAATACGTAATATGGCGGAAACCTTCGGCTTCACACTGAGTGCAAAGCGCATCGCCTGATTGATAAAGCCCTTCCAACGCGGTATTCGCTGCCGGACTAATTTCATTAACAATCTTGAGCGTAAAACACTCCGGCAAATTACTGATGACCAGTGCGCCCTCTTCTTCTTTCCAGGCGTTCCACGGCTCATCATTAATATGAATAGAAACCAGTTTAAGATCTTCGCCATCAAGACGAAGCGGTGCATCTGATGCACCATGACGGACAGCCTGGCTGACTGCGGTAACTACCGTCTTTTGCGCGTCCAGGTCAAAGGTCAAGTCAATATCAGTAATCTGGTAATCCGGCGCACGATAATCGTGACGGTATTTGGCTTGTGGCTGTTGAGTCATAAATAACCTTTAGCATCTTTTATAGAGTCTGGTGTTCAGTCTATTCCTGTTGCGTAAATCTCGCTACGCAGAATCTTCATCTTTTCAGGTACAAACGCTTTTATTGCTACATTTGTATAACATACACAGCGCAACGCTATCGACCATAAAGGTGGCATATGGTGTGATCGGGGTTCAATAAATTGCGAAACAAGGTATACTCCAGCAGTTTCCTAAGATGTTTATTGTACTAAACGCTCCCGTAAGAGGACGCTACTGCGCACCTATGACACAATTCGCTTCTCCTGTTCTGCACTCGTTGCTGGATACAGATGCTTATAAGTTGCATATGCAGCAAGCCGTGTTTCATCACTACTATGATGTGCATGTCGCGGCGGAATTTCGTTGCCGTGGTGACGATCTGCTGGGTATTTATGCCGATGCTATTCGTGAACAGGTTCAGGCGATGGAAAACTTGTGCCTGCGGGATGATGAATATCAGTGGCTCTCTGCCCTGCCTTTCTTTAAAGCCGACTATCTCGACTGGCTGCGTGAATTCCGCTTTAATCCGGAACAGGTCACTGTTAGCAACGATAACGGTAAGCTGGATATTCGTTTAAGCGGTCCGTGGCGTGAAGTCATCCTATGGGAAGTCCCGTTGCTGGCGGTGATTAGTGAACTGGTACATCGCTATCGCTCACCGCAGGCTGACGTTGCGCAAGCCCTCGACACTCTGGAAAGCAAATTAGTCAACTTCTCGGCGTTAACCGCCGACCTTGATATGTCGCGCTTCCATCTGATGGATTTCGGCACTCGCCGCCGTTTTTCTCGCGAAGTACAAGAAACCATCGTTAAACGTCTGCAACAGGAAAAGTGGTTCGTTGGCACCAGTAATTACGATCTGGCGCGTCGCCTTTCCCTTACGCCGATGGGAACCCAGGCACACGAATGGTTCCAGGCACATCAGCAAATCAGCCCGGACCTTGCCAACAGCCAGCGAGCTGCACTTGCTGCCTGGCTGGAAGAGTATCCCGATCAACTGGGGATTGCGTTAACCGACTGTATTACGATGGATGCATTCTTACGTGATTTCGGTGTGGAGTTTGCCAGCCGCTATCAGGGCTTGCGTCATGACTCTGGCGACCCGGTAGAATGGGGCGAAAAAGCGATTGCACATTATGAGAAACTGGGGATTGATCCGCAAAGCAAAATACTGGTTTTCTCCGACAATCTGGATTTACCTAAAGCGGTTGAGCTTTATCGCCACTTCTCTTCTCGCGTGCAATTAAGTTTTGGCATTGGTACACGCCTGACTTGTGATATTCCTCAGGTAAAACCCTTGAATATCGTGATTAAACTGGTGGAGTGTAACGGTAAACCGGTGGCGAAACTTTCTGACAGCCCTGGCAAAACTATCTGCCATGACAAAGCGTTTGTCCGCGCGCTGCGTAAAGCATTCGACCTTCCGCACATTAAAAAAGCCAGTTAATATCATCAGGGAGCCATAACGGCTCCTTTTTTGCCTTTTATTCCGAAATCTTTTGCCCCATCTGCGAATTCTGCTTGTCTGATTGCAGATGCCAGGTAACATAGGTATCCCCCCATTGACGGGTGGACAAGTGTTTATTTTTTCCGACTATTAACAGAGAGAATATTATGAGCGTTGTGCCTGTAGCCGACGTACTCCAGGGCCGCATAGCCGTTGACAGCGAAGTCACCGTGCGCGGATGGGTACGTACCCGCCGAGATTCAAAAGCTGGCATCTCCTTCCTCGCCGTTTATGACGGTTCCTGCTTTGATCCTGTACAGGCTGTCATCAATAATTCTCTGCCCAATTACAATGAAGACGTACTGCGTCTGACCACCGGTTGCTCGGTCATTGTGACGGGTAAAGTCGTGGCATCGCCGGGCCAGGGGCAACAATTTGAAATTCAGGCCAGCAACGTTGAAGTTGCCGGTTGGGTTGAAGATCCAGACACTTACCCGATGGCCGCAAAACGCCACAGCATCGAATATCTGCGTGAAGTCGCTCACCTGCGTCCGCGTACCAACCTGATTGGCGCAGTAGCACGCGTTCGCCACACGCTGGCACAGGCACTGCATCGCTTCTTTAACGAGCAGGGCTTCTTCTGGGTTTCTACGCCGCTGATTACCGCGTCCGATACCGAAGGCGCTGGCGAAATGTTTCGCGTTTCAACGCTGGATCTGGAAAACCTGCCGCGTAACGATCAGGGCAAAGTCGATTTCGATAAAGACTTCTTCGGTAAAGAGTCTTTCCTGACCGTATCTGGCCAGTTGAACGGCGAAACTTATGCCTGTGCGCTGTCGAAAATTTATACCTTCGGCCCGACATTCCGTGCTGAAAACTCCAACACCAGTCGTCACCTGGCGGAATTCTGGATGCTGGAGCCAGAAGTCGCGTTTGCTAATCTGAACGATATCGCCGGTCTGGCTGAAGCCATGCTGAAATATGTCTTCAAAGCAGTTCTCGAAGAACGTGCTGACGACATGAAATTCTTCGCTGAACGCGTGGACAAAGATGCTGTAAGCCGCCTGGAACGTTTCATTGAAGCAGACTTCGCCCAGGTTGATTACACCGAAGCAGTCACCATCCTTGAAAACTGCGGTAAGAAATTTGAAAACCCGGTTTACTGGGGCGTCGATCTCTCTTCTGAGCACGAGCGTTATCTGGCGGAAGAACACTTTAAAGCACCGGTAGTGGTTAAAAACTATCCGAAAGACATTAAAGCGTTCTATATGCGCCTTAACGAAGACGGTAAAACCGTTGCCGCAATGGACGTTCTGGCGCCGGGTATCGGTGAGATCATTGGTGGTTCGCAGCGTGAAGAGCGTCTGGACGTGCTGGACGAGCGCATGCTGGAGATGGGCCTGAACAAAGAAGATTACTGGTGGTATCGCGATCTGCGTCGCTACGGTACTGTTCCACATTCCGGTTTCGGTCTTGGCTTTGAACGCCTGATTGCCTACGTGACCGGCGTACAGAACGTGCGTGACGTGATTCCTTTCCCACGTACTCCGCGTAACGCCAGCTTCTAATTCACTTCCTGAAAGAGCCAGCGCACGCTGGCTCTTTTTTATCCCCTTCTGTCAAGTTATCTGTTTGTTAAGTCAATCAATCTATTTGCAACCCCTCAAGGCCCCTCTTCCTGTTACGGAATATTTCTCTGAAATATTTGCGAACAAAAAATTAACCCACAGTCTTATTGCGGATTAGCAATTTCTTAGCTGATAGCACAATTTTTATACTTATTTTTGGCTTTCTGGACGCCTGAAAGCGTGATTCAGCGAGACTGCGGGGAAAAATGATCAGAAAGAAAATTTTCGTTTAGTTAATTTAAACATAAGGAAATCATATAAATAGATCAAATTCACTGCAAATATCATTAAAGTCCAATGGAAATATGACGGCGTTCACAAAGTCCCTTAAATTTTACCATTGGTTACACATTTTTGCTTTTTGTAACTATATCTTTATCTTTGTAGCACTTTCACGGTAGCGAAACGTTAGTTTGAATGGAAAGATGCCTGCAGATACATAAAACACCAAACTCTCATCAATAGTTCCGTAAAGATTCATTGACAGAGCTTATTGGCGGCAGTGGCAGGTGTTATAAAAAAAACCATGAGGGTAATAAATAATGATGAAGCGCAATATTCTGGCAGTGATTGTCCCTGCTCTGTTAGTAGCAGGTACTGCAAACGCTGCAGAAATCTATAACAAAGATGGCAACAAAGTAGATCTGTACGGTAAAGCTGTCGGTCTGCATTATTTTTCCAAGGATAACGGTGAAAACAGTTACGGTGGCAATGGTGACATGACCTATGCCCGCCTTGGTTTTAAAGGGGAAACTCAAATCAATTCCGATCTGACCGGTTACGGTCAGTGGGAATACAACTTCCAGGGTAACAACTCTGAAGGTGCTGACGCTCAAACTGGCAACAAAACCCGTCTGGCATTCGCTGGTCTGAAATACGCTGACGTAGGTTCTTTCGATTACGGTCGTAATTACGGTGTTGTTTATGACGCACTGGGCTACACCGATATGCTGCCAGAGTTCGGTGGCGATACCGCATACAGCGATGACTTCTTCGTTGGTCGTGTTGGCGGCGTTGCGACTTACCGTAACTCCAACTTCTTTGGTCTGGTTGACGGCCTGAACTTCGCTGTTCAGTACCTGGGTAAAAACGAGCGTGATACTGCACGACGTTCTAACGGCGACGGTGTTGGCGGTTCCATCAGCTACGAATTCGAAGGATTTGGTATCGTTGGTGCTTATGGTGCAGCTGACCGCACCGACCTGCAAGAAGCTCAGCCTCTCGGCCAGGGTAAAAAAGCTGAACAGTGGGCAACTGGCCTGAAGTATGATGCAAATAACATCTACCTGGCAGCAAACTACGGTGAAACCCGTAACGCCACCCCGATCACTGGTGGCTTTGCCAACAAAACGCAAGACGTTCTGTTAGTTGCGCAATACCAGTTTGACTTTGGTCTGCGTCCGTCCATCGCTTACACCAAATCTAAAGCGAAAGACGTAGAAGGCATCGGTGATGTTGATCTGGTGAACTACGTTGAAGTGGGCGCAACCTACTACTTCAACAAAAACATGTCCACCTATGTTGACTACATCATCAACCAGATCGATTCTGACAACAAACTGGGCGTAGGTTCTGATGATACCGTTGCTGTAGGTATCGTTTACCAGTTCTAATAGCAGACCTCTTTGTTAAATGCCGAAAAAACAGGACTTTGGTCCTGTTTTTTTATGCCTTCCAGAGCAATCTCACGTCTTGAAAAAACAGCCTGCGTTTTCATCAGTAATAGTTGGAATTTTGTAAATCTCCCGTTACCCTGATAGCGGACTTCCCTTCTGTAACCATAATGGAACCTCGTCATGTTTGAGAACATTACCGCCGCTCCTGCCGACCCGATTCTGGGCCTGGCCGATCTGTTTCGTGCCGATGAACGTCCCGGCAAAATTAACCTCGGGATTGGTGTCTATAAAGATGAGACGGGCAAAACCCCGGTATTGACCAGCGTTAAAAAGGCTGAACAGTATCTGCTCGAAAATGAAACCACCAAAAACTACCTCGGCATTGACGGTATTCCTGAATTTGGTCGTTGTACTCAGGAACTGCTGTTTGGTAAAGGTAGCGCCTTAATCAATGACAAACGCGCACGTACAGCCCAGACCCCAGGTGGTACCGGTGCATTACGTGTAGCTGCCGATTTCCTGGCAAAAAATACCAGCGTTAAGCGTGTGTGGGTGAGCAACCCAAGCTGGCCAAACCATAAGAGCGTATTTAACTCTGCGGGTCTGGAAGTTCGTGAATACGCTTATTACGATGCGGAAAATCACACTCTGGACTTCGACGCTTTAGTTAACAGTCTGAACGAAGCTCAGGCTGGTGACGTTGTCCTGTTCCACGGCTGCTGCCATAACCCTACCGGCATCGATCCTACACTGGAGCAATGGCAAACACTGGCGCAGCTTTCTGTTGAGAAAGGCTGGCTGCCGCTATTTGACTTCGCTTACCAGGGTTTCGCCCGTGGTCTGGAAGAGGATGCTGAAGGTCTGCGCGCTTTCGCGGCTCTGCATAAAGAGCTGATCGTCGCCAGTTCCTACTCTAAGAACTTTGGCCTGTACAACGAGCGTGTTGGCGCTTGTACTCTGGTTGCCGCAGACAGTGAAACTGTCGATCGTGCATTCAGCCAGATGAAAGCAGTAATTCGCGCAAACTATTCTAACCCACCGGCTCACGGGGCTTCGGTTGTTGCTACGATCCTGAGCAACGAGGCTTTGCGTGCGATCTGGGAACAAGAGCTGACCGATATGCGCCAGCGCATTCAGCGTATGCGTCAGTTATTTGTTAATACACTGCAGGAGAAAGGCGCAAACCGCGACTTTAGCTTTATCATCAAACAGAATGGTATGTTCTCTTTCAGTGGCCTGACAAAAGAACAGGTACTGCGTCTGCGTGAAGAGTTTGGCGTGTATGCTGTTGCTTCTGGTCGCGTAAACGTGGCCGGAATGACGCCAGATAATATGGCGCCGCTGTGCGAAGCGATTGTGGCTGTGCTGTAAGCGTTAAAACCAATGAAGCCCGCTGAAAGCGGGCTGAGACTGATGACAAACGCAACATTGCCTGATGCGCTACGCTTATCAGGCCTACGCGTCCCCTGCAATATTTTGAATTTGCACGATTTTGTAAGCTGGATAAGGTGCTCGCGCCGCATCCGGCATAAACAAAGCGCACTTTGTCAGAAATCCAGGCCCGCATTAAAAGCGGGCTTTTTTATGCGCTTTTACCAGACGGGCATTTCGTCTTGCAGGAAGGGGTTATGCAGGCGCTCATAACCAAGAGTGGATAATGGTCCGTGACCCGGAATAAATGTCACGTCATCCCCCAATGGCAGCAATTTATCTTTGATTGAAGAAATCAGTTGATTGTGATCGCCTCGTGGGAAGTCACTGCGCCCTACTCCGCCTTTGAAAAGGACGTCGCCAGAAATCAACAGTTTTGCCTGATGATCAAAGAAAACCACATGGCCTGGCGTATGCCCTGGGCAATGTAACACCTGTAAAGTCACATTCCCTATGCTGATAGTGTCGCCTTCATTCAGCCAGCGTTCTGGCGTTAATGGCTGACACTCTTCCAGGCCAAACATGCGACTCTGCGCAGGCAAGCCTTGCAGCCAGAACTCATCTTCTTTTTCCGGGCCAAGCACTGGCACGCCGTAGTGTTGTGCCAGTTCCGCCGCTGCGCCAACGTGGTCCAGATGACCATGCGTCAGCAGGATCTGCATTAGCGTCAGGCCGCTGGCGTCAACTTCCTGTTTGATTTTTTCCGCATCGCCACCCGGATCGACCAGTGCGGCCAGGCGAGTTTGCTCACACCAGATCAATGAACAGTTCTGGGAAAATGCGGTGACCGGAATAATACGATAATTCATACTGCCCCTGTTTCGTTAAGCGATTGTTACCAGTGCCGCGCTGGCCCGGTATCAATATGCACAAAGTTACTGCGTGGGTAATATCCTACACCACCTGCGCGCATAGATAACGCTGCTTTGCGTATATTGCTTAACGCAATACCTTCAATATGGAAGTCCATCGCCTGCCCTTTAGTGTGATAGCTTTTCTTTGCTACTCCACGGCTGTGGGCGCGTAATTCATTATTGGTGTCAATCGAACGGTAGCCAGAAATGAGCTGTACTGGCTTGCGAGTGCCTAACAACCCTTGCAGGCGATATAACTGGTCGAATAATCCTGGGTCGATGGACCTTATTTTGTTCGCGCGGAAATCGCGGAAAAAATGGTTTAGTTTTGCCAATTCTTCCTGAATATAGCCTCTGCCATCGAAAAACTCCGCCTTAATTGACTCTCCGGTATGGAGATTGTTAAGTGTCAAAATGCGCGGACGTGGGGTAGAGAGTGTCGCAAATGAAGGCGTCGGCAGGATGGCGGCACCAAGTGCAACACCACCAAGCGCCAGTAGTTTGCGGCGATTAGCGTCGAATTTGTCCATGATAATCAAGTCTACAGGTCAATGTTATCGTTTATATGCACTTCTGGCGCACAAGAGGCACCTTAACCGCCCATAAAGCTGACGTCAAGATGACTCACCCCCAGCAGCGACGGGGGCTACAGAGAATAGCCCCCGAAAATGCTAATTATTACGACAACAGATTTTCCCGAACTACTTCATTTACCTGATTAATTGTTCCGCTTTTGAGACAATTTGCGAGCTGGATCGTGCCGGCAGATCATAATTGTAAATATCTGTACGATATTGGGTCCGACCATCTGCACCAACAAAAGCGGTCAGATAGTAAAGATTAACCGGTATCGATTGACGAATATTAACGTAACGGGTATCACCCCGCTTTAGAGCATCGGAGATACGCTTGTCATTCCAGCCAGCATCCTGCAGCAGCATATTTGCCAGATCCGACGCCTTATTCACCCGCACACAGCCAGAACTCAACGCGCGCGTTTCACGTTTGAAAAGATTGTGATTCGGCGTGTCATGCAAATAGATAGCGTCTGAACTCGGCATATTAAATTTATACCGTCCTAGCGAATTTCGCGGGCCAGGAGCTTGCTGGAAGCGGAACGGCAAATTCGATGCGGTTATCGTCGACCAGTCAATCTGCCACGGGTCAAGCGCATCTTTGCTGTTCCAGCCGCGCATAACCGTATAGCCATGGCTTTCAAGATAACCGGGATCGTTACGCACCTTTGGCAGAATATCTTTGCGTGCCAGCGTCGGTGGTACGTTCCACGGCGGGTTTACCACCACATTGTTTAAGGCACTGCTCATCATCGGCGTTTTGCGATCGGGACGACCGACAATGACCCTTGAATCCAGCACTTGATTGCCGTTCTGATAATAGACCAGCGAATAGGCCGGAATGTTAACCATGATGCCAGTAGAAAGCTCGGATGGCAGCAAGCGCAATCGCTGGATATTGAGCGCCAGCACGCCCGCTCGCTGTGCAGGCGTGACGTTTAACCAGTCTCGCGTTGCCGGGCCAATAGAGCCCTCTGCCCCTAAGCCTTGCCATGCCTGAAAACGTTTCACGGCTTCCACCAGCTCATTATCATAGGCAGCTCGGACGGCTGGCGCAGGTTTACTGCGAGCTGTAGTTTGCTTACCCATCGGCTTAGTTTCGGCTGTTTCGATTGCAGCGGCAGACGGACTAACTACCGCGCCTGTCGATGTTTCATCGCCCGGCAGTGCTATTTTCGGCCCACCTTCGAGCATACCTGTACGCTGCAAAATCTCGCGCAGCGCCGGGACGTCGTTACTCCATTGACCAGGGCGTAGCGTTGCTTTACCGGTCAGTTGCGGCCACGGTTTGGAATCACTCAATAAGTTCAGCAAAGATTCATGCATTGCTGAATATTGCGGATGCTGTGGTGCCAACCCTGTGACAAACGTGGTCAGTTG
The DNA here is from genome assembly GCF_005781225.1 of Escherichia sp. E4736. NCBI lineage: Bacteria > Pseudomonadati > Pseudomonadota > Gammaproteobacteria > Enterobacterales > Enterobacteriaceae > Escherichia > Escherichia sp. E4736. Next base: position 53,907 of record NZ_VATT01000007.1, on the reverse strand, counting down.
ACCGTTATCCAGCGCCACCTGCCAATGGTTAATGACCGAGAGCGGCGGTGTTGAGAGCGCATAAGGTTTACTGCTGTACAGCCAGCGGGTACCTTTGACCGGAATGTTTGCGACGAAATGGAGATACCCCATCATTGCATCCGATAGCACCACATCACGTGCCATACCGTTAACGCCAGGGTCAGTCAGTAACTCCACCCATTTGTTAAACTGCGGTTGAAAACCGGCAATCGCCACTTCCGCCAACTGCTGCTGGAAAGCTTTAACTGCATCACGATTTTCCCACATCGGCTGCATATCGCGTGCTGCATACAAGAGTTGAAGCTGGTTAAGATAAACCGGCTTATAACCTGCAGGTAATTGTGATTCAATTTGCGTGCGGGCCTTTTCTGCCGCACCTTCAGGTAGCGGTTGGATCCCCGCCATTATTGCCGTGGCTTGTGCCTGCGGCAGTACATCTCCCTGTTCACTTACAGCCACCGGGCTGTCACCAGGGATAATCTCAGGCTCATCAGCCTGCACACTGAACAGTGGAGCGAATGTTACGGCCAGGCACAAACTGATTGCCGAAAGCCGACGACCACACATCATGTTAAGCAACATCCCTTGCCCCCTGTTTTTATCATACTCTGAATAGCCAGGCTGTTTTATCTTAACTGCCTTTACAACGCCAATACTCATGAAAGTATGACGAGCAAGCCTGTTACTTATCAAGCTTACCTTCAGTATATAAACGTCGGTACGTTTTTACACAACCTAATGTAAAGAAGTTTAAAGAAAAGCGCGCCATAATGCGGCATTTTTTTAGTGCAGAAACGGAGTTTTTCGAAAAAAAAGGCGGCATCGCTGCCGCCTTGAACTTAACTTGCCTGAGAAGGCGCTTCATCCGTACCTGGAAGCGTTTCAGGGAGTTGCGGCGCAAATCCTCGCAGGCCGACGACGTGAACGTGTTCGGTATTCTGGAAGACTTTACGCACCAGTTTATAGGTGGTGCCTTTCTCCGGGCTGATATTTTCAGGTGCCGCGATGATGAGCTGCATTTGCAAACGCTCACACAATTCAAACAGCGTGGCGATGGAACGGGCATCCAGTCGCGCAGCTTCATCGAGGAATAGCAGACGGCAAGGAGAGATATCTTTACCGCGCAGGCGGCGAGATTCATCTTCCCAGCTCTGTACCACCATCACCAGAATCGACATACCCGTACCGATAGCCTCACCGGTCGACAGTGCGCCAGACTCCGCGCGCAACCAGCCATCGGAACCACGGTTAACCTCAACTTCCATCTCCAGGTAGTTACGGTAATCCAGAAGTTCTTCACCAATGGTTTGCGGCGTGCGCTGACCCATATCAATTTGTGGATTAAGTCGCTGATACAGTTTTGCCAGAGCCTCCGAGAAGGTTAGACGGTTGCTCTTGAATAGATCCTGATGTTGCTCATGCTGTTCTGAAAGCACGTCAAGCAGCATGGCGTGGGTTTCACGCACGTTCACGTTCAGACGCACACTGTTCACCTGACCGAACGATACGCTCTGCAAGCCCTGGTTGAGCATGCGGATACGGTTCTGTTCGCGCTGAATGGTTTTGCGAATGATGTTCGCCACACTGCGGGAGCTGATCGCCAGTTTCTGTTCGCGAGAAGTTAACTCTTCGGTCAGACGGCTAAGTTCGATTTCCATCTGCTCGATAGCTTCCACCGGATCATCGGTACGAATAATATCCTGGCGAATACGTTCGCGCAGATGCTGATAAACCGCCACGAAGAACTGGATTTTGCGCTCAGGTCGTTTTGGATCTTCCGACATGCGCAGCACGTCGCGCAGATGTTCGTTATCCGCCACCGCCAGACGCAGCGCACCTAACGCCTTATCCGACATGGAACGCAAATCATCAGCGGAGAGATAGGCTAGCTCACGACGGTGTAAGCGGCGCTCAACGCCATTATCTTTCACCATGCGCATTACCGCACACCAGCCCGCTTTCGCGGTCACTACCTGCTCGCGCATCTCAAAGTAATCCCGCTCCAGCTTGCGTAGTTTGCGGGTCAGGTTGTCCATCTCCGCTTCGCAGAAGGTCAGCGCTTTTTCCAGTTGATTGCGGCGTGAACGGTTATTGCTCAGTTGCGCATGCAATTCGTCACGGCGAATACGCGCCCGCTCTTCTGCCCCGCTATCGGCACGCACGCCGATATCCTGCAGTTCTCGTTGTAGATCGTTAAGCAGCTCTTTTTTGGTGTCGTAAGAACTTTTCAGCGAAGCCAGTACCTGGTTGTACTGACTCAACTGCGCAGCGTGGCCGCGCAACGCTTCACGAGCACGAGTACGTTCCGCTTCCGCCTGCTCCAGACGTTCGCGCAGTTTTTCGTTGAGATCGCTGTTCCCACTCAGCATTTCTGCCGAGTCAGAGTAGCTAAAGTGCGCACGACGCTGTACCACTTCAGTCAGGGCAAATGCCTGTTGACGGGCATCGCGCTGCATCTGCTGAGAATACGCGTAATCTTCTTTTAACTGTTCGAACTGTTCCGGGTCGCTCTGCAACACAGAAACGATCGGCTCCAGTTTCGCCAGTTGATTGCCAAACTGCTGAACAAAACGCGCGGCTTCCTGAGCTTCATCAAGACGTTCGCGGATTTCATCGACACGATCCGCCAGTGAGTCATCCGCTAACAGGTTGAGACGCGGCAGGATACGGTTCAGTGCCGCAACGCCCTCTTTCGCCTGCTCAAACTGAATTCGCTGCTGCTGGTTATCATTTTCATGATTACTCAACGCCCGCTCCAGTTCGACACGACGGCTGTTCAGTTGGCGAATTTCGGCTTCTGGATCGGACTCAAACGCCACTGCCAGATGGCTGCCAATAAAGCGGCTGAATGCCTGATGCAGTCGCTGGGTTTTCTGAACATCAAAGGAGAGCGTAGCAAAGCGTTCAGAGAGCAATTCGCGCTCGGCGTGCAAGCTTTCGATCCGGCTTTCACGCGCCGCGCGACCAAACAGCGGCACTTCCGGGAAGCGCGAGTAACGCCACTGACGCTCGGCGGTTTTCACCACCACCGCTTTTTCCAGCTCATCGACGTTGAACACGCTATCATCGAACGACTGCGGATCCCCTTCGATCAGGTAAAGATCTTCCGGACAATCGGTTAACCCTTCCAGCAGCTCGGTAACCTGTGACAGATCCGGCACCACAATGGCGTGGCGAGACGGGCCATACAGCGCCGAGAAGTACGGCGCATCTTCCAGGCTAACGTCGTCATAAATTTCTGACAGCAGCACGCCGCCAAAACGCTCGGCCAGCGCATTCAGACGCTGGTCTTCGGAGCCGCCTGGCTGGCTTAAACGTTCGATCTCTTCATCGACAGCGTTTTTGCGCGCGCCCACTTCATCACGTTCAACAATCGCTTCGCGCTCACGCTCCAGCAGTTGTTGCAGATATTCGGTGACATCCTGGCTGCAGGTGAACTCTTCACCGCACTGCTCGCTCAACTGGTTGAGGCTGTTTTGCGCTGCCAGCCAAACCGGCGCACGCTGCATCAGGCTCTGAATGCGAGACTGCAGCTGTTCCTGCTCCTGACGCAGCGCCATACGCTCTTCACGGGCGTTGGAAACGCTGTCAGAAAGAGAGGCAATGCGCGCTTCCAGTTCCTGATGCAGGGCTTCCAGTTCGTCGATATCAAAATTCTTGCCCTGACGTTTGCAGAAATCTGCCAGCAGACGCTCAGCTTCTTGCTGCTCGCGCAGACGCTGTTCCAGTTCGCTTAAGCGCATCCGCAGTGGCTGAACCTGCTCTGCCAGGTGACGCTGATCAACCCCTTCGCGCAGCAGTTCGCGGGCGACATCCCACGCCTCGTTACGCGCCAGCGGGCCGTTGATTGCAACCACCAGCTGATAAGCCTGCTCAAACTGGCTGTGCGCAGTTTGCGCCATGCTCATTTTCTGCTCAAGAGAGAGCATTTTTTCGGTCGCTTCCAGCTCTTTCGCCTGGAAGGTTTCCAGCCATTCGGCGGCGCTGTCGGCGGTTAAGTCCGGCAGATGGCACAGTTCTTTGGCGCGATTAAGCGCAGCAATCGCCTGGTTGTACTGGATCGCACGCGTTTGCTGGACGTCCAGCGCCTGCTGGTAGTCAGCAAGCTGACTTTTCAGCTCGTCCACTTCCAGTTCGGCGGCTTCCGCGCGCGCTTCGTTATCTTCCTGGCGCTCGATGGCTTCTGCCACCACTTCATTTTGCTCTTCGAGACGGATCTGCAGTTCATCGAGGTCCGCTTCGTAGCGTTCGATTTTCTCCTGCTGACGCAAAGCGGTTTGCACCAGGTTCAGGTGATCGCTGGCCGCCTGATAATCCGCTTCCAGATCGCCCTCGGCACCGTTGTGCTCTGCCAGTTCACGCGCCATATCGACATGTTTGTACTGCTCCGCCGCCAGCTGCTGACGCGAAGTATGTAGCTCGCGACGAAACTCCAGGGCCTTATCGAGATGGACACGGCGCTCGTTGGCGTGACGCATGTAGTCCGCCGCCACGTAGTTGGTGGCTTCGCTGATCAGATGTTTAAACAGGTCGCGGTCCGACTGGGTGACGCGAATCGCTTCCAGCGTCATACGGTTTTCACGCAGCGCCGCTTCCATGTCCTGGAACGCTTTACGCACGCCGCTGTTTTCCGGCAGCAGGTAGTCGCGCAGAGAACGTGTAATAGCACTGGAGATCCCGCCGTACAGCGAAGCTTCGATCAGACGATAGAATTTACTACGATCAGACGCTGAGCGCAGACGACGCGCGATGATGCCCAGATCGAACATCAGCGAGTGGTAATCGGTAATGGAGTTGAACTGTTTAAACTGCACGCCTTCCATCGCCTCGAGCTTGTCTTTCAGCTCGTTAAGCGGCAGCACGCGCGCCTGACGTTCGTTCAGGGATTCGGTCACCAGCTGTGTCGGCTGCACCGACATCGGCAGTCCCTGAATGGCAAACGGCTTGATATCCACTTTACGATCGCGTCCGGCAACCTGTTGCAGACGCACACCGACCACCACGCGCTGGTGGCGCGAGTTAATGGTGTCGAGCATCGAATAACAGACACCCGCTTTCAGCTTACCGTGCAGACCTTTATCGCGCGAACCGCTGGTAGCCCCGGCTTCCGTGGTGTTACGGAAATGCAGCAGGGTCAAGTCGGGAATGAGCGCCGTAACAAACGCCGCCATCGTGGTGGATTTACCCGCACCGTTACCGCCGGAAAGCGTCGTGACCAACTCATCCAGGTCAAAGGTGCGAGCAAAAAAGCCGTTCCAGTTAATCAGCGTCAGTGAGCGAAATTTACCGCGTTCAATCATTATTCTTCCTCTCCGCTATCTGGCTGATTCTCTTCAGTTTCGTCATTGAGTTGCAGGTGATTTTCCAGCGACATTGCTTCACCATCGCGAATCAGACGACGTTGTGCTTCACGCGGATCGTCGCCCGCACGCACATCGGCACCAAAGCGGAACACCGATTCGGTAATGCGGAACTTGCTGCTGTCGTGGCCCATAAACCACACCATGCCTAAGCGACGCAGACGGTTGAGCGAAGAGCGTACTTTTTCCTGCAACTTCTGGCGGTCAACGTCTGAACCGGTAGAACGATTGTTCACCAGTTTCAGCAATTTTGCTTCATCGGCCAGGGTGAGCAGTTCGTCATACAGTTCCTGCTGGGTAAAGATCCCCTCGTTCGCCAGCCGTTCCGGGCTGAGATAGAGATAACAGAGGATTTTCCCGACCATCATGTCCAGTTCCGACAACACGGAACGTGGGATGATGGTGGTGGAACGTGGACGTAAATAGAAGAAACCTTCCGGCGCGCGGATTAGCTCCACGTTATAACGCGCGTAAAATTCTTCCAGATATTCCTGAAAATCCATCAGGAAAGCATGATTATCCAGTTCGTCGAGGCCAATATGGCGGCCTGAACGTAAGGCGCTATCCAGCGCCGGAAATAACGGATTCGCCAGCGCCTGCGCCAGCTTAACCGGCATCACTTGTTCAATATTTGTCGATGACATGCGCCTGTACCTTGGCTCCGTAATCATTAATCGGCTGCCATTTCGCTGGCAGTCCGGTGAAGTCTGCTTGCGCTACGCCGAGGCGTACCGCCTGATCAATAACAATACGCGCGACGTCAAAGTGACGCGCACGCGGATACTGCGCCAGATATTCGCGTACCACCAGACCAAGATCCAGCGGTACTTGCCTGGTTTTATAGACGGCGAGCTGCTCTTCGATAATCGCTGCGAGTTGTTCGCGGATCTCGTTAAACTCTTCGTACTCTAAATCTGGCGGAAGTTCCCCGGTCACTTCTTCATCGCGCAGTGCCATCTCTTCGTCACGCATATCCAGCAGACGATCGGCATTGGCGTAAGTCAGCGCCCACGGCTCATCAAAATAGGTTTGTACCGACTGGCGTAAACGCTGGGCAAAGACGCGGTTTTTATCCATATCGATAGCGGTACGAATAAATTTGTGTACGTGGCGATCGTAGCCAATCCACAAGTCGATGGATTGCTGGCCCCAACTGATAATACGGTCGAGTTTGCTCTGCAGATCGAACACCAGACGATCGACAAAATGCAGATCGTCATGGGTCATAGTGGCATCCTGAATGCGCAACAGATTGGCCTGGAGTTTGTCGCCTGCCGCTTCCAGCGTATCCTGCAATTCACGCAGCGTTCCGGAAGTTTCCGAAAGCAACAATTCACAGCTGGAGATCGCCGCCCGCCAGTCTTTATTCAGCAACTGAGCGATATCGTCCTTCACCTGCTGCTGCTGTTCGTCCATCAGACGTTGCGTCAGGTCGATGCTGTCGAAAATTTCCGCTACCGAATATTTCAGCGGCGCATAGACGTTGCGGTGCCAGTGAAATTCATCACCGCCCTCTTCGGCGGCATCGGCTGCACGTTTTAACTCACCCGCCACAATCGACAACTGCATAGAAAGGCGCAACGTAGAAAACTCGCGCTGACGGATGTAGTAGTCAGTAATGCCGATGCCGAGCGGCGTCAGGCGATAAATAGCATTCCCTTCCGCCTGCTCGCTGGTAAAGCGGTTCAGCAGACGTTGACGCACCATATCGTTGATCGCGTTGTTGGCGCGCACGCCGATGGTTTCGCTGGTTTGCTCAAACGCATCACTCACATGGCGGAACGCATCCACCAGCTCGCCTTCACTCATCTCACCATCAAGACGCTCACCATTCAGCGTGGCAACAGCCAGCAGAAAAGAGAGTCGGTCTACCGGCAGCGAGATGGAGAAGTCATTTTTTCTGGCCCAGGCAACCAGTTCGGGGACTGTCTGGGATAATTCACTCATACTTTATCCTTGCTCTGCGGTTTGTGCGCGGTGACATGAATATAACGCCCCAGGTTAATATACGGTTCCTGACGGCAATAACGCGTTTCTAATTCAAGTAATGCTTCATAGCTGTCGCGCTGTTGGTGCTTTTCACGCAGATAATCATGAAACACGCGAACGCCTGTCTTACCCATAATTTGCCAACCAGCTTCTTCCAGCCACAGATAAACTTGCGCCGGGTCGCGTGGATAATCTGGCGAAAGCGTCCGTTTTTTCTTTTTCGGCATTCCCGCCTGCACGTAATCAAAATTCCCGGCGACCATGTTATGCATCAGCAAGCCGTGCGCATTGTAGAACATTAACGACAACACACCGCCTGGACGCAACACGGACCACAGGGTCTGTAATACGCTGCGGGGATCGGCCACCCACTCCAGCACCGCATGGAACAATATCAGATCAACGGGCGTTTCCAAATGTGAAGCAACATCCTGAGCGGCGCAATGTATAAATTGCATTTTGTCGCTCACACCTTTTGCTTCTGCCGCCTGTTTTGCGCGGTCGATCATCTGCGCAGAGAGATCGCATAAAATGACCTGATGCCCGCGCTCGGCCATTTTGATTGCGGTCTGCCCTTCACCGCCACCGGCATCCAGCACACGCAGTTTTTGCGCGCCCATTTCCGCCAGCACGCGATCGAGATCTTGCCACAGAATAGCCTGTCGAAGCTGCCCTTTGGTGGTGCCGTAAATGTTACGGGAAAACTTTTCCGCAATATCATCAAAATTGCGATCCTGCATTGCTTTCTCCACCGGTTGGCTAAGACGTTTTCTGATAAAGACGCTATTTTGTCACAGCCACGGCGAGAATGAACCCGTCTGGTGTAATATCGCTGGCGATCCCTTGCTATATGGTCAAAAAAGGAACCAGAAAGGATGCTTTTTACACTGAAAAAAGTGATTGGCAATATGTTGCTGCCACTTCCGCTGATGTTGTTGATTATTGGCGCTGGCCTGGCGCTGCTGTGGTTTAGCCGTTTTCAAAAAACCGGGAAGATTTTTATTAGCATTGGGTGGCTGGCGCTCTTGTTATTGAGTTTGCAACCGGTAGCCGACCGCCTGCTGCGTCCCATCGAAAGCACCTATCCGACATGGAATAATTCGCAAAAAGTGGACTATATCGTGGTGCTCGGAGGTGGTTATACCTGGAACCCGCAGTGGGCACCGAGCTCTAATTTAATCAATAACAGTTTGCCGCGCCTGAATGAAGGTATTCGTCTCTGGCGCAACAACCCTGGCGCAAAGTTAATCTTTACCGGTGGGGTAGCGCAAACCAATACGGTCAGCGCAGCCGAAGTAGGTGCCAGAGTGGCGCAATCGCTGGGTGTCCCACGCGAGCAAATTATCACACTGGATTTACCAAAAGATACCGAAGAAGAAGCTGCCGCAGTGAAAAAGGCGATTGGCAACGCCCCTTTCCTGCTGGTGACATCTGCGTACCATTTGCCACGCGCGATGATCTTTTTTCAGCAGGAAGGGCTGAATCCATTGCCTGCACCGGCCAATCAGCTAGCAATCGACTCGCCGCTTAATCCGTGGGAACGAGCAATCCCCTCGCCGCTCTGGTTGGTGCATAGCGACCGCGTTGGCTATGAAACGCTTGGCCGCATCTGGCAGTGGCTGAAAGGTTCGTCAGGCGAGCCACGGCAGGAGTGATTTAGTCGCCAGATCAAAGTTGCTACGGTTAAACCGCCCGGTATTGACCAGTTGCGCAACTTCATCCCATAACACATACAACCAACGCCGCCAGATGAAAGACTCCGCCACTGGCGCGCGTTGCAGGTAACTCCAGAGTAAATCTTCCGCCAGGGTGTTATCCATCAACCGGAATAATTCATACTCACGCGGTGCCCAGAGCATTAACCCCGGTCCGACCATCGCCAGGAGCTGATCGCTACGGGAATCTTTCAGCATGCTACGCAAACAGAAATTGCCGTGAATCAGCACACAATTATCGTTAAAACCTTCAAACAGCACCGGCAGACATTCACGAGTGCGAAAAAGAATCCGCTTATCCTGCATGGTTAAACCTGTGTTATTGAACTGATTGAGCGTCGCCCACAGCATTTCAACGTGCTGACGATACCAGGAAGGCCAGAAATTTTCCTGAGTATTGTCAACCGCGCCAACACATCCGCGGCTGTCCTGACGGTGCCAGGCCAACAATGCTTCAACAATTTGATCTTTCAGATGTTCCCAGCGCTCTGGCGTTCTTGCGGGGGCTTCCACAGAAACACCGCGCATCCGCTCCAGCAACAAGACATCGGGACCGGGATGTTCTTCATGCGTCATCACGCCATAGATAGTCGGCATGCGAACAGTCCCGCTCCGAGCCAGCATGGTGGTTTTCCATGCCAGCTGTCTGGCCTGCCCCGGGGTAGAAAAACTTCGCGCCATGAGCGGCATCGGGTTTCCCTGGCTGTCATACAACGCCCACAGAGTTGTGTCTGCTTTTTCATTCACACACTCTATACGACTCAATCTTTCGCCCAGTAAATGGCTTAGTTCGGCACGCAGCTGTTCCATTCAGATTACCCTCATAAAAGCTACTGCTTTCATAATGAGCGCCAATGTAAAAGATGTCACCTGAATGAGATCAATTGTTGAAGGGAAAAAATGAAGAGAATCGTAACGCTACGACACTCCTCCCAAAATTGAGATGGAGTGTCGTGGGGAAAAATTAAGCCATTTCAGCGCGAACACGCTCAAGATCTTCGGGAGTATCTACACCGGTGCCAGGAACCTCCTGGGCGACAGCAACATGGATTTTTTCTCCATACCACAGCACACGAAGCTGTTCTAACATTTCGATATGTTCTAACGGGCTTGGCTGCCAGTTAACATAGCGGCGGATAAAACCTGCACGATAGCCATAAATGCCGAGATGGCGCAGGAAGTTATCTCCTACGGTTTCCAGACCTTTCGCAAAACGGTCACGATCCCACGGAATGGTGGCGCGCGAGAAGTAGAGCGCATAACCTTCGGCGTCGAGAACAACTTTAACCGCATTCGGGTTAAAGGCTTCTTCCGCACTGTGGATAGGCACAGCCAAGGTCGCCATTCCAACCTGACGCTGGGCAAGGTTATCGGCAACCTGACGAATGATTGTCGCGGGGATCATCGGTTCATCACCCTGCACATTCACAATCACCGTGTCGTCGCTGAACGCGCATTTTTCGACAACTTCCGCCAGGCGTTCTGTACCTGACTGGTGATCTGCACGCGTCATGCATACTTCACCGCCAGCAGCTTCAACAGCGCGGGCGACATCCTCATGATCGGTTGCGACGATGATGCGCTCGGCACCTGATTCGCGCGCGCGTTCGAGTACATGAACAATCATAGGTTTGCCGTTAATATCGACCAGCGGCTTACCTGGCAGACGCGTGGAAGCGTAGCGCGCGGGAATAATGACCACAAAACTCATGATTTACTCTCATCAGCAGTCAGCACGCGGGCTTCCGTTTCCAGCAACACTGGAATGCCATCGCGCAGCGGAAAAGCCAGGTTGTCCAGTTTGCAAATAAGTTCTTGTTTTTCCTGGTTATACCAAAGTTTGCCGTTGCAAACCGGGCAGGCAATGATTTCAAGCAGACGATGATCCATAGTTCCTCCAGATGGATCGGGTTATGAATGCATAAATCTTATCATAATCATTTATGCGTCGGGGTCTATTTCCCAGCCAGTGCGGTAATCGGTAAAGAAACCGTGCGGGCAGCGCCCTATTGTTACTCGCGTTGCCTGCTGCCAGTGAGCAAAATCCGTAATCGCCTGACGCAGCCCTTTTTGAAGGGTCACTGTTGGTTTTACCCCATCCTGTAGCCAGAGAGAGAGCACTTCAAAGATGCCAGTCTGGCGATGCATCTTAGAATCCATTCGCCCAACTAATTGCCCACGATGCAATAACGGTAGAACGAAATAACCATACTGGCGTTTGGGCGCTGGCGTGTAGCACTCCAGCCGGTAGCTAAAATCAAAAAGTTGCTCTGCCCGTTTACGATCCCAGACAACAGGATCAAAAGGCGAAAGTACCGCGCTGTGCGTTGCAGTGAGCTTTCCGGCGAGCGCACGTTCGAGTAGCGGCAGCAAATCAGCATGCAGCCAAAGATTACCCAATTTTTCAACATGCACAGCAATGATTTGCTGCTGTTCAGCCCTCGCTTCGCGCCACGCCGCCAGCGCCGGACGTTTCAGCCGGTAGTAATCCGCCAGCCACTGTTCGCGAAATATTCCCAGGCTGCGCGCACTGTTATCCAGCATGATGATTTCTGCTTCTGTTTGCGAAACGAGATCGCGCTCATCATCCCAGTCAGGCATGACACGGTGGGTTAAATCATAAACTCGCTGGAAGTTGCGCCGTTCAATCACCATCACCTTTCCGGCGGTAAAGAGCCCTTCCAGATGCCGTTTATGCGGCTTCCACTCCCACCAGCCGCTCGCCCCTTTACGAGGATGCTCAAAATCGGCTGAACGTACCGGCCCCTTATCATGAATATGCTGAATTAACTGTGCAATTTCCGCCGCATGTTCCTGCATCCAGGCATCTTTGTATTTCCAGCCCATTTTTTCAGGTGCCAGCATGCGGTGGCGAATAAGACGAAAATCGCTACGCGGCATAAAGCAGGCTTCATGCGCCCAGTATTCCATTAATTCGCCACACGCCAGAGACTCATCCAGCCACTGCGCAGGATAATTTCCCAGACGACTGAAAAGCACCAGATATGGACTACGGGCAACAATATTGATGGTATCGATTTGCAACAAGGACATGCGAGAAATGGTAGCCAGAATATCTTCCGGCGACGCGCGACGACGGGGCTTGTTTAACAGCCCTTGCGCGGTGAGATGAAGATTTCGTGCATCGGTGAGGGAGAGATAAGGCAGCGTCATTCATTGCTCCGTCAATTAAACGCTGCCGCGGCTGAATTAGTTGCCAGAAGCCAGCGAGGAAAGTTGTGCGAGCAGTTTCTCTGGTTCATCGCCCGTAAGCTGTGCGTCAACGGGCAAATACCACCAGTTTTCTTCTGCAAAAGCCCGACATTTCACCGCATCTTTTTCAGTCATGACCAGTGTTTGCCCGGCGCTTAATAGTGCGCTGACATCCGCATGATTCAAAGATTGATGATCTGCCAGCGGCACACATTTTTCCGGTTGTATACCGCACATCTTTAGTGTGGCAAAAAATCGCGGCGGGTGACCAATACCTGCCATCGCCACCACATGTTTAAGTTGTGTAACGTCACAACGCGCGCCGGTAAGTAAATTCACTGCCTGACCCGGTATTAAGTTCATCGGGATTTCACCGTGACGCGGTACGCCGCCATTGACGATTACCGCATCAACCGATTTTAAGCGCCCCGCGCGCTCGCGCATTGGCCCCGCCGGCAACCACCAGCCATTGCCAAAGCGACGCACGCCATCGATGACGGCGATTTCCACATCACGCGCCAGACGATAGTGCTGTAAACCGTCATCAGTCACGATAATCTGCACATCGGGATATTGCGCCAGAATGGCTTTTACCGCATCTGAACGGACAGGAGAAACTGCAACAGGTGCACCCGTACGCTGATAAATCAGCACCGGTTCATCGCCCGCCTGTGCGGTGGTGGTATCTGCCGACAATAACAGCGGATACGACTCAGCTTTACCGCCATAGCCCCGTGACACTACGCCAACACGAATACCGCGCTTTTGTAGTTGTTCCACCAGCCAGACAACCACCGGAGTTTTTCCGTTGCCGCCTGCGGTGAGATTACCAACCACGACAACCGGTACGGGGGCTCGCCAGGCGCGCTTCAGTTTTAGTTTATAGCAAAGACGGATAGCGCCACTCACCAGGCCATACAACCAGGAGAGTAGCAGCAATAACCTCCACAAAGGGGATTCACCAGACCAGATTTTTTCGATCATTGGCCAAACTGCATTTTATGAAGTTGCGCGTAGACTCCACGGTGCTCAAGCAAATCGTTATGCGTACCGCGTTCCACAATGATCCCGTCCTCGACGACCACAATTTCGTCTGCCTTTTCAATGGTAGACAAGCGGTGGGCAATCACCAGTGAGGTACGGTTTTTCTGCAACTCGTCCAGCGCCGCCTGAATCGCGCGTTCGGATTCGGTGTCCAGCGCCGAAGTGGCTTCATCCAGAATCAGAATTGGGCTATCGCGCAGCAAGGCACGGGCAATGGCAATACGCTGGCGCTGGCCGCCAGAAAGCAACACGCCGTTTTCACCAATCACCGTATCAAGACCGTTATCCATCTTATTGATAAAGTCCATGGCATAGGCCATGCGTGCCGCTTCTTCAATCTGCTCACGGCTGTACTGTTCAGTACGGGCGTAAGCAATGTTGTTGGCAACCGTGTCATTAAACAGATGGACATTCTGCGACACCAGAGCAACCTGGTTACGTAAAGACGCCAGGGTATACTCGCGCAGATCGTGACCATCCATCAGGATCTCGCCTTCATCGATATCATAAAAACGGGTGATCAGGCTGGCAATGGTCGATTTACCCGACCCAGAACGCCCTACCAAAGCCACTGTTTTCCCTGCCGGGATCTTCAGGTTGATATTACGCAGCGCAGGGACTTCACGCCCCGGATAGGTAAAAGTGACATTGCGGAATTCAACGTCACCAGTAGCACGCTCAATCTCGCGTTTACCTTCGTCTTTCTCCTGTTCACTGTCCAGAATGGTAAACAGCGTCTGACATGCGGCCATCCCGCGTTGGAACTGGGCGTTAACGTTGGTCAGCGATTTCAACGGACGCATAAGTGCAATCATCGAAGAGAAGACGACAGTAATCGTACCGGCAGTCAGGCTATCCATCACGCTTGGGAAGCTCGCAGCGTAGAGAACAAATGCCAGCGCCAGAGAGGCGATCAGCTGAATAATCGGGTCAGAGATGGAAGAAGCAGAAACCATCTTCATCCCCTGCAAACGCATCTTGTTGCTGACCTTATCAAAACGCTTTGTTTCTACTTCCTGGCCGCCAAAAATCAATACTTCTTTGTGGCCTTTCAGCATCTGTTCAGCACTGGTGGTCACCTGCCCCATGGTGTTCTGCATGTTTTTACTGATGCTGCGAAAACGCTTCGATACGATACGAATCGCAATCGAGACAATCGGCGCCAACACAATCAAAATGATCGACAGCTGCCAGCTGTAATAGAACATCATGGCGAACAGACCGATAATGGAAGCACCTTCACGCACCACCGTAATCAGCGCGCCGGAAGATGACGAAGCAACCTGTTCAGAATCGTAAGTAATACGTGAAAGCAGTGTCCCGGTTGATTGTTTGTCAAAAAATGACACTGGCATTCCCATCATGTGGCCGAACAGACGTCGGCGCATGGTCATAACCACTTTTCCTGATACCCAGGAGATACAGTAGCTGGAGATATAACTGGTGATACCACGTAAAATCATCAGGCCGATAACCACCAGCGGCATCCACATCAGCACGGAGCGATCTGTTTTACCAAAGCCATCATCGAGAAGCGGCTTAAGGAGCGATAACATGAAGGTATCGCTGGCTGCGTTGAGAATTAACGCTATGCCCGCCACGATCAGACCCGCTTTAAAAGGCGCAATGGTTGGCCACAGTCGGCGGAATGTCTGCCACGTAGAGAGATCTTTGTCGTTATGCATTCAAAAAACCAGCATTTGTTGAAATAGCCGCATATTCTACCCGTTATCCACTGGCACGCCAAACCACTGATGATACCAACGAGGTAAAATTTGCTCCCTTAGGCTGCTCACCCGCCAACCTTGCGCTGAAAAATAGACCGTTATTTGCCCCTGATGTGGGGTATCAACCCATTGATATCCTTGTAGTTGATAGCGAAGTTTAACTTTACTGGAGGGCAATCGCCATGCGTTATAGCGCGATGCCGATGCCAGTGCCATTTTTCCATTTACCCGCTGAATCAATGGCACTGATGACGAGGTATTACTACCGTGATGGGGTACCTGAATCAAAGTTGCCTGAACCTGTTGCCAGTAATGACTTAGCATTTTTTGTTCAGCGGGGGCTTCAATATCGCCAGTCAAAAGAATGCTATGTGTTCCATCATCAACCTTAATCACACAGGAATGGTTATTTCCCTTTTCGTTACTCCCTTGCAAAGGCCAGTGCACACTAAACTGCAATCCTTGCCACTGCCACGCTTCGCCACGCACGCAGGGCTGATGATGCACCCAGTTTAAGGGGCTTCTTACCCATAACGTCGGCCAGGCATGTAATATCGAGTCCAGTCCACCCCGATGATCAAGATGTTCATGACTAAGAATAACGCCTTCCGGTTCAAGGTCATGCCAGCGGAGCCAGGGAATAATCAGTTGTTGCCCACTGTCCCCCTCCGGCCAGGCGAGCCCTGTATCATAGAGAACCGCTTTACCGTTTCGAGCGATCACCATTGCCAGCCCTTGCCCGACATCAAGCATATAAACCTGCCACTCATCAGACCGTGGTTTTTGCCACAGTGGCCAACACATTATAATTCCTCCAGCCATACACACCGCAGGCAACGTTTGCCATGCGTTTAGTCGCCATATCACCAGTAATAACCAGGGCGAAAATGATAGCCATTGCCAACGTTCAGCAATGCTTATCCACCCTTCAGGCAAACTCTTTAACCCCCAAAAAAGTAAAGCTAAGGACCGATCGGCAAGAAACCATATACCTTGTTCCAGGATTAATGGCCCGATTAAATGCACAACCATCGCGGCGAGGATCAACGGAACCGAAATAAATGTCACTAAGGGAATAGCGAACAAATTTGCCATAAATGAAGTCAGACTAACGCCATGAAACATGACTATTTGCACCGGCATTAGCAGGAGTGTTATACCAAGTTGCAGATGGATAAGTGAAACAATAGATTGCAATACAGGCGGCAATGGCCAGACTGGGCAGGGAAACCACTGATACCAAAATATCAGCGCTGCCACCGCTGCGGCAGAGAGCCACAAACTTTGCGAGAGGATAGCGACAGGATCCATCAGCAGAATTGCTGCCAGGCAGCATATCCACACATCCCAACCACTCCATTGTCGGCCGCTCAATTTGAGCGCTCCCCAGGTCACAAGCGCCACCACGGTACGCAATGCAGGCGGCTGCATACCGGTAAGCCAGGCATAAAAAGCAGCGCAGCAAACTCCACCGATTAATGGCATCTGCCAGTAAATCCAACGCCCGGGGAGGAAAATTTGCCCGCCACGAATTAGCCCCGCAACCAGTAATGCTGCAAAAGCGATGTGTAAACCCGATATCGCCATTAAATGTGCCGTACCGGTATCGCGCATTATATTTTTAATTTCTTTAGATACCGATAACCGTTCACCCATTCCTAAGCCGAGCATCACCGTCTGCCATGAATACGGCTGCAGCGTCGTTTGCAGGGATGCCAGATATTGCGCACGTAGGCTACAACCTGGTTCAATGACGCTTGCTTGCAGAAAACGTCCGGTAAGTGGCTGATGCTGGGCAATGGCATAACGCTGGCTATCAAAGCCGCCATCATTAAGTTGACCATGAACAGCACGCACTTTGAGTTTCATCGACCATCGTTGCCCGGCGCATACCGATTGTGGCAAATATTCGCCATATAGCGCGATGCCTGGCGCGGGAAATAACCGCCGCCCTTGTAGATGAGTAATTTTCCCGTAATGCGTGGTCATGCCGTCAGTGGCGGTAATCTCGACGACTGCATCCTGCGTCGCGCTAGTTAAGTTTTCTCCTGCCCACAGAATTTGCTTCGCCGCCAACACGCCCCAAAGAAAAAACAGCAATGTCAGCGTGAAATAACGGACGACTTTAACAGGAATAAATGCCAGTACGCAGACGAATACAGTCAGACTCGCAAGAGTTAATGTCCCAGGCAACTGCGGCAAAATCAGCAGCGGAAAAATCCCGCAAATTATGCACAGGCTAACTGTCGTTATTTTCATGCACTCCTCCCTGTTTTTGGAAAGTGTGCAACTTTGTTGAGTGGTTGTCTGGCGGGAGTTTTGCGTTGCCCGAGGCACGTTCAGAAGAATTTAGCAGGATGATGAAAACTGTACACAACTCTGCGAGACAGCTTCCAGAACCCTATTGCAGAAATGAAAAAAGCACCCGACAGGTGCTTTTTCCGCGTTCAAGTTTTACTAAAACTTAACCGTAAATATTGGCGCGATCGCGCAGTTCTTTACCTGGTTTAAAGTGAGGAACGTATTTTCCTTCCAGCTCTACTTTATCGCCAGTCTTCGGATTACGTCCGGTACGCGGTGCGCGGTAGTGCAAAGAGAAACTGCCGAAACCGCGGATTTCAATACGCTCGCCCTGCGCAAGAGTCGAGGCCATATGCTCCAGCATCTCTTTTACTGCATCTTCAACCGTCTTGGCGGGAATGTGCGATTGCTGGGTGGCAAGTCTTTCTATCAATTCTGACTTGGTCATGATTCCTCCGGTTCCTTAAAGGCAAATTTAACGGCTGCTGTTGCTGCATTGATTAAGGGCGGCCGTAGCCGCCCTTAGTGCTTGATTACAGGACGAAACCTGCAATCTGTCAAGTAAACTCAGCAAACTTCGGAATAAAAATCCCGAAGAGTCAGAGAATTACTCGCCTTTAGCTGCTTTGAAAGCTTCAGCCATTGCGTTGTTGGAGAAGTTTGCATCTTCCTGTTTGTTAACAGTTGCGATTGCATCTTTCTCGTCAGCTTCGTCTTTCGCACGAACAGACAGGCTGATTGCGCGGTTTTTACGATCAACGCCAGTGAATTTAGCTTCAACTTCGTCGCCAACGCTCAGAACCAGGGTAGCGTCTTCAACGCGGTCACGGGATGCTTCAGAAGCACGCAGGTAACCTTCAACGCCGTCAGCCAGTTCTACGGTTGCGCCTTTAGCGTCAACTGCAGTTACTTTACCGGTTACGATAGCGCCTTTCTTGTTCAGAGCAACCCAGTTGTTGAACGGATCTTCTGCGAGCTGTTTAACGCCCAGGGAGATACGTTCACGTTCTGCGTCAACCTGCAGAACAACTGCAGCGATTTCGTCGCCTTTTTTGTATTCACGAACTGCTTCTTCGCCTGCAACGTTCCAGGAGATGTCAGACAGGTGAACCAGGCCGTCGATGCCGCCGTCCAGGCCGATGAAGATACCAAAGTCAGTGATAGACTTGATTTTACCTTCAACACGGTCGCCCTTGTTGTGGGTTTCCGCGAACTGCTGCCACGGGTTAGCTTTGCACTGTTTCAGACCCAGGGAGATACGACGACGTTCTTCGTCGATATCCAGAACCATAACTTCCACTACATCGCCAACGTTAACAACTTTGGACGGGTGGATGTTTTTGTTGGTCCAATCCATTTCGGAAACGTGTACCAGGCCTTCAACGCCTTCTTCGATTTCAACGAAGCAGCCGTAGTCGGTCAGGTTGGTCACGCGACCAGTCAGTTTGGTACCTTCCGGATAACGTTTAGCGATAGCTACCCACGGATCTTCGCCCAGCTGTTTCAGGCCCAGGGATACACGGGTACGTTCGCGGTCGAACTTCAGCACTTTAACAGTGATTTCGTCGCCCACGTTGACGATTTCGCTCGGATGCTTAACGCGTTTCCAGGCCATGTCAGTGATGTGCAGCAGGCCGTCAACGCCGCCCAGATCAACGAATGCACCGTAGTCAGTGAGGTTCTTAACGATACCTTTAACTTCCATGCCTTCCTGCAGGTTTTCCAGCAGCTGATCGCGCTCTGCGCTGTTTTCGGATTCGATAACGGCACGACGAGAAACAACAACGTTGTTGCGCTTCTGATCCAGCTTGATTACTTTGAATTCAAGCTCTTTGCCTTCCAGGTGCAGAGTGTCACGCACCGGACGAACGTCTACCAGAGAACCTGGCAGGAACGCACGAATACCGTTCAGCTCAACAGTGAAGCCGCCCTTAACTTTGCCGTTGATAACACCGGTAACAGTTTCAGCATCTTCGTAAGCTTTTTCCAGCGTGATCCAGGCTTCGTGACGTTTAGCTTTCTCACGGGACAGCAGAGTTTCACCGAAGCCGTCTTCTACTGCGTCCAGAGCAACGTCAACTTCGTCACCTACCTGGATTTCCAGTTCGCCCTGGGCGTTTTTGAACTGCTCAGCCGGGATGGCAGACTCAGATTTCAGACCAGCGTCAACCAGTACTACATCTTTGTCGATAGCAACAACAACGCCACGAACGATAGAACCCGGGCGGGTTTCGATTTCTTTTAAGGACTCTTCAAAGAGTTGAGCAAAAGATTCAGTCATGTTTAATCTTCAGGTTTATATTTAACGTCCACCTGGCTCCGTGCCGGATGGGGTTGTTTAACATACCCGCTGTCATTCCATTGCAACGGGGGTACTGCAAATTCGGTCGCTTATGCGAGAGCCAATTTTTGGCGCGCGTAGTGTAACGCTTTTTCAATCACTTGCTCAATGCTTAAGGTGGTGGAATCCAAAACTAAAGCATCGGCTGCCGGAACCAAGGGCGCTACCGCGCGATTACGATCGCGGTCGTCGCGTTCTTTGATCTCGGCCAAAAGGCGCTCAAAGTTAACACTAAAGCCCTTCTCCTGCAACTGTAGCATGCGGCGATGCGCACGTTCTTCCGAGGAGGCGTCAAGGAAAATTTTTACTGGCGCATCAGGGAATACCACTGTCCCCATATCGCGACCATCGGCGATCAAACCGGGTAACTCCCGGAATGCGCGTTGGCGGCGCAATAATGCTTCACGAACGCGTGGGAATGCAGCGACTTGTGAAGCAGCATTCGCCACTTCCTGAGTACGAATTTCGCCGCTGACATCTTCCCCTTCGAGGATCACTTCCAGATTGCCATTGGTCGACACAAAACGTACATCCAGATGGGATGCCAGCGGCACCAGCGCATCTTCCGACGCAACATCAACATGGTGATGTAATGCCGCCAGTGCCAGTACGCGATAAATTGCACCCGAGTCCAGCAGATGCCATTGCAACGCTTCCGCCATAGCCTTACACAAGGTGCCTTTCCCTGCACCGCTTGGGCCATCAATGGTAATAACCGGGGCAATTGCCGTCATCTTTATCTCCTTAAAACAGGCGTACCGTTAACATAACCGCGCGCATTATACGCGTCGGCGCCACAAATCGTTAACGTTGTGTGCAAAAACCAGTTTTGTCTGTATTCAGATGGGGATTTATTGCGCAATTATAGCTGGCTGGCGAAAGACCAGCCCGAAAGATGACAATGATTTACTTACCGGAGGCAATACGATCGCGGATGTGCTGTGCACGCTCTGCTGATGGTGGATGAGAGTCAAACATAGACTGAGTACGACCGCCATCCAGGCTGGCCAGTTTTTCAAAGCTACCGACCAGTCCCTGGGTGTTAATGCCACGTTTCTTCAGCAGATCAAAGGAGAAATCATCTGCTTCAGACTCTTTATCGCGGGAGTACTTAGCATTGATAGCGCCTTCTGCGATATCGCCCAGTTGCGAGCGAGAAAGCTGGGAAGCAACACCGCTGGTGGCGGAAATTGCATCACGTGCGGCAACGATCGCATAAGAGGCTTTCATTTCAGCCAGTGAGTGACCCAATGCAACGTGTCCCAGTTCATGACCCAGAACGCCTTCAATTTCGTTGTCGTTCATCATGTCCATCAGGCCACTGTAGACACGGACACAGCCGTTTGCCATCGCCCATGCGTTAACGTCGCTGGTCATATAAACCTTATAGTTGACCGGCGTACCGTTAATGTTGTTACCCAATGCTTTGGCGATTTTTGCCAGACGTTTACCGTACTTGCTGGATTTGCTTGCAACTTGATTGCCGCTGTCCATTTCGGTACAGCCCTGATTGGCAATGGCTTTTGCATCGGCGTCGCTTAACGTTGCAGCTTTATAGGCATTTAAACCGGAGCTGATAGCCATATTGGTATCAATACCGTGCGTATTTTGACACCCTGTCAGTAGTGCTGCAGAAGTCGCAATCGCCAGCAGTAATTTAGTATTCTTCATGTGAATCATCCGTTGATTAATCATATATAAATATTATGTATCAATAACTTACATTGATAATCGACGTTACCACTGTTCAAAATGACTCACAAGGTCCGAAAAAAAACGCCGGCAGTGTGCCGACGCTTTTAGAAAGAAATATTTGTCTATTTATCGCCCGTTATTCAAGCTGGTTGGCTTATCCGCGCCAGTTGTTCGAAGTAATCCGGGAAGGTTTTAGCCGTACATTTGGGTTCAAGAATCGTCACTGGCGTATCTGACAATGCCACCAGCGAGAAACACATCGCCATCCGGTGATCATTGTATGTCGCGATCTCGGCAAAGTTCAGTTTTTCCGGTGGAGTGATGCGAATGAAATCGTGCCCCTCTTCAACTTCCGCACCGACTTTACGTAGCTCTGTTGCCATCGCGAACAGGCGATCCGTTTCTTTTACGCGCCAGTTATAAATATTGCGCAGCGTGGTTGTGCCTTTTGCAAATAACGCCGTCGTGGCAATGGTCATCGCCGCATCGGGAATATGGTTCATATCCATATCGATGG
This sequence comes from Escherichia sp. E4736, assembly GCF_005781225.1. NCBI lineage: Bacteria > Pseudomonadati > Pseudomonadota > Gammaproteobacteria > Enterobacterales > Enterobacteriaceae > Escherichia > Escherichia sp. E4736. The sequence goes on along the minus strand of NZ_VATT01000007.1, from coordinate 31,984 downwards.
CGTTCAGTTCGCCACGCGTGCAGGCAATATAATCATCGCCCCAGCTAATGGCCGCCCCCATTTTTTCCAGTACATCAGCAAATCGAATATCGCCCTGCATACTGTTGCGTCCAATGCCGGTCACTTTTACCGTGCCGCCTTTGATTGCTGCTGCTGCCAGGAAGTAAGAAGCTGAAGATGCATCTCCTTCGACCAAATAAGTACCCGGAGACTGATAAGACTGCCCCCCTTTTACGACAAATTGTTGATAGTGCTGATTTTCAATCGCAACACCAAACGTTTTCATCAGGTTGAGCGTGATATCGATATAAGGTTTAGAAACCAGATCACCTTTAATACGAATAACTGTATCTTTCGGCGCAAGAGGCGCAGTCATTAACAGTGCGGTGAGGAACTGGCTGGAAACGGAGCCATCAACGTCAACGTTGCCGCCAGTAAAACCGCCCTGTAAACGCAACGGTGGATAATTATCTTGTTCCAGGTAAGTGATTTTCGCTCCGCCCTGGCGCAACGCATCCACCAGATGACCAATCGGGCGTTCTTTCATACGCGGCTCACCAGTCAGGACAATATCATTGTTTCCCAGACAAAGTGCCGCCGCCAGCGGACGCATAGCCGTTCCGGCGTTTCCAAGAAACAACTCCAGCGCGCTTTCTGCGTGTAATGGACCGCCGTTACCGATGATTTCGCAACGCGTACGATCGGCTGAAAGCGTGTAACTTACCCCTAACGCCGTTAATGCATTCAGCATATGGCGCACGTCATCGCTATCCAGCAGATTAGTTAATACTGTTTTGCCGTGTGCTAATGCCGCCAGCAATAAAGCGCGGTTAGAAACGCTCTTGGAACCGGGCAGATTAATAGTGCCATCGACACGGGCGATGGGGTGCAACGTCAGGGATTCCATGAACTCAACTCTCTACAACAGAAATAAAAACCCCACAGTCTGGCTGTGGGGATTACGCAAAATGTCGGCATTAGCCGTGACGACGTTCGAACTCAACCATGAAGTCTGTCAGTGCTTTAACGCCTTCCAGCGGCATGGCGTTATAAATAGAAGCACGCATTCCGCCGACCACACGGTGACCTTTCAGCGCATGTAAGCCCGCAGCGAAAGACTCTTCGAGGAACAATTTATCAAGCGCGCTATCCGCCAACTGGAACGGCACGTTCATCCGCGAACGGTTAGCTTTCGCCACATCATTGCGGTAGAAATCGCTGTTATCAATCACCCCATACAGCAGTTCTGCTTTTTGCTGATTGATCTTATCCATTGCAGCCACACCGCCGTTCGCTTTCAGCCATTTGAAGACCAGACCAGACAGATACCAGGCAAACGTTGGCGGCGTGTTAAACATGGAGTCGTTATCGTTGAGGATGGAATAATCCAGAATCGACGGACAAGCGATATTCGCTTTGCCCAGCAAATCTTCACGAACGATGACGATTGTCAGGCCAGCCGGGCCGATATTTTTCTGTGCGCCAGCGTAAATTACGCCATAACGGCTGACATCAATCGGACGGGAAAGAATGGTTGAAGAGAAGTCGGCAGCGACCACCACATCTTTGCCGAAGTCTGGCGTTTCGTCGATGGCGATACCATCAATGGTTTCATTCGGGCAGTAATGCATATAAGCAGCATTATCAGAGAGCTGCCATTCACGCATTGGCTTAACCGCGCGCAGACCATCAACAGTCACTTTGGCGTCAAAGACATTAGGCGTGCAGTATTTTTTCGCTTCTTTAATGGCACTTGCCGCCCAGTAACCGGCATCAACATAATCTGCGGTGGTTTTATCACCAAGAATATTCAGCGGTACAGCAGCAAACTGACCGCGACCGCCGCCGTGGCAGAACAATACTTTGTAGTTGGAGGGGATATTAAGAAGATCACGAAAATCCTTCTCGGCTTCCTCTGCAACCTGAATGAACTCTTTGCCACGGTGACTCACTTCCATCACCGACGTACCAAGACCGTTCCAGTCGCGCAGTTCCTGTTGAGCCTGTTTAAGCACCTCTGCAGGCAGCATTGCCGGACCAGAACTAAAATTGAAGATTTGAGCCATTTCCCCTCACCACGTTGCGTTGCTATTAACCCGCGGTCAATCGATTGCGACCACAGGTAATACATTATTCCTGTGGCTATCGGTTTTATCATTCAGTGACACACATCGCAATGAGTAAAACCGTTGAGGGCAAAAATGTGGCTTGCATCACACAAAAGAATCTCTCGGATTATTAGCAAAAAGCCGATGTTTTTACTGTCAGGTCACCCGTTTTGCCCGACTTGCCTTCGTCCATTCTGGATTTGCACAGCGCGGACATAATTGTTTTTCCCCCGCGTTCATATGAATGATTTCACTGCAACGGATGCATGCATAGTCCGCCGACTCCGGCACCACTTTGTAACGCTGAGTACTGTCACTGGGTAAAATAAGTAAGCCTGGTTTTACTTTGTCATTTTCAAAGAAATAGACGCTAATTTGGCCATTGGTTTCGAGAATAGCCAGACGCACCTGCCCCAGTTGTTCCACGCCACGCAACCGTAGTTCCATAAAGAACTCAAATTCCGTCATGTTGGAGTTATTGAGTTTCGACCAGGCCAGCTCGCCATCTTCAATAATGACAACCGGTTTACCTTCCAGCAAATCTTCCAGTTTTTCACTGTGCGCCATCAACCACATTACCAGGCGGTATAACAACGCCAGAGTAATAAAGACGATAAGCACCGGGACCATCGGCACATCATCATAAAACGCCACATCCCCTGCCGCCGACCCCAGAGTCAGAATGATTAATACTTCAAATAGCGACATTTGCCGCACGCCGCGTCTCCCTGTCATTTTGAGGAACAAAAAGACCAACACAAAGGTATAGAGACTACGTAGTGCAACTTCGCCAAGAAAATCAAAAGGCACTTTATCGAATGCCATACGGTGGAGATCGAACGCCTTCATTTTTATGCTCTTATCGTAGTTTATCCGCTAAAAGCATAGCTAACAGTTCATCAGCGTGGCGGCGGTGATAGCACCTTTGAGATAAAACCCGTATTATTGCGCGCTTTCCGTACGACTAAAGTGATTTTCATGACGCAAACATTTATCCCCGGCAAAGATGCCGCACTGGAAGATTCCATCGCTCGCTTCCAGCAAAAACTCTCCGACCTCGGTTTTCAGATTGAAGAGGCCTCCTGGCTGAATCCGGTACCTAACGTCTGGTCCGTGCACATTCGCGACAAAGAGTGCGCCCTGTGTTTTACCAACGGCAAAGGCGCAACCAAAAAAGCGGCGCTGGCTTCTGCCCTCGGTGAATATTTCGAGCGTCTGTCTACCAACTACTTTTTTGCGGACTTCTGGCTGGGCGAAACCATCGCCAACGGTCCGTTCGTGCATTATCCCAACGAAAAATGGTTCCCACTGGCCGAAAATGACGATGTGCCAGAAGGGCTGCTCGATGACCGTCTGCGCGCGTTTTACGATCCGGAAAATGAACTGACCGGTAGCATGCTGATTGACCTGCAATCCGGTAACGAAGATCGTGGTATTTGCGGCCTGCCTTTTACGCGTCAGTCCGACAATCAGACCGTTTATATTCCGATGAATATCATTGGTAACCTGTACGTCTCCAACGGTATGTCCGCAGGTAATACCCGCAACGAAGCACGCGTTCAGGGGTTGTCCGAAGTTTTCGAACGCTACGTGAAAAACCGCATTATTGCTGAAAGCATCAGCCTGCCAGAGATCCCAGCAGACGTGCTGGCGCGTTATCCAGCAGTAGTTGAAGCGATCGAAACGCTGGAAGCAGAAGGTTTCCCAATCTTTGCTTATGATGGTTCGCTTGGCGGTCAATATCCGGTGATCTGCGTGGTACTGTTTAATCCTGCTAACGGCACCTGCTTTGCCTCATTCGGTGCGCATCCTGATTTTGGTGTTGCACTGGAACGTACCGTGACCGAGCTGCTGCAAGGTCGCGGTCTGAAAGACCTGGATGTATTTACTCCGCCAACCTTCGATGATGAAGAAGTCGCTGAACATACTAACCTCGAAACGCACTTTATCGACTCCAGCGGATTAATCTCCTGGGACCTGTTCAAACAGGATGCCGATTATCCGTTTGTAGACTGGAATTTCTCCGGCACCACTGAAGAGGAGTTCGCCACGCTGATGGCTATCTTCAAGAAGGAAGATAAAGAAGTTTATATTGCCGATTACGAGCATCTTGGTGTCTACGCTTGCCGAATTATTGTGCCTGGCATGTCTGATATTTATCCGGCTGAAGATTTATGGCTGGCAAATAACGGTATGGGCAGCCATTTACGGGAAACAATTCTGTCACTGCCCGGTAGTGAGTGGGAAAAAGAAGATTATCTGAACCTCATTGAGCAACTGGATGAAGAAGGTTTTGATGACTTTACCCGCGTGCGTGAGCTGCTGGGTCTGGCGACCGGGCCAGATAATGGCTGGTATACCCTGCGTATCGGTGAGCTGAAAGCCATGCTGGCGCTGGCTGGCGGCGATATGGAACAGGCTCTGGTCTGGACCGAATGGACGATGGAATTTAATTCATCGGTGTTCAGCCCTGAACGCGCCAACTATTATCGCTGCCTGCAAACTTTATTGCTGCTTGCTCAGGAAGAAGATCGTCAACCGCTGCAATATCTGAATGCATTTATTCGTATGTACGGTGCAGATGCCGTAGAAGCCGCCAGTGCGGCAATGAGCGGCGAAGCCGCGTTTTATGGCCTACAGCCAGTGGATAGCGATCTGCACGCGTTTGCTGCACATCAATCGTTGTTGAAGGCCTACGAAAAGCTGCAGCGCGCCAAAGCAGCATTCTGGGCAAAATAAAATCAAATAGCCTACGCAATGTAGGCTTAATGATTCGTCTGAGTTATATTACGGGGCGTTTTTTTAATGCCCCGCTTTACATATATTTGCATTAATAAAATAATTGTAATTATAAGGTTAAATATCGGTAATTTGTATTTAATAAATACGATCGATATTGTTACTTTATTCGCCTGGTGCTCCCTTTTAATTAACTGTTTTAGCGGAGGATGCGGAAAAAATTCAACTCATTTGTTAATTTTTAAAATTTATTTTTATTTGGATAATCAAATATTTACTCCGTATTTGCATAAAAACCATGCGAGTTACGGGCCTATAAGCCAGGCGAGATATGATCTATATCAATTTCTCATCTATAATGCTTTGTTAGTATCTCGTCGCCGACTTAATAAAGAGAGAGTTAGTGTGAAAGCTGACAACCCTTTTGATCTTTTACTTCCTGCTGCAATGGCCAAAGTGGCCGAAGAGGCAGGTGTCTATAAAGCAACGAAACATCCGCTTAAGACTTTCTATCTGGCGATTACCGCCGGTGTTTTCATCTCAATCGCATTCGTCTTCTATATCACAGCAACCACTGGCACAGCCACAATGCCCTTCGGCATGGCAAAACTGGTTGGCGGCATTTGCTTCTCTCTGGGGCTGATTCTTTGTGTTGTCTGCGGAGCCGATCTCTTTACTTCCACAGTGTTGATTGTTGTTGCCAAGGCGAGTGGGCGCATCACCTGGGGCCAGTTGGCGAAAAACTGGCTAAATGTCTATTTTGGCAACTTGGTCGGCGCACTGCTGTTTGTACTTTTAATGTGGCTTTCTGGCGAATATATGACCGCGAATGGTCAATGGGGACTAAACGTCCTACAAACCGCCGACCACAAAGTGCACCATACTTTTATTGAGGCCGTCTGTCTTGGTATCCTGGCAAACCTGATGGTATGTCTGGCAGTATGGATGAGTTATTCTGGCCGCAGCCTGATGGACAAAGCGTTTATCATGGTGCTGCCGGTCGCGATGTTTGTTGCCAGCGGTTTTGAGCACAGTATCGCAAACATGTTTATGATCCCGATGGGTATTGTAATCCGCGACTTCGCATCTCCGGAATTCTGGACCGCTGTCGGTTCTGCACCGGAAAATTTTTCTCACCTGACCGTGATGAACTTCATCACTGATAACCTGATTCCGGTTACGATCGGTAATATTATCGGCGGTGGTTTGTTGGTTGGGTTGACATACTGGGTCATTTACCTGCGTGAAAACGATCACCATTAATGGTTGTCGAAGTACGTAGTAAATAAAAAATCCACTTAAGAAGGTAGGTGTTACATGTCCGAGCTTAATGAAAAGTTAGCCACAGCCTGGGAAGGTTTTACCAAAGGTGACTGGCAGAATGAAGTAAACGTCCGTGACTTCATTCAGAAAAACTACACTCCGTACGAGGGTGACGAGTCCTTCCTGGCTGGCGCTACTGAAGCGACCACCACCCTGTGGGACAAAGTAATGGAAGGCGTTAAACTGGAAAACCGCACTCACGCGCCAGTTGACTTTGACACCGCTGTTGCTTCCACCATCACCTCTCACGACGCTGGCTACATCAACAAGCAGCTTGAGAAAATCGTTGGTCTGCAGACTGAAGCTCCGCTGAAACGTGCTCTTATCCCGTTCGGTGGTATCAAAATGATCGAAGGTTCCTGCAAAGCGTACAACCGCGAACTGGATCCGATGATCAAAAAAATCTTCACTGAATACCGTAAAACTCACAACCAGGGCGTGTTCGACGTTTACACTCCGGACATCCTGCGTTGCCGTAAATCTGGTGTTCTGACCGGTCTGCCAGATGCATATGGCCGTGGTCGTATCATCGGTGACTACCGTCGCGTTGCGCTGTACGGTATCGACTACCTGATGAAAGACAAACTGGCACAGTTCACCTCTCTGCAGGCTGATCTGGAAAACGGCGTAAACCTGGAACAGACTATCCGTCTGCGCGAAGAAATCGCTGAACAGCACCGCGCTCTGGGTCAGATGAAAGAAATGGCTGCGAAATACGGCTACGACATTTCTGGTCCGGCTACCAACGCTCAGGAAGCTATCCAGTGGACTTACTTCGGCTACCTGGCTGCTGTTAAGTCTCAGAACGGTGCTGCAATGTCCTTCGGTCGTACCTCCACCTTCCTGGATGTGTACATCGAACGTGACCTGAAAGCTGGCAAGATCACCGAACAAGAAGCGCAGGAAATGGTTGACCACCTGGTCATGAAACTGCGTATGGTTCGCTTCCTGCGTACTCCGGAGTACGATGAACTGTTCTCTGGCGACCCGATCTGGGCAACCGAATCTATCGGTGGTATGGGCCTCGACGGTCGTACCCTGGTTACCAAAAACAGCTTCCGTTTCCTGAACACCCTGTACACCATGGGTCCGTCTCCGGAACCGAACATGACCATTCTGTGGTCTGAAAAACTGCCGCTGAACTTCAAGAAATTCGCCGCTAAAGTGTCCATCGACACCTCTTCTCTGCAGTACGAGAACGATGACCTGATGCGTCCGGACTTCAACAACGATGACTACGCTATCGCTTGCTGCGTAAGCCCGATGATCGTTGGTAAACAAATGCAGTTCTTCGGTGCGCGTGCAAACCTGGCGAAAACCATGCTGTACGCAATCAACGGCGGCGTTGACGAAAAACTGAAAATGCAGGTTGGTCCGAAGTCTGAACCGATCAAAGGCGACCTCCTGAACTACGATGAAGTGATGGAGCGCATGGATCACTTCATGGACTGGCTGGCTAAACAGTACATCACTGCACTGAACATCATCCACTACATGCACGACAAGTACAGCTACGAAGCCTCTCTGATGGCGCTGCACGACCGTGACGTTATCCGCACCATGGCGTGTGGTATCGCTGGTCTGTCCGTTGCTGCTGACTCCCTGTCTGCAATCAAATATGCGAAAGTTAAACCGATTCGTGACGAAGACGGTCTGGCTATCGACTTCGAAATCGAAGGCGAATACCCGCAGTTTGGTAACAACGATCCGCGTGTAGATGACCTGGCTGTTGACCTGGTAGAACGTTTCATGAAGAAAATTCAGAAACTGCACACCTACCGTGACGCTATCCCGACTCAGTCTGTTCTGACCATCACTTCTAACGTTGTGTATGGTAAGAAAACCGGTAACACCCCAGACGGTCGTCGTGCTGGCGCGCCGTTCGGACCGGGTGCTAACCCGATGCACGGCCGTGACCAGAAAGGTGCTGTAGCTTCCCTGACTTCCGTTGCTAAACTGCCGTTCGCTTACGCTAAAGATGGTATCTCTTACACCTTCTCTATCGTTCCGAACGCACTGGGTAAAGACGACGAAGTTCGTAAGACCAACCTGGCTGGTCTGATGGATGGTTACTTCCACCACGAAGCGTCCATCGAAGGTGGTCAGCACCTGAACGTTAACGTGATGAACCGTGAAATGCTGCTCGACGCGATGGAAAACCCGGAAAAATATCCGCAGCTGACCATCCGTGTATCTGGCTACGCAGTACGTTTCAACTCGCTGACTAAAGAGCAGCAGCAGGACGTTATTACTCGTACCTTCACTCAATCTATGTAATTAGATTTGACTGAAATCGTACAGTAAAAAGCGTACAATAAAGGCTCCACGAAAGTGGGGCCTTTTTTAGCAAGAGAGCCTTTTTTGTCAGCTATCTATACTTTAAGGTAACTGCCAAAACAGACTCGACGTAGCCTTCGAGCTGCGCACCAACACGGCCTCAGATGGGCCACATCTGGAGAAACACCGCAATGTCAGTTATTGGTCGCATTCACTCCTTTGAATCCTGTGGAACCGTAGACGGCCCGGGTATTCGCTTTATCACCTTTTTCCAGGGCTGCCTGATGCGCTGCCTGTATTGCCATAACCGCGACACCTGGGACACGCATGGCGGCAAAGAAGTTACCGTTGAAGATTTAATGAAAGAGGTGGTGACCTATCGCCACTTTATGAATGCTTCAGGCGGTGGCGTTACCGCATCCGGCGGTGAAGCAATCCTGCAAGCTGAATTTGTTCGTGACTGGTTCCGCGCCTGCAAAAAAGAAGGCATTCATACCTGCCTGGACACCAACGGTTTTGTTCGTCGTTACGATCCAGTGATTGATGAACTGCTGGAAGTGACCGATCTGGTAATGCTCGATCTCAAACAGATGAACGACGAGATCCACCAGAATCTGGTCGGCGTTTCCAATCATCGTACGCTGGAGTTCGCCAAATATCTGGCGAACAAAAATGTGAAAGTCTGGATCCGCTACGTTGTTGTCCCAGGCTGGTCTGACGATGACGATTCAGCGCATCGCCTCGGTGAATTTACCCGTGATATGGGCAACGTTGAGAAAATCGAGCTTCTCCCCTATCACGAGCTGGGCAAACACAAATGGGTGGCGATGGGTGAAGAGTACAAACTCGATGGTGTGAAACCACCGAAGAAAGAGACCATGGAACGCGTGAAAGGTATTCTTGAGCAATATGGTCATAAAGTAATGTTCTAATTTCCCCGTAAAGCGGCAACTTTATTGAGTTGCCGCTTTGTTATTCCGCGCTTCATTCTGCAGAACTAACCACAATGATTAGTTCGTATTCGCTTTACGAGCCAATAGCGGGAATATCAACCCCAACCCCACCAGCACAAATGGTGTAGCGATATTCAGCGCTAGTTGGAAGGTCCACTCTGCAGTGAAGGCTTCCATTTTCGGGAAGATTCCCGTCAAACAGGCAAAAGCAGTAAAGGCAAAACACCAAATCCCGACAGTCATCGCCAGAGACTTATTACGAATAAAGACATATTCCGGCTTATATTTCTGCGCCAGGCGAACTACTGCAATAAACGCCACGAACACCCACAAATAACGCAGTGGCATCACTACTGAGTTCAAATTGAGCAGCCATTTGTAGAGATTATTCATGTCACCAATACCCAGTGTTGGCAGCATAATCAGAATCGCCACCAGCACCAGGGTCAGTAGATAACCATTAACCGGTGTACCTGAATCATTGGTCCGGCACAATCTGGCAGGAATATATTTACTATCCGCGTCACCTAATAACACTTTCAGAGGAGCATCGATGGAGAACACCAGAGCAGCGACCTGTCCCAGGGTATTTGCAATGGCGTAAATCACCATTAGGGTATTCCCCATGTTGTAATACTCGCCCAGCTTCTGAAAAGCGTAATACTGACCGTTAGTCATTAAGTCATCAGGAATATTACGCGAGTCAAACATCATCCCCATTGCGAGAGAGCCCAGAATGGCACAAACCGCAACCATCACCGCCAGGCATAGCATCCCTTTTGGAAATTCTTTTCCTGGGTTGCGCGTCTGATTAACGTAGGGAGAAATCTTCTCTGCACCACCAACCGCGAAAACCAGCATTGAAATAGTGGTAATGTAGGTAAAATCGATATGGGGAATGAACGTTTCCCAGGTAATGTTCGTGGTCGCAATATACACTTCAGTAATCGCAGGCGCGGTTACTGCCATCGCCACATACAGGAGCGACATGATAAACATCGCAATCCCTGCCACAGAACCGACGATTTTCAGCGATTTCATACCACGTGAAGCGATCCACATAAAGAAGACAAACAGCACCAGCGTTAACCCCTGTAACGCTACGACTGAATATTCTTTGATTAACGAACCGTCACCTTTCATCGCCCAGCCGAGCGCAATCAGAATGGCCTGTGGTTTTTGTGCCAAATAGGGTATATGCACCACCCAATAGGTCCACGCGGCAAGATAAGCCAATCCGGGGCCCATTGTGTGCTTAATCCAGGTACTGACTCCGCCTTTCCCATCTTTAAAAGTCGACCCCAACTGACCGACAATCAATGCATATGGTGTAAAATAGAGCGCAAATATAAACAGCCATGAAAAAACAACGACCAACCCCTGGTTGGCATAATTATTAACAACATTGCCAAATCCCCAAACCGTAATAAAAGACATCAGTGCAATGTTGTACCAGCGCAACTGTTTTTCCTGAACGTTCCCAGCCATAGTTCGATCCTTCGCTATTTTTTTAATAGATATCTGTAAAACGAGGGATTATGCGCGGCTAATAAGAAGTACGAAAATAGCGGAATGAAAAATTATAACCTGCTGCACAATTTATTTTTCCATAAATGAAATTTGGTAAAAGCAAGTTGTATAGAGGAAACAAAAAAAACAGAGTGCGATACAGCATGTTCACACTCTGCACTAATTCATTTACACATGAGCGACAGGTTTGGGTGTATGACCGGCGTTACGCAGCAGCATCAACAAGTAGATAAATGACACACTGGCAATCATAATAAATAACAGTTTATCGGAAAAATTCTGCATCAGTATGGCGGTAAAAGACGGACCAAGCAGACTACCGACTGTATAACTCAACAGTAAAGCCTGATTCATCGCCACCAGTTGATGATGTTCAACCTTCTCACAAGCCCAGGCCATCGCTACTGGATACAGCGTAAACCCCGCAGCACCGAGAATAAACAATGAAGGCGCCATCGCAGCCTGGCTTAACATTGCAATACTACCAAGAATGACAACAAAAACCTGAACGCGCAGTACCAGTAGACGACCAAATTTATCCGCCAGACGCCCAATAGGCCACTGCCCAAGGATTCCTGCGCTGACCAGTACAGCCATCCAGAAACCGATGCTAGCGTTATTGATCCCCTGATGGTTAAGATACAATGGCATCAGACCATACAGAGAGCCCAGGACAATCCCGGAGATAATGCAGCCATTGACCCCAAGCCGTGCCTGGCGGAGTTTAAGCATTGATGTAATCGGCGTAGCCGGATGTTTTTCCGTTTGCTGATTCAGAATACGAGTAAACAACAACGGTAAGATGCCTGCCAGTATCAAACCCGTTGCCCACGGTAACACGGCCATCAGCTCAGTCGACACTTTGCTGACCAGCAACTGGCCCAGAAACGTCCCCACGTAATAGACCATCATATAAGCGGCAAGTAGTCGTCCACGATTACGTGAGGTCCCGCTGCACATCAGCGCACTTTCGACCACAACCCAAATCATAGCGCAACCAACGCCTGCAACGAAACGCCAGGCAAGCCAGCTCCAGAAACCAATCATCAGGCCAAGCCCGGCACAGCCCGCCGCAAAAATAAACGAGGCCATGTAATAGCTACGATTAAATCCAAAACGTTTAATGACATACCCTGTCAGTAAAGTCCCCACCAGATTGCCGGTAAAATAGGACGAACTGACGACGCCGACCTGCCATGTGGGCAAGTGCTCCTGGGCGAGCCATAGCGGCACGAGTGTATTTAACACTGCGATCGCTAAGGTCAACAAAAGCAGGCCAGACAGCAAAAGCATGACAGGCCGGGTATACGTGGACATGGATAAAAACCGTGAGGAAGTTCAAATTTTATGCGCATCATGCCACCGCTAAAAACATTGTCAATGGGGTAAAATACCCCCATAACGCAGCGGCTGTATTATCGATTGATATTACTCATTCATAACACTAATAATAAAAAGACAATTAATCTCATCTACTTGTTTTTATTGATCTAACACAAACATCATGCGCTTCGTTCAGTCGAAAAATTTCATGGTCACAGCAAACTAAGATTTCCCGTCTATGCTTTCAAGGCAACGCATCGCGCCTGAACGCTTTCAGGCGTATCACTGACTCTCGAAAGGAGAAGAGAATGACCAAACCGTATGTTCGTCTCGATAAAAATGATGCTGCTGTTTTGTTAGTTGATCACCAGGCTGGTTTGCTTTCCCTTGTGCGGGATATTGACCCCGACAAATTCAAAAATAACGTGCTGGCGCTGGGTGACTTAGCAAAATATTTCAATCTCCCCACCATTCTCACCACCAGTTTTGAAACCGGCCCTAACGGCCCATTAGTCCCCGAGCTGAAAGCACAGTTTCCGGATGCGCCTTATATTGCGCGTCCTGGAAATATTAACGCCTGGGATAACGAAGATTTTGTCAAAGCAGTTAAAGCGACAGGTAAAAAACAACTGATTATTGCAGGGGTGGTAACCGAGGTTTGCGTAGCATTCCCGGCGCTTTCGGCTATTGAAGAAGGGTTTGATGTCTTTGTGGTAACCGACGCTTCTGGAACCTTTAACGAGATTACCCGGCATTCAGCGTGGGATCGTATGTCACAAGCTGGCGCTCAATTGATGACATGGTTCGGCGTGGCTTGTGAGTTGCACCGCGACTGGCGTAACGATATTGAGGGGCTGGCGACGTTGTTCTCTAACCACATTCCTGATTATCGTAATTTGATGACCAGTTATGACACGTTAACGAAACAGAAATAAGAGATAACCGGGGCCGAACCCCCGGTTATTACACCTTAACTGGCAACGGCCATGCCAACGGTCATATGCAAACCGTAGAATACCCCGCGGCCGATTAATTCCCCTGCAAGAAGCAGGATGAATGATACGGAAAGCAGAGGCACCGCAGGCTGAAAGCCTTTCACCTGCGGTGCAATCCACAAGCACAGTGCCACGGCCAAAAGCACAATCCGCCAGGACATCAGCGCACCGTAGTCAGGCACCAGTGCGGCAGCCTGTTGCACTGAACTATGAATGGTCGCCAGTTCTGCGCCCTGCATTACTGACATCACGCCACTCACCACCAGTGCCAACACGGAAATTGCAGGCAACAGACGCATCGCCCATCCATCGACACCAGCCAGGCTCAGCAACAGGTAACCCAGCAACGGTCCGCCCATAAACATGGTCAGGAAGAAGCCCATCGGCGTCCAGATGCTGTACCAGGTCGGTACGGTATCGATGCTGTTATAGACACGCACCATCATCCAGACAAAGACCACGCCGAGAACCATCGTCACCACCAGCCAAAGCGTGCGTAATGCCGGTGACAATTTTTTCAGCATCGCCAACAACCAGCCGATTCCGCCTACGGCAAAAAAGATCGAACCGCTGGCGATTTCGTTACTCAGAGCTGAAGCCCCTACCCGGTTAAGCGAGTTAAAGGCGCGCATTGGTGAGCCAAGATGGAGCATAGAGGCGATAAACCCAATGCCCATCAGAACCCATAAGCCAAACATACAGGCGATAACACGCTGCTGGGCTTCTGCTCGCAGGTCACCTTTGAGCAGTGCCAAAGCCAGAACGATAAAACCGCCCACCACACATTGCCCGAAGACCGTGAAGATCATCAGCGGCCATTCATGCCATCCACTTCCCATCTCACACCTCCTTCGGGTTTGCCAGATAGCCAGTGGTATCCCCGGTTGGGCGGCTATTGGCGTTAGGTTTAATCACAATATTCGGTTTGGTGAAGTGCGCACGCGGCAACGGCGCAACAGCCGCCAGATCGCCGTGTTTTTTACGCAGCTCGTCGATAGGTCCGAAATCCAGCGCCCGTAGCGGGCAAGATTCGACGCAGATCGGTTTTTTACCTTCTGCGACGCGGTCATAGCAACCATCACATTTGGTCATATGACCTTTGGTTGCGTTGTACTGCGGTGCGCCATACGGGCAGGCCATATGGCAGTAACGACAGCCAATACACACATCTTCATCGACAACGACAAAACCATCTTCACGTTTATGCATTGCACCGCTTGGGCAGACTTTGGTACAAGCCGGATCTTCGCAGTGGTTGCATGAAATCGACAAATAGTAGGCAAATACGTTTTGATGCCAGACGCCGTTATCTTCCTGCCAGTCTCCACCAGCATATTCATAAATGCGGCGGAAACTAACTTCCGGCGTCAGATCTTTGTAGTCTTTACAGGCCAGCTCGCAGGTTTTGCAACCGGTGCAACGGCTGGAATCAATAAAAAATCCATACTGGGTTGTCATCGGTTACTCCTTACACCTTTTCAACCTGAACAAGGTTCGTATGTGATGGATTCCCCTTGGCAAGAGGAGAAGGACGTTGAGTGGTCAGTACGTTAATACAACCGCCCTTATCGACACGTTTCGCATCCGGGTCATACCAGGCACCTTCGCCCAATGCGACCACGCCCGGCATCATTCGTGGCGTCACTTTCGCCTCAATATGGACTTCACCACGATCGTTAAAGATCCGCACCTTATCGCCGTTGCTGATACCACGTTTTTGCGCATCAAGTGGGTTGATCCACATTTCCTGACGGCAAGCTGCTTTCAGCACGTCTACGTTACCGTAAGTCGAGTGAACACGAGATTTGTAATGGAACCCCGTAAGCTGCAGCGGATACTGTTTGTTGAGCGGATCCTGATAACTTTCAAAGCCCGGTGTATAGATCGGCAGCGGATCGATCACATCGCCTTCCGGCAATTCCCAGGTGGCGGCAATGTCAGCCAGCGCCTGTGAATAGATCTCAATTTTGCCCGATGGCGTGGTCAGTGGATTTGCCTGCGGATCTTCACGGAAGGCTTTGTAAGCGACGTGATGCCCTTGCGGATCGCGCTTTTTAAAGATCCCTTGTTTGCGGAACTCTTCAAAGGTTGGCAGTTCCGGAATCGCTTCGCGCGACTGGGCATACAGGTGACGCATCCACTCTTCCTGGGTACGACCTTCAGTAAACTGCTGCTCGACGCCAAGACGTTTTGCCAGTTCGCTGGTCATCTCGTAGATAGTCTTACATTCAAAGCGCGGTTTAATCACCTGATCGTTAAAAATCACGTAAGACATATTCCCGCAGGATGCATCCAGCGCAAAGTCCATCTGTTCGGAGGCAGTGCAGTCCGGCAGCAGGATGTCAGCATATTTCGCCGATGAGGTCATGTGGCAGTCGATAACCACAATCAGCTCACACTTCTTATCATCCTGGAGGATTTCATGGGTACGGTTGATTTCCGAATGCTGGTTAATCAGGCAGTTACCGGCATAGTTCCAGATCATCTTGATCGGAACATCCAGCTTATCTTTCCCGCGCACACCGTCACGCAGTGCCGTCATTTCCGGGCCACGTTCAATGGCATCGGTCCACATAAACATGGAAATGCTGGTCTGAATCGGGTTTTCCAGGGTAGGCATCCGCACAAACGGTAAGCTGTATGAACCTTCTCGCGCACCGCTGTTACCACCGTTAATACCGACGTTCCCGGTGAGGATTGCCAGCATCGAAATGGCACGCGTGGCAATTTCACCGTTGGCATGGCGCTGCGGCCCCCACCCCTGGCTGATAAATGCCGGTTTGGTGCTGCCGATTTCACGAGCAAGTTTGATGATTTTATCTGCCGGGATACCGGTAATTTGCGAGGCCCATTCCGGTGTTTTGGCAACACCGTCTGGCCCATCACCCAGAATATACGCTTTGTAGTGACCATTTTTCGGCGCGCTGGCAGGCAACGTTTTTTCGTCGTAGCCGACACAATATTTGTCGAGGAATTCCTGATCAACCAGGTTTTCGGTGATCATGACATACGCCAGACCGTTAACCAATGCCGCATCTGTTCCCGGACGAATCGGGATCCATTCATCTTCGCGTCCGGCGCCCGTATCGGTATAGCGCGGATCGATAATGATCATACGTGCATTTGATTTTTGCCGCGCCTGCTCCAGGTAATAGGTCACCCCGCCGCCGCTCATACGCGTCTCGCCAGGGTTGTTACCAAATAGCACCACCAGTTTACTATTTTCGATATCTGACGGACTGTTGCCATCGGCCCAGCCGCCATAGGTATAGTTCAAACCTTCGGCTATTTGCGCCGAGGAGTAGTCACCATAATGGTTCAGATAACCGCCGCAGCAGTTCATCAAACGCGCTACCAGAGTATTTCCCGGCGGCCAGGAACGGGTCATGGTGCCGCCCAGCGTACCGGTACCATAGTTCAGATAGATGGATTCGTTACCGTACTCTTTTATCAGGCGCTGCATATTCGTGGCGATGATATCGTAGGCTTCTTCCCAACTAATACGCTCAAACTTACCTTCGCCACGAGCACCTACTCGTTTCATCGGATATTTCAGGCGGTCGGGATTGTAAACGCGGCGACGCATAGAACGCCCACGCAGGCACGCGCGCACCTGGTGCAGTCCTTCGTAATTGTCATCCCCGGTATTATCCGTTTCGACATATTTGATTTCGCCGTCTACTACATGCATACGCAGTGGACAGCGGCTGCCACAGTTAACAGTACAGGCGCTCCATATCACCTTTTCGTCTGAATTTGCCGGAGCGACACTATTAGCAGCGTGCGCAATCCGGCTAAAGGGTAATGTTAACGCGCTGCTGGCCATCGCCAGGCCGCCGATCGCTGTCGTTTTTACCAAACCACGGCGACTCACCTCAGCAGCCAATACCGCATCAGGAATTTTCGTTTTCATAATGGCTCACTCAAGCTTGCTTACGATTGATTCCAGTAACAAACCGTCTTGTGTAATTATTTTCATAGCGGCGCGCTATATAGGTTTGTATACATCGAATAATTTGAAAATCAACGGGATAGGTAGATTTTCACTCGAAAGTAGTATTGCGCTTAAGTCAGCTGTAATTATTGTTTGGTATCAAAGGGAGATAAAAAAAAGCGCCCGCAGGCGCTTTTTAGATTCAGAATAGTTGGATATTAGCCGATATATTCCAGTCCGTTCATATACGGGCGCAGAACTTCTGGTACTTCAATACGACCATCAGCCTGCTGATAGTTTTCCATTACCGCAACCAGCGTACGACCAACAGCCAGACCAGAACCGTTCAGGGTATGAACCAGACGGGTTTTCTTGTCAGACTTACTGCGGCAACGTGCCTGCATACGACGCGCCTGGAAATCCCAGACGTTGGAGCAGGAAGAGATCTCGCGGTAGGTGTTCTGTGCCGGGATCCATACTTCCAGGTCGTAAGTTTTGCAAGCGCCAAAGCCCATGTCGCCAGTGCAAAGGATGATTTTGCGGTACGGCAGGCCCAGCAGTTGCAGGACTTTTTCCGCATGACCAGTCATCTCTTCAAGTGCCGCCATTGAATCTTCCGGACGCACGATCTGAACCATTTCAACTTTGTCGAACTGGTGCATACGAATCAGACCACGGGTATCACGACCATAAGAACCGGCTTCAGAACGGAAGCATGGGGTATGAGCGGTCATTTTGATCGGCAGATCATCTTCATCGATGATTTCACCGCGAACCAGGTTGGTCAGCGGAACTTCTGCAGTTGGGATCAGCGCGTAGTTACTGGTATCAGCTTCTTCTTCCAGCGGACGAGTATGGAACAGATCGCCAGCAAACTTCGGCAACTGACCCGTACCGTACAGCGTATCCTGGTTAACCAGGTACGGGACATAGTTTTCGCTATAGCCATGCTGCTCGGTGTGCAGGTCCAGCATAAACTGCGACAGTGCGCGGTGCATGCGAGCGATCTGCCCTTTCATCACCACAAAGCGCGAACCTGTCAGCTTAACCGCTGCCGCAAAGTCGAGGCCGGAGTGCATTTCACCCAGCGTCACGTGGTCACGAACTTCGAAGTCAAATTCACGCGGGGTACCCCAGCGGCTGACTTCAACGTTGTCATTTTCATCTTTACCAACCGGCACTTCATCTGCAGGCAGGTTAGGGATTGTCAGCGCGATATCGCGAATTTCAGCCTGTAAAGCATCCAGCTCGGCTTTTGCTGCATCCAGCTCTTCGCCCAGTTTGTTCACTTCCAGACGTAAAGGCTCGATATCTTCCCCGCGCGCTTTCGCCTGGCCGATGGATTTTGATCGAGAGTTACGCTCTGCTTGCAGGTTTTCCGTTTTGACCTGCAATACTTTACGACGCTCTTCAAGAGCGCCCAGCTTATCTACATCCAGCTTAAAGCCCCGGCGTGCCAGTTTTTCAGCGACTGCGTCTGGCTCATTACGCAGCAGATTGGGATCGAGCATGCTTATCCTGTGCTTATCGAATTAAATGGGAGATGTGGCCACAGCCTGCGACCACAGGGATACAGTAACAACATTACCGCAACGATAACATTAACGGTAGCGTTTTATGGGGCTATTTTGATCCTGTTCAGCCAGCCAGGCGAGCTTTTCGCCAATCTTGCCTTCAAGGCCTCTGTTTGTCGGGAAATAATAGCGCGTTTGTGCTATTTCCGGCGGGAAGTAAACCTCACCGGCAGCATAAGCGTTTGCTTCATCGTGGGCGTAACGATATTCCTGCCCGTAGCCCATTTCCTTCATCAGTTTGGTTGGCGCATTACGCAGGTGTACCGGCACGTCATAATCCGGACGTTCACGGGCATCAGCTAACGCGGCTTTAAACGCGGTGTAGACAGCGTTACTTTTTGGCGCACACGCGAGATAAACAATCGCCTGGGCAATGGCGCGTTCACCTTCTGCCGGACCTACGCGGGTAAAGCAATCCCAGGCAGCAATCGCCACCTGCATCGCCCGCGGATCGGCGTTACCGATATCTTCTGAAGCAATCGCCAGGCAGCGACGTGCGACATATAACGGATCACCGCCCGCAGTAATAATCCGCGCATACCAGTACAGCGCCGCATCAGGTGCGCTACCGCGTACCGATTTATGCAGCGCGGAAATCAGATCGTAAAAGCGATCACCTTTGTTATCAAAACGAGCGCTACGCTCACCAGCAATTTCGGTGAGTAACTCAGGCTTCAGGACACGTTTGCCGCTGTCATCGACTTCGGCCATATCCGCCATCATTTCCAGCGTATTTAACGCCCGGCGCGCGTCGCCATTCACCAGTTCAGCAATCGCGCGGCGTGTTTCATCTGGCAGAACAATATCCTGCCCACCGTAGCCGCGGGTTTTGTCTTCCATCGCCTGAGTCAGTACTTGCTCTATATCCTCGGTGGTCAGGGATTTGAGCAAATAGACACGAGCACGGGAAAGCAGCGCCGAATTAAGCTCAAACGACGGGTTTTCAGTGGTTGCACCAATAAACGTGATGGTGCCATCTTCAATGTGTGGCAGAAACGCATCCTGTTGGCTTTTATTAAAGCGATGCACTTCATCGACAAACAAAATGGTACGGCGACCGGCATTGCGGTTTTGCCGCGCGCGCTCTATCGCTTCGCGAATTTCTTTCACGCCAGAAGTGACAGCAGAAATACGTTCCACATCAGCATTTGCATAGCGGGCGATCACTTCGGCAAGGGTAGTTTTACCGGTACCTGGCGGCCCCCAGAGGATCATGGAATGCAGATGTCCGGCTTCGATAGCGCGCGGCAACGGCTTCCCCGCAGCCAGCAAATGTTGCTGGCCAATATACTGTGCTAAATTTTCTGGCCGCATACGTGCGGCCAGAGGTTGAAAAGTATTATCCGAAAAATCGAGCGACAGATTGCTCACTCAGGTGCCTCTACTTACGTTGATCATCTACCGTTACGCCTTGCGGCGGGGTGAAGGTAAATTTCGCTGCATCCACAGCACCGTTTTGCTGGGATTTCAGCTGATAACTGCTGCGTTGATCGTCCTGTTCCACCGCGCTGAATTGATGGATGGTGCCATCACGGCCCACGTTAATAGTGAACTGCTTCAGATTGCCATTGCTGGCTTTCGGCGTCAGAACAAAGTCATCGCCGTTCTGTTTGATGTTGTACTGCTGCCAGTCGCTGGACTGGTTACGTGCGATCAGCATAAATGGCGTATTCCCGGTGGCATCTTTCAGCCAGGTCGCCGTAGCCTGTTCAACAAACGGGTTATAGAACCACAGTGTTTTACCATCAGAAACCAGAATGCTTTCATCAGGTTGAGTCATATGCCAGTTGAACAAGTTTGGACGTTTCACCCACAGATCGCCCTGACCTTCCTGCACCGCCGCGCCGCTACCGTCAGTTACTTTTTGCGTAAAGCTGGCGTGGAAGCTGCTGACTTTATCCAGACGGCTTTTCAGATCGCTTGCGGCATCAGCCCAAACACTGGACGCCACTAAACTTGAGAGTAATGCACAGGTGATGGCAATTTTTTTCATCATTGTTCCTCAAATTACGTCACTCCCGATCGGGAGTTCCCTCTACTCTCTATTCCAGGCTAATAATCAGCTTGAGGAAAGAAGAAAATACTGAATTTTCAGTTGATAGAGTGCCGGATGCGACGCTATCGCGTCTTATCCGGCCTACGATGCACTAATTAGTCAAACGGTGGCGGGGCCAGCACTTCACGATTACCGTTGTGACCCTGTTCGCTGACGATCCCTTGCGCTTCCATCTGTTCAACAATGCGTGCAGCACGGTTGTAACCGATGCGGAACTGACGCTGAACACCAGAAATAGACGCTTTGCGTTTTTCAGTGACAAACGCCACCGCCTGATCGAATAGCGGATCCAGTTCTTCAGCACCGTCGAAACCACCAGCTCCGCCTTCGCTTTCGCTGTCGGAGGTGATGCCATCTACATACTGCGGACGACCACGCGCTTTCCAGTCCTGCACCACGGCATGAACTTCCTGATCGCGAACAAAAGCACCATGGACACGTACCGGCATGGTTGAGTTCGGCCCGGAGTAAAGCATATCCCCCATACCAAGCAGTGATTCCGCGCCAGCCTGATCAAGAATGGTACGTGAGTCGATCTTGCTGGATACGGTAAAGGCGATACGGGTTGGAATGTTCGCTTTAATCAGCCCCGTAATAACATCCACCGAAGGGCGCTGCGTTGCCAGCACGAGGTGAATACCTGCGGCACGGGCTTTTTGCGCCAGACGCGCAATCAACTCTTCCACTTTTTTACCTACCGTCATCATCAGGTCGGCAAATTCATCCACCAGCACTACAATGTACGGCTCTTTTTTCAGCACTGGATGCTGGGCATCCATACTGTCACCTGGCTTCCAGTACGGGTCTGGAATCGGACGCATCATTCGGTCCGCTTCAGCAATTTTTTCGTTATACCCCGCAAGATTACGCACTCCCAGTGCCGACATCAGCTTATAACGGCGTTCCATTTCATTTACGCACCAGCGCAGAGCGTTGGCAGCATCTTTCATGTCTGTTACGACTTCCGTTAACAGATGCGGGATGCCTTCATAAACCGAAAGCTCCAGCATTTTCGGGTCGATCATAATGAAACGAACATCTTCCGGCTGCGCTTTATAGAGCATGCTCAGGATCATGGCGTTTACACCCACCGACTTACCGGAACCAGTGGTCCCCGCAACCAGCAAGTGAGGCATTTTAGCCAGATCGGCTACGACCGGATCGCCTGCGATATCTTTACCCAAAACAATCGTCAGCGGCGATGGGTTATCACGGAACTTCGCGTTATCCAGCACTTCGCGCAGATAAACGGTTTGTCGTTTTTTGTTCGGCAACTCCAGACCTACGTAAGGTTTACCAGGAATGACTTCAACCACACGCACCGCCACGGTCGACAATGAACGGGCAAGGTCGCGTGACAGGTTAGAAATACGTGCGGCTTTTACGCCCGGCGCCAGGTTCAACTCAAAACGGGTGATTACAGGTCCTGGTGAATAATTGACCACATCAGCTTTAATGCGGAAATCGGCCAGCCGTGCTTCTACCAGACGCGCCATTTGCTCAAGCGCAAAGGTATCTACTGGCTCAACTTCGCTTGGCGGTGGTGTCAGCAAATCCAGCGAGGGTAGTGGCGTCGTTGGTTTATGCAACGGACGGCTATCACCGTTGCGCATTAACAACGGATGAAGCAGGGTATCCTGCGGCTGTGGTGCTACCGGTTGCTGCGGCTGCTGATATTGCGGCTGCGGCGCTACCGGTTGCTGCGGCTGTTGATACTGCGGCTGCGGTGCCACCGGTTGTTGCGGCTGCTGATACTGCTGCTGCGGCGCTACCGGTTGCTGTGGCTGCTGATACTGCTGCTGCGGCGCTACCGGTTGCTGTGGTTCAACAATGGGCGTAAACAGTGGCTCGTGTGGGCCATCATCCACCAACGCTTTCATCGGTGAAAATTCAAAATCATTCAGCGAGAATGGATTTGCTCCCGCAGGTTGTTCACCGGAATAACGTTGCTGCTGAGTCTGGGCAAACTGACGAGCCAGTTCAGCCTCCGCCGCTGCATCTTCATCTTCAGGGTTAACTGGCGCATCATGCTGATACTGTTCACCATAGCGTTGCTGCTGTGCCTGGGCAAACTGACGTGCCAACTCATCTTGCTGCATCGCATCGATTTCATCATCGTTATACTGATCGCCAGAATCGTATTGATTGCGCTGCGCTTCGCGAGCTTTCTCTTCGGCGGCTCGTTGTGAAGGTAGTTTAATGCCATACGATGCCAGTTCACGACGAGTCGGAACACGAATACGCTTTGGTCGTGGCAACTGCGGGCCTATCCCCTCTTTCACTTGTGGTCGAGGTCCACCGCTATTTGCCAGGCTAAAAACAGGTGCAGCAACCGTTGCTGCGGCCCCCGTCGCCAGAGTCGCTTTCTTCACGCCCGATGCCAGCGGCGAAACAGCAGCCACGGCTTCTACCGGAGGGACTGCGGCAGCAGTCGGCGATGACTGAACAGATTTAGCTGACTGAACAGGTCTAACAGGCTCAGGTTCTTTAACTGGTTCAGGAATAGGCTGATACCAAGCGGCGAGCTGCTCACGTTCGCGCGCACGCTTCTCTTCAACTTCTTCAAAGTAGTAAAGCGGCGGACGCGCAGGTTTTGTTTCTTCAACAACCGGTTCAGGTTCTACAACAGGCGGCTGTTCAACCGGTTGCGGCTGTTGACGCAACGTCTCCTGAACGGCTGGCTGCTGGTAGGTTTGCTCAGGCTGGTATGTAGACTGCGCCGCAAAAGTGGATTGTGTCCCCTCGGCTTGCCACGCGTTATCAGCCACTGGTTGTTCAGGCACTGGTGCATAATATGGTTGTTGAACAGGTTGATCCGCAACAGGCGCATAATACGGCTGCTGAACCGGCTGTTCAGGCACTGGTGCGTAATATGGTTGTTGAACAGGTTGTTCCGCAGCAGGCGCATAATATGGCTGCTGTGACTGCACAGGTTGTTGCGGATAACCTTCCGGCGCTGGGGCAATGACCGAATCGCCCGTTTGCGGCCTTGGCGCAGGCTGCCAGGCAACAGCAGGTTGAGCAGGTGGAACATCAACCGACGCAACAGGCGGCGTCTGAGTAACAGGTTCAACCGGAGCTGTCCAGCTTTGCGTCGCCGTGGTAGCAGCAGCTGCCGCAGCAACAGGTTCGGTAATTGGTGCACCGTTTAATAATGGATCGTATTCGTCATATTCTGGCTGCATTGCACGGTTGCCCGAAAAGAGGACATCATCAGGATCAGCGGCTACGCCGCGCGCAGTGTAGGTAATGTCGTCTTCATCATCCATCCGCTTACCGGAGAACAAGGCAGCGTCTGTTTGCCGCCCCATCGGATTGATGAATTTTTCAGCCAGACGTTTACGACGCGCTAACGCGCCACGAAGAATACGAGCACGGCGCGATTCATGCTGTTTGCCGTTTTTTTCGTCTTCATACTCTTCGTCGTCTTCATACTCTTCTTCATCAACCCAGGTATCATCACGACGAGTGCGGTTACTGGCGAAAGTGAGGATGTTTAAAATCCAGCCCCCCAGTTTTTCGGCAATGGTCACCCAGGACCAGCCGGTAAACAGCGTCAGGCCAGCCGCCCAAACACAGAGCAGCGCAATGGTCCCACCACTGCTGTGCAACAGCGGCTGCAGCGTAGTGCTTAATAAACTACCGATTACACCACCGGAGGCAAAATACCAGATGTCGTCCGCGTTGATTGCCGCAAGGCCACAGGACGTAAGGATAAGCGCCAGCACGCCAATAATTCTTAGCGAAACGGCGAAATAGTCAACGTACTCATCGCTGGACTGATGACGCCAGGCAAACCAACAGCCGCCAACAATAATGACCGGGATGGTGTAAGCCATCACGCCAAAAATGAAGAACAGCGTATCTGCCAGCCACGCGCCAGGCGTCCCGCCTAAATTATGGATAGGCTCATGCCAGGCCGTTTGCGACCAGCTGGGGTCCGAAGGGTTAAAGCTTAATAAGGCTGCCATCAACCAGACGGCAAACAGGACAATAAGAATCAGCAACGCCTCCAGAAGTCGGCGCCCGCTGCTTAACTTTGTCAATGTGACTTCTTTGTCTTCAGTGTATTCCTGGCTCAAGAAAGGCTCTCCAGGTTACAGGCTTTTCCTGCCCGATGCTAAAACGGACAACAGCACCAGGTTACCCCAGTACTGTTGCTGTATGGATTAACAGGAGTGTAATCAAAATACGCCTATTTTGCACCTGTTCCGTGTTAGCGCGTCTTAATAACCAGACGATTACTCTGCTTGACTTCTTCCATAACAACGTATGTCCGTGTGTCATTGACGCCAGGCAGACGCAGCAGGGTTTCCCCTAGCAGCTTACGATAAGCTGACATATCCGGCACGCGTGTTTTCAACAGGTAGTCGAAATCACCGGATACTAAATGACACTCCTGAATTTCTTCAAGTTTTTGCACAGCAGTATTGAATTGTTCAAACACATCCGGAGCGCCACGATTCAGAGTAATCTCAACGAATACCAGAAGTGATGCATCCAGATAATGCGGGTTCAACAGCGCCGTATAGCCCTGAATAAACCCTTGTCTTTCCAGCCGACGCACACGCTCAAGGCACGGCGTTGGGGAAAGTCCCACACGTTTAGAAAGCTCGACGTTAGAAATACGCCCATCCTTTTGCAACTCATTAAGAATGTTACGATCGATACGGTCGAGATCTTTGCCAGGGCGCTTCTTGCTATCTACCATTATTATTGTCTCTCTGTATTCCTTCCCTACTCCTGTCTGACCCTGAAGACATCACTGTTCAGAGTCGCTACCTGTCACGATAGACCGAAATCATTAAGATTCACGGCTCGCAATGCCTGGGTCTACGGTGAGAAGACCGTTGCCTTGAGGCAGCTATCGACATCACGAATGGCGTCTGTCCACGCCATGCGTAGATTTCACTAGCACGGTAAACATGGTATTTACATGCATGATTATGCGCACATAACAATACTGTTTTTTTCTTCCTCGAATGTTTTCGCAAAACACCAGGTGATTGTCAAAGCAAAACATCGTTTTTTAGTACAACATGCCAGTTATTCATTAACAGTGACGTTTAATCATCATTTAATCGGCTTATAAACCGGAAAAATTAAGTAGCAGACGTGATAATGACGGGAGAATGACAGGAGAATTTGACACGATTATCGCTTTTGACGATTGCACAAATCGTTAACAAAATCGTCATACTCTTTTTTTACGTCTGTAAATTCCCTACAATCCTGCCCATTGTCTGCCAACAACTATGGGGATCTCATGGGCACGACCAAACACAGTAAACTGCTTATCCTGGGCTCAGGCCCGGCGGGATATACCGCTGCTGTCTACGCGGCACGCGCCAACCTGCAACCGGTGCTGATTACCGGCATGGAAAAAGGCGGCCAGCTGACGACGACCACTGAAGTAGAAAACTGGCCAGGAGATCCAAATGATCTGACCGGCCCGTTGCTCATGGAACGCATGCATGAACATGCTACCAAGTTTGAAACTGAAATTATTTTTGACCACATCAATAAAGTGGATTTGCAGAATCGTCCGTTCCGCCTGACTGGCGATAACGGCGAATATACCTGCGATGCGCTGATTATTGCCACCGGGGCTTCTGCACGCTATCTCGGCCTGCCCTCTGAAGAGGCTTTTAAAGGTCGTGGGGTTTCTGCCTGTGCAACCTGCGATGGATTTTTCTATCGCAATCAGAAAGTGGCGGTCATCGGCGGTGGCAATACCGCAGTTGAAGAGGCGCTGTATCTGTCTAACATCGCTTCCGAAGTACATTTGATCCACCGCCGCGATGGTTTCCGTGCGGAAAAAATCCTCATTAAGCGTCTCATGGACAAAGTGGAGAACGGCAACATCATTCTGCACACCAACCGTACGCTGGAAGAAGTGATCGGCGATCAGATGGGCGTCACTGGCGTTCGTCTGCGCGATACGCAAAACAGCGATAATATCGAGTCTCTCGACGTTGCTGGTCTGTTTGTTGCTATCGGTCACAGTCCGAACACGGCTATTTTTGAAGGACAACTGGAACTGGAAAACGGCTACATCAAAGTGCAGTCGGGTATTCATGGTAATGCCACCCAGACCAGCATTCCGGGCGTCTTTGCCGCAGGTGACGTGATGGATCATATTTATCGCCAGGCCATTACTTCTGCCGGTACAGGCTGCATGGCAGCACTTGATGCGGAACGCTACCTCGACGGTTTAGCTGACGCAAAATAATTTTACAAATCAGTAACAAAAGTAAAGAAGGCGACACCATGCGACTATGGGTCGCCTTTATTTTTTCCCCGTTGTAACATTGCTCTGCAAATAATTCTGATAACTCACCTGCTAAGCGTGCAATGAATAAATCCCGTCAAAAAGAGTTAACCCGCTGGTTAAAACAGCAAAGCGTCATCTCCCAACGTTGGCTGAATATTTCTCGTCTGCTGGGCTTTGTGAGCGGCATATTAATAATTGCCCAAGCCTGGTTTATGGCGCGAATTCTGCAACATATGATTATGGAGAACATCCCCCGAGAAGCCTTGCTACTTCCCTTTACCTTGCTGGTGATGACCTTTGTGCTGCGTGCATGGGTGGTCTGGTTACGCGAACGGGTGGGCTATCACGCCGGGCAACATATTCGTTTTGCCATCCGCCGCCAGGTTCTTGACCGTTTGCAGCAGGCGGGGCCGGCCTGGATTCAGGGCAAACCTGCGGGGAGCTGGGCGACGCTGGTGCTTGAGCAAATTGACGATATGCATGATTACTATGCTCGCTACCTACCGCAAATGGCGCTGGCAGTCTCAGTGCCACTACTGATTGTCGTCGCAATTTTCCCTTCTAACTGGGCCGCGGCACTTATTTTACTCGGCACTGCACCGTTAATTCCGTTGTTTATGGCTTTAGTTGGGATGGGTGCTGCCGATGCTAACCGACGCAACTTTCTCGCGCTTGCTCGCTTAAGTGGGCATTTTCTCGATCGTCTGCGCGGCATGGAAACCCTGCGTATTTTTGGTCGTGGCGAGGCTGAAATTGAAAGTATCCGTTCGGCTTCGGAAGATTTTCGCCAACGGACCATGGAAGTATTACGCCTGGCGTTTTTATCCTCCGGTATTCTTGAATTCTTTACCTCGCTCTCGATTGCCTTGGTCGCGGTGTACTTTGGTTTCTCTTATCTTGGTGAGCTGGATTTCGGCCACTACAGCACTGGCGTGACGTTGGCTGCGGGCTTCCTTGCGTTGATCCTCGCCCCCGAGTTTTTCCAGCCGTTACGTGATCTCGGCACGTTTTATCATGCCAAAGCCCAGGCTGTTGGCGCGGCTGACAGCCTGAAAACATTTATGGAAACACCGCTCGCCCATCCACAGCGTGGTGACGTTGAGTTAACGTCTACCGAACCAGTGACCATTGAAGCCAAAGATCTGTTCATCACATCGCCTGAAGGTAAAACACTGGCTGGCCCGCTGAACTTTACACTACCTGCAGGCAAACGTGCGGTACTGGTGGGACGAAGCGGATCCGGGAAAAGTTCACTATTAAATGCGCTTTCCGGTTTTCTCTCTTATCAAGGCTCGCTGCAAATCAACGGCATTGAATTGCGGGATTTATCTCCGGAATCATGGCGAAAACATCTCTCATGGGTTGGCCAGAATCCGCAATTACCCGCGGCAACAGTACGAGACAATGTGCTGCTGGCACGACCGGATGCCAGCGAGCAAGAGTTACAAACGGCCCTGGATAACGCCTGGGTCAGTGAGTTTCTGCCGCTCCTGCCGCAAGGTATCGATACTCCCGTGGGCGATCAGGCAGCTCGCCTTTCCGTAGGTCAGGCACAACGTGTGGCCGTAGCGCGTGCATTACTTCATCCCTGCTCACTGTTATTACTGGATGAACCTGCAGCCAGCCTCGATGCACACAGCGAGCAGCGTGTGATGCAGGCGCTAAACGCAGCCTCGCAGCGCCAGACAACGCTGATGGTCACCCACCAATTAGAAGATCTCGCTGACTGGGACGTCATTTGGGTGATGCAGGATGGCCAAATTATCGAGCAAGGTTGTTACGCTGATTTAAGCGTGGCTAACGGTCCATTCGCCACGTTGCTGGCCCACCGTCAGGAGGAGATTTAAATGCACGCGTTACTTCCTTATCTGGCTCTATATAAGCGTCATAAGTGGATGTTAAGTCTCGGTATTGTGCTGGCAATTGTCACACTGCTCGCCAGTATCGGCTTGTTGACGCTTTCTGGTTGGTTCCTCTCCGCTTCGGCAGTGGCGGGAGTTGCAGGACTGTACAGCTTTAACTACATGCTACCTGCCGCAGGTGTACGTGGCGCGGCAATCACCCGCACCGCCGGGCGCTATTTTGAACGTCTGGTGAGTCACGATGCGACTTTCCGCGTGTTGCAGCATTTGCGCATTTACACCTTCAGCAAGCTGTTGCCTCTCTCCCCTGCCGGGCTGGCCCGCTATCGCCAGGGCGAATTGCTCAACCGCGTCGTCGCCGATGTTGATACGCTCGATCATCTTTACTTGCGCGTTATCTCACCGCTGGTAGGGGCTTTTGTGGTAATTATGGTGGTGACTGTCGGGTTAAGTTTTCTTGATTTCACCCTCGCCTTCACGCTGGGCGGCATTATGTTGCTGACGCTTTTCCTCATGCCGCCGCTGTTTTATCGAGCGGGGAAAAGCACCGGGCAAAACCTTACCCATCTTCGCGGTCAGTATCGCCAACAGTTAACCGCCTGGCTGCAAGGGCAAGCTGAACTGACCATTTTTGGTGCCAGCGATCGTTATCGTACGCAGTTAGAGAACACCGAAATTCAGTGGCTGGAAGCGCAGCGTCGTCAGTCCGAACTGACCGCGCTCTCGCAGGCAATTATGCTGTTGATTGGCGCGCTGGCGGTGATTCTGATGCTATGGATGGCCTCCGGCGGCGTTGGCGGTAATAGCCAGCCAGGCGCGTTAATAGCGCTGTTTGTCTTCTGTGCATTGGCTGCATTCGAAGCCCTGGCTCCGGTGACAGGTGCATTTCAGCATCTGGGGCAAGTTATTGCTTCTGCCGTGCGTATCACTGACTTAACGGACCAAAAACCAGAAGTGACCTTCCCGGATACTCAGTCCGCCGTTCCTGAGCAGGTTTCCCTGACGTTACGGGATGTTGTGTTCACTTATCCGGAACAATCCCAACAAGCACTTAAAGGGATTTCTCTTCAGGCAAACGCCGGAGAACATATTGCGATTCTCGGGCGAACCGGATGCGGAAAATCAACGTTGTTACAACTTCTAACCCGTGCATGGGACCCGCAACAGGGTGAGATTTTGCTCAACGGCAGCCCGATCTCTGACCTGAATGAATCGACATTGCGCCAGACCATCAGCGTTGTACCGCAGCGAGTGCATCTGTTTAGCGCCACACTGCGCGATAATCTGTTACTCGCCGCACCTGGCGCTACTGATGAGACTCTTGCTGAAATTCTCCGTCGCGTCGGTCTGGAGAAACTACTCGAAGACACAGGGCTCAACAGTTGGTTGGGAGAAGGCGGACGTCAGCTTTCCGGCGGCGAACTGCGTCGTCTGGCTATCGCCCGTGCGCTATTGCACGATGCGCCGTTAGTATTACTGGATGAACCAACCGAAGGCTTAGATGCCACGACTGAAAGTCAGATCCTCGAATTACTGACTGAAATGATGCGTGAGAAAACGCTATTGATGGTTACACATCGGCTGCGTGGACTTTCACATTTTCAGCAAATAATAGTGATGGACAACGGGCAAATTATTGAACAAGGTACCCATGCAGAACTGCTTGCCAGACAGGGGCGTTATTACCAGTTTAAGCAGGGTTTGTAAGCTATTATTGAACGATCCGACTTGCGTAGTGGAGTTTTGCAGTCATGCGCCTGGTTCAGCTTTCTCGCCATTCAATAGCCTTCCCTTCCCCGGAAGGCGCATTACGTGAGCCTAACGGTCTGCTGGCACTGGGAGGCGATCTTAGCCCTGCGCGGCTGCTCATGGCTTATCAGCGCGGTATTTTCCCGTGGTTTTCTCCGGGCGATCCTATTCTCTGGTGGTCGCCTGATCCACGTGCGGTTTTATGGCCAGAATCACTGCATATCAGCCGCAGCATGAAACGTTTTCATAAGCGCTCTCCCTATCGCGTCACGCTGAATTACGCGTTTGGTCAGGTCATTGAAGGCTGCGCCAGCGATCGCGAAGAAGGGACCTGGATAACGCGTGACGTCGTCGAAGCCTACCATCGTCTTCACGAGTTGGGCCATGCCCATTCCATAGAAGTGTGGCGTGAAGGCGAAATTGTCGGCGGCATGTACGGCGTAGCGCAGGGAACACTGTTTTGTGGCGAGTCGATGTTCAGCCGCATGGAGAATGCCTCGAAAACGGCGCTCCTGGTTTTTTGTGACGAATTTATCCGCCACGGCGGCAAGCTTATCGACTGCCAGGTATTAAATGACCATACGGCCTCGCTTGGTGCCTGCGAAATTCCTCGCCGGGATTACCTCAATTATCTCAATCAACTGCGCCCCGAACGGTTACCAAATAATTTCTGGGTACCACGGCGATTGTTTTCACCACAAGAATGAATGTTTTCGGCACATTTCTCCCCAGAGTGTTATAATTGCGGTCGCAGAGTTGGTTATGCTCATTACTCCGCTGCCGATAAGGAATTTTTCGCGTCAGGTAACGCCCACCGTTTATCTCACCGCTCCCTTATACGTTGCGCTTATAGTGCGGCTTAGCCGTGTGTTTTCGGAGTTATGTGCCAAACCTGTTTGTTGCGAATTAGCGCACAAATCTTTACTTATTTACAGAACTTCGGCATTATCTTGCCGGTTCAAATTACGGTAGTGATACCCCAGAGGATTAGATGGCCAAAGAAGACAATATTGAAATGCAAGGTACCGTTCTTGAAACGTTGCCTAATACCATGTTCCGCGTAGAGTTAGAAAACGGTCACGTGGTTACTGCACACATCTCCGGTAAAATGCGCAAAAACTACATCCGCATCCTGACGGGCGACAAAGTGACTGTTGAACTGACCCCGTACGACCTGAGCAAAGGCCGCATTGTCTTCCGTAGTCGCTGATTGCTTTACCGCCTGATGGGCGAAGAGAAAGAACGAGTAAAAGGTCGGTTTAACCGCAATGCCGATCAGTTAAGGAT
>NZ_VATT01000006.1:0-116548 GCF_005781225.1 Escherichia sp. E4736 | reverse complement strand
ATCCTTAACTGATCGGCATTGTCCATAATGGAGGCTTCTGCATATCACACCAAAATCATCGGCCATTGTGGCGGTGCCTGATTTGTGGCTTCGACCATTACCGACTCAATATTGTGCCAGATTGCGGCAATATCCATCATGGTGATTCCGAGCAGTCCCATCGCGAACCAGCAGGCGGAAACAACGCCCAGGCCACTACTGATCACCGCGAGTCCTACGTAATCAGACCGACGAAAACGGATGTTGAGCGTACTTGCCAGAAACATCAGTACGGCGCTAAGAAGCTGCCAGCGAAGAAGAACCACGCCAGTGGTGAGGGTAGCCATCGAACATTTCCTCTGAAAATAACCGATGCCCTGGACAGCACGGTGTTGTTCACGGGAGGCGTGATGCACTCTGGCTATCATGGGGCTTGCAAAATACCAAAATGAAACAATTAGTGCGTTTCATTATTTTTGTGAACTATATCACAATTGGTTGTTTGTTAGCCAGATAGAGTCGCTATTTTTATTAGCATGCTTATTTTGTGGTTTTTCAGTGGCGTCGCGGAAATACAAAATATCGTATCTTCCTGATTGACTCGCATTTTTTAGTAAATTCTTTTTGATATCAGCGTGTTATTTTTAATAAAACAACGATTATAAAGGTATCAATTTCAAATCAGGCAAAAGTGCTATTTATACCGTAAGATTTATCTAACGTCGTCGGTGGCCAGGGTTTTCACCTTGCAATGACCAGCTATAACCAGACAGGGAATTGATAGAAATGAGTCATCGTGCACGACACAAATTGCTGGCGTTGCCGGGCATTATCTTTGTAGCACTCCTCCCCATCATCCTGTCACTATGGATTGCCTTCATTTGGGCAAAATCAGAAGTGAACAATCAGCTTCGTGTCTTTGCCCAACTGGCGCTGGATAAATCCGAGCTGGTCATTCAACAGGCAGATTCAGCGAGCGATGAAGCGAAACGCTATCAGGGGCAAGTTTGTACACCGGATCATCAAAAGCGAATGTTGAATATTATTCGTGGCTATCTTTATATCAATGAACTGATATATGCCCAGGATAACCATTTTTTATGTTCTTCACTTATCGCCCCTGCTGACAGATATATGATCGCCCCCGCGGATTATAAGCGTGACCCTGATATTTCTATCTATTATTATCGCGATACCCCTTTTTTCTCCGGTTATAAAATGACTTATATGCAGCGGGGTAATTATGTGGCGGTCATCAATCCTTTATTCTGGAGTGAGGTGATATCTGACGATCCGACGCTACAATGGGGCGTGTATGATACGGTGACGAAAACCTTTTTTTCGTTAAGCAACCAGGCCTCGGCTGAAACGTTTACTCCGTTAATTCATCTGAATGATTTAACGGTGCAACGAAATGGTCATTTGTATGCAATGGTACATTCGACAAAACGCCCAATAGCGGCCATTGTTGCCACTTCAAATAAACGTCTTATCGCTCATTTTTATAATCATCTTATTTTTGCTTTGCCCGCAGGTATTTTTTGCAGTCTGGTACTCCTGTTACTCTGGTTGCGGATTAGCCAGGAGTACCAGTCACCCAAACGCAAATTGCAACGCGCCCTTGAAAAAAGACAGCTTTGTCTTTATTACCAGCCAATTATCGATATCAAAACAGAAAAATGTATTGGCGCTGAAGCGTTGCTACGTTGGCCAGGTGGTCAGGGGCAAGTAATGAGTCCGGCAGAGTTTATCCCATTGGCGGAAAAAGAGGGGATGATTGAGTTAGTCACTGATTATGTTATTGATAATGTATTCAGCGATCTGGGGGCGTATCTGGCAACACATGCCGATCGCTATGTTTCTATTAACCTGTCGGCCTCCGACTTTCATACATCGCGTTTAATTGCGCGAACCAATCAGAAAATAGAGCAATACGCGGTGCGTCCGCAGCAAATTAAATTTGAAGTTACTGAACATGCGTTTCTTGATGTCACCAAAATGACGCCGATTATTCATGCTTTCCGTCAGGCCGGTTATGAAGTTGCGATTGATGACTTCGGTATTGGCTACTCCAACTTACACAACCTTAATTCATTGAATATCGATATTTTGAAAATCGATAAATCGTTTGTTGAGACGCTGACCACGCACAAAACCAGCCATTTGATTGCGGAACACATCATTGAACTGGCGCACAGTCTGGGGCTAAAAACGATAGCGGAAGGGGTAGAAACGTCAGAACAGGTTAATTGGCTGCGCAAACGCGGCGTGCGTTATTGTCAGGGCTGGTATTTTGCAAAGGCGATGCCGCCGCAAATGTTTATGGAATGGACAGGGAAATTACCCGCACATGAGTTAATGTGCGGGCAATAATTCTAGATACGGTGGCGATAATCGCTGGGAGTGCGATCAAACTGCCGACGGAAAACGCGGGAAAAGGTCTGCTGCGAGACATACCCAAGATCCATTGCGATATCAAAAATAGGGCGCTCGGTGGTGCGCAACTCAACGGCAGCCAGTAACAGGCGGCGTTGACGAATGTAATCACCAAGTGTCTGATGCGTTACCGTGCGGAACATCCGCTGTAAGTACCACTTTGAATAACCTGATTTTTTTGCGACGACATCAATGTTCAGTGGCTGGTCAATATGCTCGTCAATCCATGCGATAAGATCCTGAATAATTTTCTGATGGGACATAAATCTGCCTCTTTTCAGTGTTCAGTTCGTTAATTCATCTGTTGGGGAGTATAATTCCTCAAGTTAACTTGAGGTAAAGCGATTTATGGAAAAGAAATTACCCCGCATTAAAGCCTTGCTCACCCCAGGCGAAGTGGCGAAACGCAGTGGGGTAGCGGTATCTGCACTGCATTTCTATGAGAGCAAAGGGCTGATTACCAGTATTCGAAATAGCGGCAATCAGCGACGATATAAGCGTGATGTGCTGCGATATGTGGCGATTATCAAGATTGCTCAACGTATTGGCATTCCATTGGCGACTATTAGTGAAGCATTTGGTGTGTTGCCTGAAGGGCATACATTAAGCGCCAAAGAGTGGAAGCAGCTTTCTTCGCAATGGCGAGAAGAATTAGATCGGCGCATTCATACCTTAGTGGCTCTGCGAGATGAACTGGACGGTTGTATTGGCTGCGGCTGCCTTTCGCGTAGCGACTGCCCGTTGCGTAACCCGGGCGACCGCTTAGGGGAAGAAGGTACTGGCGCGCGTTTGCTGGAAGACGAGCAAAACTAAAGCGCCACAAGGGCGCTTTAGTTTGTTTCCGGTCTTTGTCTTTCACTCTATCCCGCTGGTACACAGGAGGGTTTCCCCCGACGTCAACACACCTCATTCGAGCACGTGGTGGAGGTTCCGGTTGGTGTTGATACTTTAATTGTATGCCGCCTCCGTATCTTCGCCAGTGCAAAAAGACGCTTTTTAGACGCAATGTTTTTGCCATCTTGCACGATTTTTTACTGCAACCCTTCGCTACAAGCTACCTACAAATGCCGTAATTTTGCGCATCGACGATAACGTTTGCGCATCAATTGCCTGGTTTTTCATCGTCAATACAAGAAAAGGGAAAAAAGCAGCAAACTTCGGTTGAAAAAGCCGCTATGATCGCCGGATAATCGTTTGCTTTTTTTTACCACCCGTTTTGTATGCGCGGAGCTAAACGTTTGCTTTTTTGCGACGCCCCACATTGTCGCAAACCTGAAGCAGGAAGATAACGTTTCGCTGGCAGGGGATTGTCCGCCACGCATCTTGACGAAAAATAAACTCTCAGGGGATGTTTTCTATGTCTACGCCATCAGCGCGTACCGGCGGTTCACTCGACGCCTGGTTTAAAATTTCACAACGTGGAAGCACTGTCCGTCAGGAAGTGGTTGCCGGGTTAACAACGTTTCTGGCGATGGTCTACTCGGTCATCGTCGTTCCGGGCATGCTGGGTAAAGCAGGCTTCCCACCAGCAGCCGTTTTTGTTGCGACCTGTCTGGTTGCCGGGATTGGTTCTATCGCGATGGGGCTGTGGGCCAATTTGCCGCTGGCTATCGGTTGCGCTATCTCCCTGACCGCGTTTACTGCATTCAGTCTGGTGCTGGGGCAGCATATTAGCGTTCCGGTCGCGCTGGGCGCCGTGTTCCTGATGGGGGTGCTGTTTACAGTCATTTCTGCAACGGGTATCCGTAGCTGGATTTTGCGCAACTTGCCACACGGTGTGGCGCACGGTACGGGGATTGGTATCGGCCTGTTCCTGCTGCTGATTGCTGCGAATGGTGTTGGCCTGGTCATTAAAAATCCGCTCGACGGTCTGCCGGTTGCGCTGGGTGATTTCGCCACCTTCCCGGTCATTATGTCGCTGGTAGGTCTGGCGGTGATCGTCGGTCTGGAAAAACTGAAAGTGCCGGGCGGCATTCTGCTGACCATTATCGGTATCTCGATTGTGGGCCTGATCTTCGATCCTAACGTTCATTTCTCCGGCGTTTTCGCTATGCCGTCACTGAGCGATGAAAATGGTAACTCGCTGATTGGTAGCCTGGATATTATGGGCGCGCTGAATCCGGTGGTACTGCCGAGCGTACTGGCGCTGGTGATGACGGCGGTCTTTGATGCGACCGGAACCATCCGTGCAGTCGCCGGTCAGGCGAACCTGCTGGATAAAGACGGGCAGATCATTGATGGCGGCAAAGCGCTGACCACCGACTCCCTGAGCAGCGTTTTCTCAGGCCTGGTGGGGGCGGCTCCGGCCGCGGTATACATCGAGTCTGCGGCGGGTACGGCAGCGGGTGGTAAAACCGGTCTGACGGCAATCACCGTTGGCGTGCTGTTCCTGCTGATTCTGTTCCTCTCTCCGCTTTCTTACCTTGTTCCAGGTTACGCAACGGCTCCTGCGTTGATGTATGTTGGCCTGCTGATGTTGAGTAACGTGGCGAAAATCGACTTTGCTGATTTTGTCGATGCGATGGCGGGGCTGGTGACGGCGGTATTCATTGTACTGACTTGTAACATCGTGACCGGCATTATGATCGGTTTCGCGACCCTGGTTATTGGCCGTCTGGTTTCTGGCGAATGGCGTAAGCTGAACATTGGTACCGTTGTTATCGCCGCGGCACTGGTGACCTTCTACGCGGGTGGCTGGGCTATCTAATCTTTAATAAGATTCTGAAAACGGGTGGCAATGGCTGCCCGTTTTTATTTTCTCCGTACATTGTGTGAGCTTTTGCGATATTCTGAAAAAACTGAGAATTCAGGCATAACGCCTTTCTCAAACCATAAAACATCGCAAACAGGGAACGCATGGAAATCTTCTTTACCATACTGATAATGACCCTCGTGGTTTCGCTGTCCGGGGTGGTCACTCGTGTCATGCCCTTTCAGATTCCGCTTCCGCTTATGCAAATCGCCATTGGTGCGCTACTGGCGTGGCCGACGTTTGGTTTGCATGTGGAGTTTGATCCTGAACTCTTTTTAGTTTTGTTTATTCCGCCGCTGCTCTTTGCTGATGGCTGGAAAACGCCGACCCGTGAATTTCTCGAACATGGTCGGGAGATCTTCGGTCTTGCGCTGGCGCTGGTGGTAGTCACCGTAGTCGGCATTGGCTTCCTCATTTACTGGGTGGTGCCAGGCATTCCGCTAATTCCGGCCTTTGCGCTGGCGGCGGTGCTCTCTCCGACCGATGCCGTGGCGCTCTCCGGGATTGTTGGCGAAGGGCGAATACCGAAAAAAATCATGGGCATTTTGCAGGGCGAAGCGTTGATGAATGACGCCTCCGGCCTGGTGTCGCTGAAGTTTGCCGTGGCAGTCGCGATGGGAACGATGATCTTCACTGTTGGCGGTGCGACGGTCGAATTTATGAAAGTCGCGATCGGCGGTATTCTCGCGGGGTTTGTGGTGAGCTGGCTATATGGTCGCTCGCTGCGCTTCCTGAGCCGCTGGGGCGGCGATGAACCTGCGACACAGATAGTCCTGCTGTTCCTGCTGCCGTTCGCCTCTTATCTGATTGCCGAACATATTGGCGTTTCCGGTATCCTTGCGGCAGTTGCTGCCGGGATGACCATTACCCGTTCAGGCGTGATGCGCCGTGCGCCGCTGGCGATGCGTCTGCGTGCGAACAGCACCTGGGCGATGCTGGAGTTTGTCTTTAACGGCATGGTGTTCTTGCTGTTGGGCCTGCAACTGCCGGGCATTCTGGAGACGTCGCTGATGGCGGCAGAGATCGACCCGAACGTCGAAATCTGGATGCTGTTTACCGACATCATCTTGATTTACGCAGCGCTCATGCTGGTCCGTTTCGGCTGGCTGTGGACGATGAAAAAGTTCAGTAACCGCTTCCTGAAGAAGAAACCGATGGAGTTTGGTTCGTGGACCACACGAGAAATTCTTATCGCGTCTTTTGCCGGGGTTCGCGGGGCTATCACCCTGGCTGGTGTGCTCTCTATTCCGCTGCTGTTGCCGGATGGCAACGTCTTCCCGGCGCGTTATGAGCTGGTGTTCCTGGCGGCTGGCGTCATTCTCTTCTCGCTGTTTGTTGGCGTGGTGATGCTGCCTGTTCTGCTGCAACACATTGAAGTCGCAGATCATTCTCAGCAGCTGAAAGAGGAACGCATTGCGCGCGCGGCAACGGCAGAAGTGGCGATTGTGGCGATCCAGAAAATGGAAGAGCGACTGGCGGCGGACACTGAAGAGAATATCGACAACCAGCTGCTTACCGAAGTCAGCTCTCGCGTCATCGGTAACCTGCGTCGTCGCGCCGACGGCCGAAACGACGTTGAAAGTTCTGTCCAGGAAGAGAACCTGGAACGTCGCTTCCGTCTGGCGGCGTTGCGTTCTGAACGTGCGGAACTTTATCACCTGCGCGCCACGCGGGAGATCAGCAACGAAACGCTGCAAAAGTTGCTACACGATCTTGATTTGCTGGAAGCGTTGTTAATAGAAGAGAACCAATAACGCTTTGGCGGTGTAATCGGTAAAAAGGTGCAGTACATCGCACCTTTTTACCGTTGGTCAGGTGACCAGAGGCTAGTGGAGATTAATGCGCGCGGCCCTGCTCAACGCCAAAGCCGGTCTGGGAACGGATAAATTGCGCACGGAACAGTTCACGCTCGCGCGCCCCTTCCGCTGAATTATCGGTTGCCGAGAAGAACCAGATGCCGAGGAATGCCACGGAGATGGAGAACAGCGCCGGGTATTCGTACGGGAAGATGGCTTTTTCGTGACCGAGGATCTGTACCCAAATCGTTGGGCCGAGGATCATCAGTACTACCGCAGTAATCAGCCCTAACCAACCGCCCATCATTGCGCCACGAGTAGTCAACTTCGACCAGTACATGGAAAGCAGAATGATTGGGAAGTTGCAGCTCGCGGCGATGGCAAACGCCAGGCCCACCATGAACGCGATGTTCTGATTCTCAAACAGCACGCCGAGGATAATGGCAATCACGCCGAGGATCAGCACGGTGATTTTCGAGACTCGCAGCTCTTCACGTTCGGTTGCGCCTTTTTTGAAGACGTTAGCGTACAGGTCATGCGAAACCGCGGAAGCGCCCGCCAGCGTCAGACCCGCAACTACCGCGAGGATAGTGGCGAAAGCAACCGCTGAAATAAAGCCGAGGAACAGGTTGCCGCCCACCGCATTGGCCAGGTGAACTGCCGCCATGTTGTTACCACCAATCAGATGGCCCGCCGCGTCTTTATATTCCGGATTCGCACCGACCAGCATGATCGCGCCGAAGCCGATAATAAAGGTCAGGATGTAGAAGTAGCCCATAAATCCGGTGGCGTAGAACACGCTCTTACGCGCTTCGCGTGCATCGCTGACCGTAAAGAAGCGCATCAGAATATGCGGCAAGCCAGCCGTACCAAACATCAGTCCAAGCCCCAGAGAGAGCGCGGAGATCGGATCTTTCACCAGTCCGCCCGGTTTCATGATGTCGACACCTTTTGGGTGTACCGCCATCGCTTCGCTGAACAGATTGTTGAAGCTAAAGCCGACGTGTTTCATCACCATAAAGGCCATAAAGCTGGCACCGAACAGCAACAGAACGGCTTTGATAATCTGCACCCAGGTGGTCGCCAGCATGCCGCCGAACAGGACGTACATCATCATCAGCACGCCAACCAGCACCACCGCAATGTGATAGTTAAGGCCGAACAGCAGTTCAATCAATTTACCTGCGCCGACCATCTGGGCGATAAGGTAAAGTGCTACCACCACCAGAGAACCACAAGCCGAAAGAATACGAATCGGCCCTTGTTTCAGGCGGTAAGAAGCCACATCCGCAAAGGTATAGCGGCCTAGGTTACGCAGACGTTCAGCAATCAGGAACAGAATGATTGGCCAGCCCACCAGGAAGCCCAGCGAGTAGATCAGCCCGTCATAGCCGGAAGTAAACACCAGCGCGGAGATCCCCAAAAATGAGGCGGCAGACATATAGTCCCCGGCAATCGCCAGCCCGTTCTGGAAGCCAGTGATATTGCCGCCTGCGGTGTAGTAGTCATTACGAGAACGTACGCGTTTTGACGCCCAGTAGGTAATGCCGAGCGTGAACACGACGAAAATCAGGAACATAATAATCGCCTGCCAGTTTGTTGGCTGGCGCTCAACGGCCCCGCTAATAGCATCCGCGGCGTTAGCTGCGAAAGGGAGTGTGGCGGCAAGCGCCGTCAGAACTCTTTTCATGATGCTTGTACCTCATGCAGGACTTCATTATTTAGACGGTCGAATTCGCCGTTCGCCCGCCAGATGTAGATACCAGTGAGAACAAAGGAGATAACAATGACCCCAACGCCAACGGGAATACCGCGTGTGACGCTGGTGTTCGGATTCAGCGGGGTGCCCAGCCAGCCGGGCGCGAAGGCGATCAGTAAAATAAAGCTGATATAAACTGCCAGCATAATAATCGACA
This sequence comes from Escherichia sp. E4736, assembly GCF_005781225.1. Classification (NCBI taxonomy): domain Bacteria; kingdom Pseudomonadati; phylum Pseudomonadota; class Gammaproteobacteria; order Enterobacterales; family Enterobacteriaceae; genus Escherichia; species Escherichia sp. E4736. The sequence continues at coordinate 107,669 of NZ_VATT01000006.1, read as the reverse complement.
GGATGGTGGCAAACCGTTGCCGTTTTTCGACTAACTCCCTGAAATGCGCATTGTCTTCTATCCGCTGATAAATAGTACCATTCATCACAGATTCTCCAGAGGTAATGTAGGGATTGTTTTAATTCCCGCTCCCTTATGGGAGAAGGTTAACGCTCGGGTAACCCTTGCCGAATGTAGGCCGGATAAGGCGTTCACGCCGCATCCGGCAACCAGTGCCTGATGCGCCGCTGTCGCGTCTTATCAGGCCTACAAACCGTTACCGAATGTAGGCCGGATAAGGCGTTTACGCCGCATCCGGCAATCAACGCCTGATGCGTCGCTGTCGCGTCTTATCAGGCCTACAGCCGTTGCCGAATGTAGGCCGGATAAGGCGTTTACGCCGCATCCGGCAACCAGCGCCTGATGCGCCGCTGTCGCGTCTTATCAGGCCTACAAACCGTTACCGACTCACATCGGGCAATTGTGGGTTACGATGGCATCGCGATAGCCTGCTTCTCTTCAAGCAGCTTCTCGACCACGCCAGGATCGGCAAGCGTCGAGGTATCGCCCAGGTTGCTGGTATCGCCCGCCGCAATTTTGCGCAGAATACGGCGCATAATTTTGCCGGAGCGGGTTTTAGGCAGGGAGTCGGTCCAGTGCAGCACGTCTGGCGTCGCCAGCGGGCCAATCTCTTTACGCACCCAGTTGCGGACTTCTGCGTATAGTTCTGGTGACGGTTCCTCCCCGTGATTAAGCGTGACGTAGGCGTAGATCGCCTGACCTTTAATATTGTGCGGAATACCCACCACGGCGGCTTCGGCAATCTTCGGATGCGCCACCAACGCCGACTCAATCTCCGCCGTCCCCAGACGGTGACCAGAGACGTTCAGCACGTCGTCCACGCGCCCGGTGATCCAGTAATAGCCATCTTCATCGCGACGCGCGCCGTCGCCGCTGAAATACATATTTTTGAAGGTGGAGAAGTAGGTCTGTTCAAAACGTTCGTGATCGCCAAACAGCGTACGCGCCTGACCCGGCCAGGAATCGGTGATCACCAGACTGCCTTCAGCGGCACCTTCTTGTGGATTACCTTCGTTATCCACCAGCGCCGGTTGTACGCCGAAGAACGGACGCGTTGCAGAACCGGCTTTCAGTTCGGTCGCCCCAGGCAGCGGCGTAATCATGAAACCGCCAGTTTCGGTCTGCCACCAGGTGTCGACCACTGGGCATTTCTCGTTGCCGATCTTCTTCCAGTACCACTCCCACGCTTCCGGATTGATTGGCTCGCCCACGGAACCGAGAATGCGTAGCGACGAACGGTCGGTGCCTTCAATCGCTTTATCGCCTTCCGCCATCAGCGCGCGAATCGCCGTTGGCGCGGTGTAAAGAATATTGACCTGATGCTTATCCACCACCTGCGCCATACGGGCAGGCGTCGGCCAGTTCGGTACACCTTCAAACATCAGCGTGGTCGCGCCGCAGGCCAGCGGGCCGTACAGCAAATAACTGTGTCCGGTAACCCAGCCCACATCAGCGGTACACCAGTAGATATCGCCCGGATGATAATCAAAGACATATTTAAAGGTCAGCGCCGCGTACACCAGATAACCGCCGGTAGTGTGCAGCACGCCTTTCGGCTTACCGGTAGAACCGGAGGTGTAGAGAATAAACAGAGGATCTTCGGCGTTTATCTCTTCCGCCTGATGCTGATCGCTGGCTTGCTCAACCAGGTCGTGCCACCACAGGTCGCGCCCTTCCTGCCAGTCGATTTTTCCGCCAGTACGCTTCAGTACCACCACATGTTCAATGCTGGTGACGTTCGGGTTTTTCAGCGCGTCATCAACGTTTTTCTTCAGCGGAATACTACGCCCGGCGCGCACACCTTCATCGGAAGTGATCACCAACCGTGAGTTAGAATCGATAATGCGTCCGGCAACGGCTTCCGGCGAGAAGCCGCCGAAAATTACCGAATGCACCGCGCCAATGCGGGCGCAGGCCAGCATCGCGACCGCAGCTTCCGGTACCATCGGCATATAAATCGCCACCACATCACCTTTTTTAATGCCCAGCTCGAGCAGGGTATTGGCGAAGCGGCAGACGTCGCGGTGCAGCTCTTTATAACTAATATGTTTGCTCTGACTGGCGTCATCGCCTTCCCAGATAATAGCGGTACGATCGCCGTTTTCTTGCAGATGGCGGTCAAGGCAGTTTGCCGCCAGATTCAGCGTGCCGTCCTCGTACCATTTAATGGACACATTACCGGGGGCAAAGGAGGTGTTTTTCACCTTCTGGTACGGTTTGATCCAGTCGAGAATTTTTCCCTGTTCGCCCCAAAAGGTATCTGGTGCGTTAATTGATTGTTGGTACATCGCTTCGTACTGCTGAGGGTTTATCAGGCAATGGTCTGCGATGTTGGCAGGAATGGTGTGTTTGTGTATTTGGCTCATGCTTTTGTTCTCCTTGTAGGATGTTAATAATATGTGTCATAAGCGTTAAATGTAGGGGTATTGGCAGTTTTGTTTAGTATTTGGGCGGCAGATCACGCAAAAGTAGAATTGTGCAAATAAACGACAGGATTATTTTTGAAGGACACCAACAAAAGTTGGCATTTTCTTTCTGGAACATGCAGTTATGCATGTGTTTGAAATGGAGGAAATTATCAACTAACTCTAAAGTGGTATTTTACATGCACTTACAATTGATTAAAGACAACATTCCGCATGTGGTTATTTGTTACACATAGGGGCGAGCAATGTCATGACAGTGTATGTGCGGTTACTGTCATGAAAAAACAATAAAAACTGCCATTGCCTCAATGGCAAAATTTGGATAAAGCCCCTATGACAAGGATAAAAATAAACGCACGCCGTATCTTCAGCTTGTTGATTCCTTTTTTCTTTTTCACTTCTGTTCACGCTGAACAAACGGCTGCTCCCGCAACACCTGTAACTGTGGAAGCGAAGAATGAAACCTTTGCCCCGCAGCATCCCGATCAATATCTCTCCTGGAAAGCTACCTCGGAACAGTCAGAGCGTGTTGACGCCCTGGCGGAAGATCCACGGCTGGTGATCCTGTGGGCGGGGTATCCCTTCTCGCGCGATTACAACAAGCCGCGTGGACATGCCTTTGCTGTGACCGATGTGCGTGAAACTCTGCGTACCGGTGCGCCGAAAAACGCCGAAGATGGTCCGCTACCGATGGCATGCTGGAGTTGTAAAAGCCCGGATGTGGCGCGCCTGATCCAGAAAGACGGCGAAGATGGCTACTTCCACGGTAAATGGGCGCGCGGCGGCCCGGAAATCGTCAACAACTTAGGTTGTGCCGACTGCCATAACACCGCCTCACCAGAGTTCGCCAAAGGTAAGCCGGAGTTAACCCTTTCCCGTCCATATGCGGCGCGTGCAATGGAAGCCATTGGCAAACCTTTTGAGAAAGCTGGACGTTTCGACCAGCAATCGATGGTTTGCGGTCAGTGCCATGTGGAGTATTACTTCGACGGCAAAAACAAAGCGGTTAAATTCCCGTGGGATGACGGCATGAAAGTCGAAAATATGGAGCAGTATTACGACAAAATTGCCTTCTCTGACTGGACTAACTCCCTGTCAAAAACGCCAATGCTGAAAGCGCAGCACCCGGAATATGAAACCTGGACAGCGGGCATTCACGGCAAAAACAACGTGACCTGTATCGACTGCCATATGCCAAAAGTGCAGAACGCCGAAGGCAAACTCTACACCGACCATAAAATTGGTAATCCGTTTGATAACTTCGCCCAGACTTGTGCGAACTGCCATACCCAGGACAAAGCCGCCTTGCAAAAAGTGGTCGCGGAACGTAAGCAGTCGATTAACGACCTGAAAATCAAGGTTGAAGATCAACTGGTTCACGCTCACTTCGAAGCGAAAGCGGCACTGGACGCAGGCGCGACGGAAGCCGAAATGAAGCCGATTCAGGACGATATCCGTCATGCCCAGTGGCGTTGGGATCTGGCGATCGCTTCCCACGGTATTCATATGCACGCACCGGAAGAAGGTCTGCGGATGCTCGGTACTGCGATGGATAAAGCGGCGGATGCGCGCACCAAACTGGCGCGCCTGCTGGCGACCAAAGGCATCACCCATGAAATCCAGATCCCGGATATCTCGACCAAAGAGAAAGCCCAGCAGGCAATTGGCCTGAACATGGAGCAAATCAAAGCCGAGAAACAGGATTTCATCAAAACGGTGATCCCGCAGTGGGAAGATCAGGCACGTAAAAACGGTCTGTTAAGCCAATAATCCCCGTTCCGCCTCGCAAGGGGCGGAAAACAAAATGGAGTGAATATGAGCGTATTACGTTCGTTATTAACTGCTGGGGTGCTGGCGTCGGGCCTGTTGTGGAGCCTGAACGGAATTACCGCTACCCCTGCGGCGCAGGCATCTGGCGATCGCTACGAAGTTACCCAGCAGCGTAACCCGGATGCCGCCTGTCTGGACTGTCATAAGCCAGATACCGAAGGTATGCATGGCAAACATGCTTCCGTTATCAACCCGAATAACAAACTGCCGGTCACCTGCGCCAACTGTCACGGCCAGCCATCACCGCAACACCGCGAAGGGGTGAAAGATGTGATGCGCTTTAACGAGCCGATGTACAAGGTTGGAGAGCAGAACAGCGTCTGTATGTCCTGCCATCTACCGGAACAGTTGCAAAAAGCGTTCTGGCCGCACGATGTTCACGTAACCAAAGTGGCGTGCGCCAGCTGCCATTCCCTGCATCCACAGCAAGATACGATGCAGACGTTAAGTGACAAAGGACGGATCAAGATTTGCGTCGATTGCCACAGCGATCAGCGCACCAATCCGAACTTTAACCCGGCGTCTGTTCCGTTGCTTAAGGAGCAGCCATGACCTGGTCACGTCGCCAGTTTCTCACCGGCGTCGGTGTGCTGGCAGCCGTTAGCGGCACCGCGGGGCGCGTGGTGGCGAAAACGTTGAATATCAATGGGGTGCGTTACGGCATGGTGCATGACGAGTCGTTATGCATCGGCTGTACCGCCTGTATGGATGCTTGTCGAGAAGTGAACAAGGTGCCGGAAGGTGTGTCGCGCCTGACGATTATTCGTAGCGAGCCGCAGGGCGAATTTCCTGATGTGAAATATCGCTTCTTCCGTAAGTCTTGCCAGCACTGCGATCATGCGCCGTGCGTTGACGTCTGCCCAACGGGTGCGTCTTTTCGCGATGCCGCCAGTGGGATTGTCGATGTTAATCCGGATCTCTGCGTCGGTTGTCAGTACTGCATCGCCGCCTGTCCGTACCGCGTGCGCTTTATCCATCCGGTCACGAAGACAGCGGACAAATGCGATTTCTGCCGCAAGACTAATTTGCAGGCCGGTAAGTTACCCGCGTGCGTTGAAGCTTGCCCGACGAAGGCGCTGACGTTTGGCAATCTGGACGATCCCAACAGTGAGATTTCACAACTGCTGCGCCAGAAGCCCACTTACCGCTACAAGCTGGCGCTGGGAACCAAACCGAAGCTGTACCGCGTGCCGTTTAAATACGGGGAGGTGAGCCAATGACTCAGGCTTCCGCATTTCATTTTGAATCGCTGGTGTGGGACTGGCCGATTGCCATCTATCTGTTTTTGGTGGGGATCTCTGCCGGACTGGTGACGCTGGCGGTGTTGCTGCGTCGCTTCTACCCGCAGGCGGGTGGTGCAGACAGTACGTTGCTGCGCACCACGCTGATTGTCGGGCCTGGCGCAGTGATCCTCGGCCTGCTGATCCTCGTCTTTCATCTGACGCGTCCGTGGACCTTCTGGAAGCTGATGTTCCACTACAGTTTTACCTCGGTGATGTCGATGGGGGTGATGCTGTTTCAGCTCTACATGGTGGTGCTGGTGCTGTGGCTGGCGAAAATCTTTGAACACGATTTGCTTGCCCTGCAACAACGCTGGTTGCCGAAGTTGGGGAGCGTGCAAAAGGTCATGAGCCTGCTGACGCCCGTTCATCGCGGACTGGAAACGTTGATGCTGGTGCTGGCGGTGCTGCTGGGGGCTTATACCGGCTTTCTGCTGTCGGCGCTGAAATCGTATCCGTTCCTCAATAACCCGATCCTGCCTGTGCTGTTCCTCTTCTCCGGCATCTCGTCCGGTGCGGCGGTGGCGCTGATCGCCATGGCGATACGCCAACGCAGTAACCCGCATTCCACGGAAGCGCACTTTGTTCACCGGATGGAAATCCCTGTGGTATGGGGCGAAATCTTCCTGCTGGTGGCGTTTTTTGTCGGTCTGGCGTTGGGCGATGACGGTAAAGTGCGTGCGCTGGTGGCGGCATTGGGCGGCGGTTTCTGGACGTGGTGGTTCTGGCTTGGTATCGCTGGGCTGGGGCTGATTGTGCCAATGTTGCTCAAACCGTGGGCCAATCGCAGTTCCGGCATTCCTGCCGTGCTGGCGGCGTGTGGGGCCAGCCTGGTCGGCGTGTTGATGCTGCGCTTTTTCATTCTCTACGCCGGACAGTTGACGGTGGCGTAAGCCAGAAAAGAGGTGGTTTCTGGACGTATTCCTTCCTGAAGTCGGTTTTCTGGCGTTGTTGTTAAGTCTCGGGGTCAATGTTTTGACCCCGTTGATGAGCGTCGTGGGAGTGCGGTTGCGCTGGCCTGCCATGATGCGGCTCATCAGCATTGGCATTCTGGCGCAGTTCACACTCCTGCTGCTCGCCTTTGGCGTACTGACGTATTGTTTTCTCATCAGCGATTTCTCGGTCATTTATGTCGCACAACATAGCTACAGCCTGCTGTCGTGGGAACTCAAACTGGCGGCGGTGTGGGGTGGTCATGAAGGTTCGTTGCTACTTTGGGTGCTGTTGCTTTCCGCCTGGAGCGCGCTGTTTGCCTGGCATTATCGGCAGCAAACCGATCCGCTATTTCCGCTGACGCTAGCCGTTTTATCTCTCATGATCGCCGCACTGCTACTGTTTGTGGTGCTGTGGTCCGATCCCTTCGTGCGGATATTCCCCCCAGCAATCGAAGGCCGCGATCTCAATCCGATGCTGCAACATCCCGGTCTTATCTTTCATCCACCGCTGCTTTACCTTGGCTATGGCGGTTTGATGGTAGCGGCGAGCGTGGCGCTGGCGAGTCTACTGCGCGGCGAGTTTGATGCGGCCAGCGCCCGAATTTGCTGGCGCTGGGCGTTACCTGGCTGGAGCGCATTAACGGCGGGGATCATCCTCGGTTCCTGGTGGGCCTATTGCGAACTGGGCTGGGGCGGCTGGTGGTTCTGGGATCCGGTGGAAAACGCCTCTTTATTACCCTGGCTTTCTGCCACTGCGCTACTGCACAGTTTATCCCTGACACGCCAGCGGGGGATTTTCCGCCACTGGTCGCTGCTGCTGGCGATCGTTACTCTGATGCTGTCGCTGCTGGGGACGTTGATTGTCCGTTCTGGCATTCTGGTTTCGGTTCATGCGTTCGCGCTGGATAACGTCCGCGCCGTGCCGTTGTTCAGCCTGTTTGCGCTGATTAGCCTTGCGTCTCTGGCTCTGTATGGCTGGCGAGCGCGGGACGGTGGCCCGGCGGTGAGTTTTTCAGGGTTATCGCGAGAAATGTTAATCCTCGCTACGCTGTTGCTGTTTTGCGCGGTGCTACTGATCGTGCTGGTGGGAACGCTTTATCCGATGATTTACGGCTTGCTGGGCTGGGGACGCCTCTCCGTTGGCGCACCGTATTTTAACCGCGCGACGTTACCGTTTGGTCTGTTGATGCTGGTGGTGATTGTGCTGGCGACGTTTGTCTCTGGCAAACGCGCGCAGCTTTCGGCGCTGCTGGCGCATGCGGGCGTGCTGTTATTTGCCGCGGGGATCGTGGTTTCCAGCGTCAGCCGTCAGGAGATCAGCCTGAATTTACAGCCGGGGCAGCAGGTAAAACTGGCAGGATACACCTTCCGGTTTGAGCGCCTCGATCTGCAAGCCAAAGGCAATTACACCAGCGAAAAAGCGATAGTGGCACTGTTTGACCATCAGCAACGTATTGGTGAATTAACGCCGGAGCGGCGTTTCTATGAAGCACGCCGTCAGCAAATGATGGAGCCGTCAATTCGCTGGAACGGCATCCATGACTGGTATGTGGTCATGGGCGAGAAAACCGGAGCGGATCGTTACGCTTTTCGTTTGTATGTACAAAGCGGTGTGCGCTGGATCTGGGGGGGAGGATTGTTGATGATTGCAGGCGCATTGTTAAGCGGATGGCGGGGGAGGAAGCGCGATGAATAAAGGGCTTCTCATTTTGCTGCTGCTATTTACCTGTTTTGCGCGCGCTCAGGTTGTAGACACCTGGCAATTCGCCAATCCACAACAACAGGAACAAGCGTTAAATATTGCCAGCCAGTTACGCTGCCCGCAGTGCCAGAATCAGAACTTACTGGAATCCAACGCGCCAGTGGCGGTCAGTATGCGCCATCAGGTTTACAGCATGGTGGCGGAGGGGAAAAGTGAAGTCGAAATCATCGGCTGGATGACTGAACGCTACGGAGATTTTGTTCGCTATAACCCACCGTTAACTGGTCAGACGCTGGTGTTGTGGGCGCTGCCAGTGGTGTTGTTACTGCTGATGGCACTGATCCTCTGGCGAGTGAGGGCGAAGCGATGAAACAGCCTCAAATACCGGTGAACATGCTGACAACACTCACGATTTTGATGGTATTTCTCTGTGTCGGCAGTTATCTGTTAAGTCCAAAATGGCAGGCGGTGCGTGCGGAGTATCAGCGTCAGCGCGATCCGCTACATCAGTTTGCCAGCCAGCAAACCCCGGAAGCGCAGCTTCAGGCATTGCAGGATAAAATCCGCGCCAATCCACAAAACAGTGAACAGTGGGCGTTGCTGGGCGAGTACTATCTGTGGCAAAACGATTACAGCAATTCGCTGCTGGCGTACCGTCAGGCGTTGCAACTACGTGGTGAGAACGCTGAACTGTATGCGGCGCTGGCGACGGTGCTTTATTACCAGGCCAGCCAGCATATGACCGCCCAGACTCGCGCAATGATCGACAAAGCCCTCGCGCTGGACAGTAATGAAATCACCGCCCTGATGCTGCTGGCTTCAGATGCGTTTATGCAGGCGAATTACGCGCAAGCCATCGAACTATGGCAAAAAGTGATGGATCTAAACTCACCACGAGTTAACCGAACACAGCTGGTTGAGTCGATTAATATGGCAAAACTGCTGCAGCGGCGAGCGGATTAATCATTCAGTGTTGAAGATTATGTTATTGAGATGTGTAAAAAATAATCGAATGAACACATGCAAAAAATAATCACCAATCAGTATTATTGCAAATTAAACAAATAAAAATCTTTTCATAACAAATAGTTATTCATTAATTTTGCCATAAAGTCGCGTTATTATGCATTAATGCAGCGAAAAGCTCTGTTGTTAAAGGGTTGCGCGATATACCGCGCAAATGATACTGATCATAAGCGTTAAAAAAATCCACAAACCAACGCAACACAATCCATACCCTGCAGTTTATAACGTTCTTGCGTTTTTGAACGGGGAACGGCGTTCCACTGAGGAAGTCAATCGTATGAAAAATATAAAAATCAGCCTTGCCTGGCAGATACTCATTGCTATGGTGCTGGGCATTCTCCTGGGAAGTTACCTGCATTATCACAGCGACAGCCGTGACTGGTTAGTCGTTAATTTTCTCTCCCCGGCAGGTGATATCTTTATCCACCTGATTAAAATGATCGTTGTGCCGATCGTGATTTCCACGCTGGTGGTCGGTATCGCGGGCGTCGGCGATGCCAAACAGCTTGGGCGAATTGGCGCGAAAACCATTATCTACTTCGAGGCGATCACCACTGTCGCCATCATCCTGGGGATCACCCTGGCGAACGTCTTCCAGCCTGGAGCAGGGGTCGATATGTCACAGCTGGCGACTGTCGATATCTCGAAATATCAGAGCACCACGGAAGCGGTACAAAGCAGTTCTCACGGTATTATGGGGACGATTTTGTCGCTGGTGCCGACGAACATTGTGGCATCGATGGCGAAAGGCGAAATGCTGCCAATCATCTTCTTCTCGGTGCTGTTTGGTCTGGGGCTTTCCTCCCTGCCCGCGGCGCATCGCGAACCGCTGGTGACCGTGTTCCGCTCCATCTCTGAAACCATGTTTAAAGTGACGCACATGGTGATGCGCTATGCCCCAGTGGGGGTGTTCGCGCTGATTGCGGTGACGGTGGCTAACTTTGGTTTCTCTTCTCTGTGGCCACTGGCGAAACTGGTGCTGCTGGTACATTTCGCCATTCTGTTCTTCGCGCTGGCGGTGTTGGGAATTGTGGCGCGCCTGTGCGGGTTAAGTGTCTGGATCTTGATTCGTATTCTGAAAGATGAGTTGATTCTGGCGTACTCCACTGCCAGCTCAGAAAGCGTACTGCCGCGAATTATTGAGAAGATGGAAGCCTACGGCGCCCCGGCATCGATCACCAGTTTCGTGGTGCCGACCGGTTACTCTTTTAACCTCGATGGTTCGACGCTGTATCAAAGTATTGCGGCTATCTTCATCGCGCAGTTGTATGGCATTGACCTGTCCATCTGGCAGGAAATTATTCTGGTGCTGACGCTGATGGTGACCTCGAAAGGGATTGCTGGCGTGCCGGGCGTGTCGTTTGTGGTGCTGCTGGCGACGCTGGGCAGCGTAGGTATTCCGCTGGAAGGTCTGGCGTTTATTGCTGGTGTTGACCGTATCCTCGACATGGCACGTACCGCGCTGAACGTAGTGGGTAATGCGCTGGCGGTGTTGGTGATTGCCAAGTGGGAACACAAATTTGACCACAAAAAAGCGATGGCCTACGAGCGTGAAGTGCTGGGCAAATTTGATAAGACTGCGGATCAGTAATTGAAGATTGCCGGGGACATCCTCCCGGCAATGTGTGGATGCCTGATGCGACGCTTACCGCGTCTTATCAGGCCTATGCCAGACAGCGTAATATCCTGATTTAGCGTGATTTTGTAGGTCGGATAAGGCGTTTACGCCGCATCCGACATCAACGCCTGATGCGACGCTTACCGCGTCTTATCAGGGCTACCTTAACCATTGGTTAATTTTTCAAACTCTTCACACCCGGTATCAAACCCTTCCATACAGCTCAGGTTCAACCAGTGCAGCGCCTTCTGTTTGTTCTTCTCGATAAAACCTTCTTCACCGTTTAAGAACATCATTCCTGCCCAGTACTCGGAATAACCGGTACGGGAAATCGCAGAGCTACGCTTGAAATACCAGGTCGCTTTCTCATCATCGGCCTTAATGCCTATGCCGTTGGCGTAAATCAAACCAAGCAGCATCTGGGCATCGACGGCGGAGTCGTTCTCCAGATCTTCCGAGGCGTTTTCTAACAGCGAAATCGCCTTCGGATAATCCGGTTTACCTGCCTGAGTATTCACCAGAATATGTGCCAGCGTCACTTCACCTTCTTTACTGCCCGCTTGCGCTGCTTTTTCGGCGAGAATTTTTGCTTGTGGATAGTCCAGACTGACCGGATTGGTGATTTTAATCTGCGCCAACAGCGCGCAGGCATCGGCATCACCACTGTCGGCGGCTTTCTGTGCCCAATATTCGGCTTTGCTCAAATCGCCGGAGCTAAACCAGCTGTCGGCAAGAAAATATTGTGCGCGTCTGTCTCCGGCCTCTGCCGCCTTTACATACTGGCTGCCAGGCTCAGAGTCATTCGCGTGGGCAAAGAATGTCAAAAACAACATCAATGCGATAATTTTTTTCATTTTGATAATACGATTGGGTAGGGTGTATCCAGTATAAAGAGTTCGAATGGATAAAAAAACAGCCTCCCAGAGGAGGCTGTAGAAGGGACTTATTTACGCCAGTGCCGCTTCGCGCAGGCGAGTTTTCAACTTGTTGTACTCGTCAATCACGTACTGCTCGGCGGCGCGCTGATCGGCGATCGGCTCGACGCGCACGGCGCAGTATTTGTACTCCGGCGTTTTGGTAATTGGGCTTAAGTTTTCGGTAACCAGCTCGTTACAGGCGCCAATCCACCACTGGTAGGTCATGTAAATCGCCCCTTTGTTAGGACGATCGCTGACCTGCGCACGGGTGATAATTTTGCCTTTACGCGAGTGCACCCAAACCAATGCCTCATCTTCAATACCCAGACGTTTGGCGTCTTCGGTATTGATTTGTGCGTAGCCAGGTTCATCAGCCAGCGCCGCCAGTGCCGCACAGTTACCGGTCATCGAACGGCAAGAGTAGTGGCCAACTTCACGCACCGTTGACAGTACCATCGGGTACTCGTCGGTGAGTTTGTCGATTGGCGCTACCCAGTCGCAGGTGAAGAACTGCGCCAGACCGTTCGGGGTATCAAACTTCTCTTTAAACAGATAAGAAGTCCCCTGATCGGCATCTGACGTATCGCGGCAAGGCCACTGGATGAAGCCCAGTTCGCCCATTTTCTCGTAAGTTGCACCGTAGAAATCCGGGCACAGATGACGCAACTCGTCCCAGATCTCCTGGGTGTTGTTGTAGTGCATCGGATAACCCATACGGGTGGCGATTTCACTGATAATCTGCCAGTCCGTTTTCAGATCCCACTTCGGTTCAACCGCCTTGAAGAAACGCTGGAAGCCACGGTCAGCCGCAGTATAGACACCTTCATGCTCGCCCCACGACGTTGACGGTAAAATGACATCCGCCGCCGACGCGGTTTTGGTCATAAAGATGTCCTGAACGATGACCAGTTCCAGATCTTCAAAGGCTTTACGGACTGCCGACAGTTCCGCATCCGTTTGCAGCGGATCTTCGCCCATAATGTACGCGGCACGCACTTCGCCATGCGCTGCGCGGTGCGGCAGCTCGCTGATGCGATAGCCGGTATGAGCAGGCAGGCTTTCTACGCCCCAGGCTTTGGCGAATTTCTCGCGGTTAGCCGGATCTTTCACGTACTGGTATCCCGGATACGTATCCGGCAGCGCGCCCATATCACAGGCGCCCTGCACGTTGTTCTGACCACGAACCGGGTTAACACCCGCATGCGGCTTACCGAGGTTACCGGTCAGCATCGCGAGGCTGGTCAGAGAACGGACGGTTTCCACGCCCTGATAGAACTGGGTCACACCCATGCCCCACAGAATAGATGCGCTTTCCGCCTGGGCATACATCCGCGCCGCCTGACGTATCTCACTGGCGCTAACGCCGGTGATATCTTCAACCGACTCCGGCGTGTAGCCTTCAACGATTTTACGATACTCTTCAAAGCCCTCTGTGCGAGAAGCGACAAACGCTTTGTCGTACAGATTTTCTTCAATAATGACATGGCCCATCGCATTCAACAGCGCGATGTTCGAGCCGTTTTTCAGTGCGATGTGCATGTCAGCAATGCGCGCGGTTTCAATTTTGCGCGGATCGCAGACGATAATTTTCGCCCCGTTACGTTTAGCGTTAATCACGTGATTCGCCACGATAGGGTGGGAATCCGCCGGGTTGTACCCGAAAACGAACACTAAATCGGTATTATCAATTTCGTTAATGGCATTGCTCATTGCGCCGTTACCGACCGATTGGTGCAGACCTGCAACCGATGGGCCGTGTCAGACGCGAGCGCAGCAGTCAACGTTATTGGTACCAATAACGGCGCGCGCAAATTTTTGCATTACATAGTTGGTTTCGTTACCCGTACCACGCGAGGAGCCTGTCGTCTGGATGGCATCCGGACCGTACTTCTCTTTGATGGCGCTCAGGCGCTCGGCAACGTAATTCAGTGCCTCATCCCAGGAAACAGGTTCGAGTTTGCCGCCACGCTGGCGACGGATCATGGGGGTTTTCAGGCGCGGGGTCAGGATCTGGGTATCGTTAATAAAATCCCAGCCATAATAACCCTTCAGACACAGAGTACCCTGGTTGGTTTTCCCCTGTGCTGCCTCCGCCCGGACGATTTTGCCGTTATCGACGACCAGGTTGATTTTGCAACCTGATGCGCAATATGGGCAAACCGTGACGACTTTTTTCATCAGTCTCGCTCCAGTTAATCAAATCACGCATACGCGCTCTCGACCACAGTATGCATCTTTTATGCCACATTTTATTTGAGGCTATTCCCTGATATTACGGGCACTATTTATTCAAAACTCTGACGAAAAACAGGCTGTCGTCAGTTTTGACGTGACGAAACGAAATACCGCGTGACAGCCATCACGCGGCAGACATTTTATTTTTTCTCAACGACGGGAGCCGCCTGATACCCGCCGCCCAGCGATTTCATCAACTGAATACTTTGAATCACACGGCGGCTGTCCAGCATCAGTAATGACATCTCTTCGGAAAGAACCGGCAACTGAGCTTCGGTGGCCAGTAAGCGGCTGGTTAGACCGCGTTGGTAGGCGGCGTCGGCGGCACGCTGGGTGAAGCGGGTTGCTTCTACGCGTTCTGCCTGCATCTCCCGCTCGTCGTTGAGCGTTTGCAGACGTGTGCCATTGACTGCAACGTCGCGCACCGCGTTCAGTACTGACTGGTTGTAACGTTCAATCATCATGTTGCTGGCGGCGCGAGTGCCTTCGAGATTGGCATTCAACCGTCCACCGTCAAACAGCGGCAATTTCAGACCTGGGATGAAGTTGAACTGGCGACTGTTTTTTTTGAATAAGGTATCCAGGTGGATGGAGTCCAGACCGAAAAACGCTTTGATATCAAAGCTCGGATAGAACAACGCCCGCGCGGAATCTACCTGATCTAATGACGCCTGAACATACCAACGCATGGCTTGCAGATCCGGGCGCCTGGCGAGCAACTCATAAGAGAGTGTCGCCGGAATACCGGTCTGTACTTGCGGTAATGCCACCGACTTGATCTCCGGCATATCGCTGGCTCCCGCGCCAATCAATGCACGCAGAGATTCTCGCGTTTCGGTGATTTGCCCTTTGACGGCAGCAATTTGTTTATCGACGGCCAGAATCTGCGCCCGCGCGCCGTGGAAAGGCACTTGCGCTTCCAGACCGTGCGCCACTTTGCTCTGGTGCGCTCTCACCGCGTAATCAATCACATCGCGAGTTTGCTCTAACAGATCAAGCATCTGGTAGCTGGCCTGCATGCTGTAATAAAGCTGCGCTACGCCAGTGGTCAGCGATAGCTCTACTGCTGCGGTTTCTGCCAGCGCGGCATTATGCGCGCCAATGGCGGCGGCAACCGCCGAGCGATGCACACCCCACAAATCAAGATCCAGTCCGGCAAACAAACCTACTGTGGCTTCCGTATAGTACGGCCCGTCCATACCCAGTGCTGGCGCATCCATTGAATAAGGGCTTAAAAAACCGTTCGCCGAGACGCGTTGGCGGTTGAGCATCCCTATCGCCGCCACCTGCAATTGTGAACCGGCATCTAACAGGTCGGCCTGTGATTGCGCTTTTTCTTCCCGCAGTTTCGCTTCGGCAAGCGTGTGTGAACCTTGCAACGTGTGCTGGATCAGGGCATCCAGTTGCGGGTCGTTAAATTGTTTCCACCACTGCGCCTGCGGCCAGCCGGAACTGGCCAGATGAATATCATCGGCAAGTTTGATTTGTTCCGGTTTGAGCTGTTGATGAGGCGCAGAATCCTTGCGTACCAGGGCACAGCCGGAAATCAGCGTCGTGCTGCCGAGAATGCTGCACAACAGCAGACGTGAAAGTTGACGATT
This sequence comes from Escherichia sp. E4736, assembly GCF_005781225.1. Taxonomy (NCBI): domain Bacteria; kingdom Pseudomonadati; phylum Pseudomonadota; class Gammaproteobacteria; order Enterobacterales; family Enterobacteriaceae; genus Escherichia; species Escherichia sp. E4736. The sequence continues at coordinate 92,039 of NZ_VATT01000006.1, read as the reverse complement.
GATCATTGTGTGGCTCCTTGTGCCTGTTCCGTGGCGGGCGTTAATGCCGGGGCTGTCCAGTCTGGCAAGCGGGCGAAAAGCTGGCAGACGTGTTGCTCCTGTTTTAATAAGGTGGGCAGGATGGCCTGCGAGGCGGGTGTTTCTTCAAGCGTTATTTGAGGAGAACGGCTGAGTGCAGTTGCCAGACCGGCGGCGTATTTCTCCAGTGCGTCGGCAAACTGGCCTGCTCTGTCCGGCTGTAGTGCGTTATCCAGCGCCTGCGCCGAGTTCCAGGTCGCATCCCAGGCGTGAAGAATGTCGCGTCCCTGACGAATAACCGTTTGCGAACGTTCAATCAGTAATGCGCGTTCTTCGCTGTCCAGTTGACGCTCCAGCGCCACGCGTTGGCACATCTCTTCACAGGCATTAAACGCCGCATGCAGACCTATGCGAATTTGCAGATAAGTGCGCAGAGCCGTGGCTTCCTGCTGGCGTGGGATCCGCATTACCTTACTTAACATACCCAGCGCACCAGCCAGTTTTTGCGGCAGCGTGCGCGCTTCACTTTCGGGCCAGACAAAGGTGTAAATCACCGCGGACACCACGGTACCAATGATGATACCCAAGGCGCGATCGCGAATTTCCACCAGGTCGTACACCGGGCCAAAAACGTTTTCGAGCGTGGCGAGCGCGAAGGTGACCACCATCTGTGTGCCGATATAAGAAGAACGTTCGGAGCTGGTGGCAATCCATGCGCCCAACAGGAAAATCGGTGCCAGCACAAACAGCAATTCGACAATATTGTCCAGCCAGGGCATGACCAGTAGTGTAAATAACAGCGCCAGAATCGCGCCGCAAAAAGCCCCGCCAAAACGCAGCACCATCTTCTGGTACGACGAACCGACATTTGGATTAGCGACGATCACGCAGGTCAGCATACAGGTGTGAATGCCTTCCCAGTCCACGCCGCTGTAGAAGGTGTAACAGATCAAACAGGCGAGCAGCGTTTTTACCGCGTAGCGCATATAGTCCGGATTGGTAAAAGCATCGGCGACCATTGACGGCGGTTTGGCTGCGGGCGTTGGCGGCGTATTCGGGTCCATCTGACCCAGTTGCAATAACGTCTGGCAGATATTCTCCAGGTTACATTCCCGTGCCGCCATCGCTTCATCTTCACTAAGTCGCCAGTCGCTTTGCCAGCACTGATCTTTGGCAATGGCATGTCGCAGCTTGTTGATTTCTGAGGCTAATTTTTGCCGAAATTCAATGATTGCCTGAGAATCAGCAAAAGAGGTGGGATCGTAGCGATTCAGCGTCGAGTAAATGTAGGTTACCGTTGCCACGCAGCTTTGCCACCATGCGCTTTGAGTTCGCCAGTTGGCATCGTCCGCGAGACAAAAGACATTGAGTTTTTGCAGCGCCAGCGCCTCTCTTTCAATCCGCGTTTCGGGTAGCGGTGCGAGGCTGTCTGTCAGGTGACCAATGGCATCATCAAGCCGATCATTAAGCGCCTGATGCATTTGTGTAATGGCACGACTGGGAAACCACAGCACGCCGATTAACGTCATCAGCAAGGTTGGATAGAGGCCAACAACGATACACCACAGCGTTAAGCGCACGACCACTTCCGGATAGTCGAGCATGGCGGGGAAGGTTTGCCCGTAAATAGCGACAATGGCGACGGCGAAAAAGACCAGCCCCAGCCGATGGGTGCGCATCAAAAACATGCAGCCCATCAGGATCGGTCCGGCGATGATCAATCGGATCAACGGTTCGCCGTATGACCATTTGTAGATCAAAAACAGGCTGGCGATCTCCAGCACCGTGGCGACCACAAACAAGATCGCCACAAATTTGGTGTAAAACGCGTTCGACTGAATACCGTAAAACAGCACTGCCAGCGATAACGCCACAAAAGGGATCTCAAAGGTCATCGAGATCAGAATCACCAGCAGGCAGCCTACCCAGAGTTGCACGGTCTGCGGCACGCGGCCTGGTCGCCGCTCGCTTAACTCTTCATGAAAGAACGCCAGCAGCCTGACCACCGGTAATGGCAGGGAGTTGAGCGCGCTCATTATTGCGGCTCAAGATTAGCGACTGCCGAAGCACCGATGCGGAACATTTCCGGATCAGGTTTATCAACCATGATTTTGACCGGAAAACGCTGGGCGACGCGGACCTAGTTAATAGACCGTGACACTTTCGGCAGGCCGCCCAGCACCAGGCCGCCGTCATCCGGTAGCACGCCGTAGCCAATCGAATCCACTTTACCCTCGAAGGTTTTGCCGCTGTCGCTCATCAGGCGAATCGTTGCGGGTGTACCGGCATGAATGTTTTTCAAATCGGTTTCGCGGAAGTTGGCGATAACGTACCAGTGACGAGTGTCGATTAGGGTGAAAATAGGGCGCATGGCAGAAGCAAATTGCCCGACGGAGGTTTTGAGGGAAATGACCCGGCCATCAAACGGCGCGCGAACGGTTGCCATTTCCAGATGCAGTTTCGTCAGCGCGATATCCGCTTCGACTGCCGCACGCTGGGCAACTAATGCATCGACGCCGCTGACGGCGCTGGCGGCTGACTGCGCCTGCAACAATACGGCATTAAGATCCGCTTCTGCGGCGCGCTGCGCCGTTCTTGCACGGTCAACGTCTTCCGCTGAGACAAAACCTTCTTTCAGTAATGGCTCGGTGCGGCGTAATGTATCGCTGGCCTGTTTTGCAGCGGCACGGGCTTTTTCTACCGTGGCATTAACCGAGTCGGCACCAAACTGTTGCGCGTCAACGCTACGCTGGGTGAGCATAATTTGCTTATCCAGCGCCGCGAGGGAGGCTTCAGCTTTCGCCAGATTGGCTTCGTACGGGCGCGGGTCGATGCGGAACAGCAAATCGCCCTGTTTCACCGCCTGGTTGTCGGTGACCGCCAGTTCTACAATGCGACCGCTGACTTCCGGCACCACATCAATGGTATCTGCTGACGCGTAAGCGTCATTAGTTGATGGCGCACTGTCTACGCGCCAGATAACGAAAACAAGGGCAACCAGCGCCAGCGCAACCACTAACAGAGCAGGGAATTTACTGCGAGGAGCTTTTTTCGGCGTACTTTCCATGAGCGCGTCTCAAATAGATTAGAAAAATGCCAGCCAGAACAGCATGGCGTAGAGAGCAAAAAGGGCGGTATAAATAATTCCGACAAATGCCAGATTGATATTTGTCCGCTGAATAATTCGCCTCGTGATGAGCGTCAAAATAAGGCTGGCAATAGCGCAGAAAAACCAGCTGGGATAATAAGCGCCGATCACCGGGATTGCCGGAGATAATGAACATCCCGAAACCATGAAGACGGGAATTATCCAGGCTGTTTTTTTGAGTTGCATCGCCATGCGAGAGAGAACTGTTGGCATATTAAATACATCCTGTCTGCTGCGAACAATATCTGTAGTGAATATCAATATCCATTGAAGGCGTCAGTATGGCTATTTTTTCGATGAATAAAAATAGTTTTATTCAGCCACCGCATTCATAACTTATATATTTTATGTATTAATTGGTTGTATGTATTTTTAAAATAAATACTTTTGGGGGCTTAAGCGCCCCCAAAAGCGAGTGGCATTAATTCGGGGTTACGATATTCACCCACAAATCGAAATTATCCAGACAGGCAATAATTTCTTCCAGTTTCGCGCCATTGCCAATAATTTTGGCTTTCTTCGCTTTTACCAGATCCGCCATTTTGGCTTGCCCGGTCAGCACGGCGTGAAGATCTTCACGGCTGATGTAGAAAGAGGCGTTGGCTTGCGGTTGCAGTGTTTTACGGTAGTTAAGCACGCTATCGTTCAGCGTCAGGTTGAGGTTATCGCCGTTGCTCATATTGAAGTTCAGGCTGATATTTTTACCCGCGGCTTTCGCGCTATCGAGGCGAACGGCCATAAAGTCGAACAGCATTTCGACCGACATTCCGCGAATGGTGTCCGGGGAACCGGTGGTGCCGTGGCTGAACTTATGTACCCCTTCGCGCAGTTCTTTCGCGCCGGTCAGGTAGAAACCGCGCCAGGTAGCGGACTCGGCCTGATAGCCCAGCTGTTCAAAGTTATTCGCTTGCAGATTCTTCGCCACCTGGTCACCCGGGTTGGCGGCGATCACCTGTTTCAGCAACTCTGCGGACCAGCGATAATCACCTTGCTTGTTCGCTTCTTTCGCCAGGTTGATGACACGGGCAGAACCGCCCAGCGCCTGCACATAACGTTTACCCATCTCCACCTGACCATACGGATGCAGGTTAGCCGGGTTACCGTCGTAATAGCCAAGATAGAAGTTATACACCGCGCGGGCGTTGTGGCTGACAGAACCGTAATAGCCGCGGCTGGCCCAGTTATTGGCAAGCGCAGGCGGCAGCTTAATCATGTCGCCGATTTCATTCATGGTGTAGCCCTGGTTTGCCAGGTGCAGGGTCTGGTCGTGAATGTACTTGATAGTATCGCGATATTTACCAATATAATCATTGATATGCTTGTTGCCCCAGACCGGCCAGGTGTGCGGCATAAACAGTACTTCCGCTTCGTTACCCCACATATCCAGCGTTTCGTTCAGATACTCGGTCCACTTGCTGGTGTCGCGGGTTTTCGCGCCGCGCAGAGTGTAGAAGTTGTGCAGGGTATGCGTGGCGTTTTCGGCGGTACACAGGGCTTTCAGGGCCGGAATATAGAAGTGCATTTCGGCTGGCGCTTCGCTGCCTGGGGTCATCAGGAAGTCAAACTCCAGGCCGTCGATAATCATCTTCTCGCCAGTTCTGACGATAGTTTTAGTCGGTGCAATAATGCTCGGGTCGCCCGTTGCCAGCGTCACACCGAGGCCGTTGCCCACGTTGCCTTGCGCGTTGTGCGGCAGTAACAGACCGTAAGAGTAGAGCGCACGGCGGCTCATGATGTTCCCCGCCAGCACGTTTTCGCTGATGGCTTCGTCCATAAAACCAGTTGGGGCAATCACCTGAACTTTGCCGGATTTCACATCGGCTTCAGAGATAATACCTTTCACGCCACCATAGTGGTCGGCGTGGCTGTGAGTGTAGATAACGGCAACAATCGGTTTTTGCGGACGATGCTGGAAGTAAAGGTCAAGTGCGGCTTTTGCGGCAGGCGGCGTCACCAGCGGGTCGATAACAATAATGCCTTTCTCGCCCTCAACGAACGTAATGTTAGAGATATCCTGGCCGCGCACCTGATACATTTTATCGGTGACTTTGAACAGGCCAGAAATACCGTTGATTTGCGACTGACGCCACAGGCTGGGGTTTACGGTTTCCGGCGCAGCGGCATTAATATCAAATTTGTAATCGTCCGCGCGGTAGTAAACTTTACCGTTCTCATCACGCAGAATACCTTCATCCAGCAGCGGGGCGATAAATCCACGCTGGGCATCGTCAAAATCCTGACGATCGCTAAACGGTAATGATTTGGCGTAATTCTGATTAACCTGCTGGGTATATTGAGTGGCGCCTTTCGCTTCATCTGTGGCGTAAGCGGTATTTATCATCATGCCGCTGACGGCGGTTAAGGCAATAACAATCCTGCTCAAACGGAATAACCGAGAGTTATTCATATAAATCTCCATTTATCATTTATGTCGTAAATATGTAATCCATGCAAAATACGTCATTTAAAGCTGGCGTTATCATAATTGGGAATTTGCGACTTTAATAAGTGGAAGTGTGAGCGGAACGAGCCATTTTATTAGGCATTTGTGCTGAAGAGGGAAAATTACGGCATATTTATTATTGTCATCAATAATGTGACCTAACTTATGTTTTTATTATATATATTGCTTTTCTCTTTCACTTCGGCAAGAAGTCCGCACAATGATTAATCAGGTGAATAATTCGGAGTATAACCATGAAACCTGTTGTGCTGGTGGTGGATGATGACACGGCTATCTGCGCACTGTTGCAGGACGTGTTAAGCGAACATGTCTTTACGGTTTCGGTCTGCCATACCGGGCAGGAGGCAATATCACGTGTTGAGGGCGATCCTGATATCGCGCTGGTAGTGCTGGATATGATGCTACCCGATACCAACGGCCTGAGGGTATTGCAACAATTACAGAAAATGCGTCCTGCACTGCCGGTGGTGATGCTGACCGGCCTGGGCAGCGAGTCTGATGTGGTGGTCGGGCTGGAAATGGGCGCAGATGATTACATCTGCAAGCCGTTTACCCCACGGGTCGTGGTCGCGCGACTAAAAGCGGTGCTACGGCGCGTTGGCGCGCTGGTGGTCAATGAGGAGAAAAACGCCGGACTGTCATTCAATGGCTGGTATCTCGATACCACGCGCTGCCAGTTGCACAATCCGCTACAACAACATGTCGAGCTGACCCAGGGCGAATATGGCTTGTTACTGGCCCTGGCGCAAAACGCTCGTCGGGTATTGAGCCGCGAGCAGTTGCTGGAGTTCACCCACAGCGACAGCGTGGAGGTGTTTGATCGCACCATCGACGTATTAATCATGCGCTTACGCCGCAAAATCGAACTAAACCCTCATCAGCCGATGTTGATTAAAACTCTGCGCGGTCTGGGGTATGTCTTCGCTGCCGACGTGCACTAATCCGACAATTCTGTTTGTAGTTCTTCCAGCGTTTTTGCCCCGTCGATAGCATTGGCACATAACAGGCTTGCCCGCGCGCAGGCGTGTGCCAGTTTGATGCTCTCGGTAAGCGTCCAGCGTTCATGGCAGCCATATAAAAATCCGGCACAAAATGCATCGCCCGCGCCGACGCTGCCGATAATTTCCCGTTGTTCTAACTTTTGCGAAGGGATCCACACGCCGCCCTGTTCCGGTGTCTCTCCCCAGGCACCTTCCGGGCAGTGGATCACCACTCGCTGGCGTACGCCCGCATCTAACAGTTCACGCGCGGCGGCAGCAATATGCACGATATGCGGTTCGCCGTTGGGTAAGCGAATTTCCAGCCCGCTAAACTCCCCGGCCTCCAGTTCGTTAATTATCAGATAATCCAGATGGCGCAACGCGGGCAGCACCATCGGCTGATAACGCGGATCGCCCTTGCGGGAGACAAGGTCGAGCGAGGTTTCAAAGCCATTATCACGCATTTGCGCCAGCAGACGCGCGCTACGAGTACCGTAAACATCGTCCGGCATATCCAGGCTATCGAGCAACAGTAAATAGCCGAGATGGAAAATCTTCATGCTGTTATCAAGCTGATCGAACGCCGGAAGATCAAGCAGTCGGTTAGCGCCCGGCGAATGGAAAAAGGTGCGCTGCCCGCCGGGGTCGGTCATCACCTGCGACATCGACGTCGGGGCAAAGGTGGTGCGCTGCACATGCTGGCGATTGACGTGATATTGCTCAAGCATCGCCATGATGTAATCGCCGTCGCTGTCCTGACCGATTAGCCCGACCGCCTGTAACGGCAACCCGGTGCGCATTTTCGCCAGCGTCAGCAGGACGTTAAGCGGCGCGCCTCCGGTTGAGCGTTCGCTGTGGGTGATCTCCGCCAGCCAGCCGCGCTCTGGCCACTGGATAATCTGATGGACGTGGTCAACCAGCATATTGCCTGCGGCGATAATCCCTTTACGTTCCATCATGCTTGCCCCGCACTGCCGAAAATACGCATCTGTTGTGCAACCGTATCGCTGATGGCGGCTTCCACTGCCAGCAGTAACTCGGCGAACTCGTCATACATCGGCTGACGGCGCGCCATTCGGGCCTCAACGGCTGCCAGCGCCGCTTGCGACATACCCGTGTAGAAATTGATTTTGTGGATACCCCGTTCGATGGCGCGGCGGAAATCGGCATCGCTAATCCCTGAGCCGCCGTGTAACACCAGCGGGATAGCCGCCTGCTGGCGGATAGCGTCGAGGCGCGGGAAATCGAGTTTCGGTTCGCCGCGATATTTGCCGTGTGCATTGCCAATCGCCACGGCCAGCGCGTCAATGCCGGTACGGTCGACAAAATCACGCGCCAGTTGCGGATCGGTAAACAGAGATTCATCGGCATGACCGTAAAGCGCACCGCCTTCGTCGCCACCTACCGCGCCCAGTTCAGCTTCTACCGATACGCCAACGGCATGGCACATTTTCACCACTTCCCGCGTCTGGCGGACATTTTCTTCATACTCCAGCGTGGAGCCGTCAAACATTACCGAGCTGAATCCCAGCCGCAACGCTTGCACCACCGATTCAAAATGCAGCCCGTGATCGAGATTTAACACCACCGGAATGGCATGGCGCGCCGCTTCAAATTTCACGGCTTCGACCAGGGAATCCAGCGAGATATATTTAAAATGTACTTCGGCAATGTTGATAATAAACGGCGAGCGTTCCTGTCTGGCCGCAGCGAATAGCGCGCGTAAAAAGTGTGAGTCCAGCACATTAAACGCGCCTAACGCATAGTGATGTTCGCGGGCATGAGCCAGCCCTTCAGCGAGAGAAATCAACGGCATAACGTTCTCCTTATTCAGCGGAACTGGCGGTATTCGTTACACAACACCAACTGGGCCGGTTCGTCTTCGTCAATCAGGTTGTAGCGGTCCAGCGGCTGTAAAAAGTGGTTATCGTGGTCGTCGTCATTAACAGAAGAGACTTCGCCAACCAGCACATCGCCAAAACCGGCTTCTGCCCAAAAGCTGTGATAAAGGCCAGGCAGCAGGCAGATACTTTCGCCGGGAGACAGGCGCAACTGACTGCCTGCGGTATGTTTCTGGCGGCAGCCGTCGATCACCACCGTAACGTCGCTATCAACCGTTTGCTCGTTGCTATCGGCATTCCACAGTTCAACAATCAAATTGCCGCCGCCGCGATTGATAATGTCCTCACGCTTACGCCAGTGAAAATGCATTGGCGTTACCTGCGCATCGCGCACATGCATGATCTTCTCGGCGTAACATTTCACATACGGCATTCCTTTTGGTGAGCCGTTACGCAGGGTAAACAGCGTCAGCCCCTGTGCAGCAAAGTCGTTGCCACCAAAAGCGGTAACATCCCAGCCGAGTTTGAGCTCAAAAACTTCCTCCCACGCGGTGGTGTCGAGTTGTTGCCATTGGGCAGGCGTGAAACTGGCAAAGGGCGGAAGATGCACGTCATGTTGCGAAAAGAATTGCCGTGTATGGCCGAGAATGTCGTTTATAGCGGAGCGTTTCATCGAAAGCGTTCTCCTTAGCGGTGGCCGGGCAGCTGCGCCGCCCGGCGTGTGGACTTATTTCACCGTCCAGCCTTTGTAATTGCCGACGTTGTTTTTGTCGATCATCGTCACCGGGATCAGCACCGGCTCTTTCGGCGCGGGTTTGCCCTGCAAAATGTCGTAGCCAATTTCCACCGCTTTCGCTGCCATCACCTGGGGATCTTGCGCAGGGGTGGCGACAAACAACGAGTTCTCACGTTTCAGCGCCTCTTCGGCGTCCGGGCTTCCGTCAACGCCGACAATAAAGAACTCGCTACGTTGTGCCTGTTTGGCTGCCAGATCGGCACCGATCGCGGTGGGATCGTTAATGGCAAATACGCCGTCGATCTTCGGATTTGCCGCCAGCAGTCCGGTCATTACCTCCAGCCCGCCTTCACGACTGCCTTTGGCGTTCTGGTTGTCAGAGAGCACCTTGATGTCAGGATGGCGTTTAAATTCAGTCTGGCAGCCTTCAACGCGGTTTTGCACGGCGGACACCGGAGGCCCGTTGATGATCACCACGTTGCCTTTGCCTTTCAGGCGATCGGTGATGTACTTACAGGCCATTTCGCCTGCCTGGGTGTTATCGGAAGTGATGGTGGCATCGGCGCCTTCTGCCGCTACGTCAACTGCGACGACCACGATCCCGGCATCTTTCGCCCGTTTCACCGCCGGGCCGATCCCTTTTGAATCGGCAGCGTTGAGGATGATCATATCGACGTTAGCGGCGATAAAGTTGTCGATCTGCGACACCTGCTGGCCCAGATCGTAGCCGCTGGAAACCAGCGTCACTTTGACGTTATCGCCTGCCAGTTTGCGCGCTTCCAGCTCCGCGCCTTTGGTGATCTGCACGAAGAATGGGTTTGCCAGATCGCCTACCGTCACGCCTATCGATTTCAATTCTTTTGCCTGGGCGAACGGTGCTGCGGCCAGCAGCGCGCCTGCACAGAGCGCGGTCACTAAGGGCTTCAATCTCATGCTGTATTCCTCATGTGTAGGGTATTGTTGTTATGCGCTTTGATGATGTCGGGTACGGTATTTATCGATCAGCACCGCAATGATGATCACCGCCCCTTTGATCACCAGTTGCCAGAAGTAAGAGACGCCCATTAGGGTCATGCCGTTGTTTAGCGTGGCGATAATCAGCGCCCCAACCAGCGTGCCGGTGATGGTGCCGATACCACCGACAAAACTGGTGCCGCCGAGGATCACCGCCGCAATGGCATCCAGTTCGTACCCCATGCCTAAGTTGCCGTTGGCGCTGTACAGCCGCGAGGCGCTCATAATCCCGCCAAGCCCTGAAAGCAGGCCGCTCATGCCATAAACAAACAGCAGCACCAGCCAGACCTTAATGCCGGTAAGACGCGCTGCCTGCATATTGCCGCCGACGGCGTAGATATGAACGCCAAGCGTGGTGCGGCGCAGAATAAACCAGCACAGCACAATCACTGCGAGGGCAATCACCACCAGCCACGGGACAGGCCCAAGATAGTTATTACCTATCCACTCGAAATTAATGTTGGAGTTGATGACCGTGGTGCCGTCCGCCAGCAGATACGCCGCCCCGCGTAGCGCCGTATAGGTGCCGAGCGTGACGATAAACGGTGGCAATCCGGCAAAGGCCACCAGCGCGCCGTTGAACAACCCCAGCAGCAGGCCGAGCATCAGCGCCGCTGGAATCGACAGCATGGCGAACTCCGGGCTAAGGGAGACGACCATCGCCGCTACCGCCGTGGTGCCGAGAATTGAACCTACAGAAAGGTCGATCCCGCCAGTCAAAATGATGAAGGTCATCCCCGCCGCCAGCACAATGTTGATCGATGCCTGGCGGGTAATATTTAGCAGGTTGCTTTCGGTAAAAAAGTTTGGCGCGATAAAGCCAAATACCGCCACGATCAGAATTAAAATGGGCAAAATGCCGACCGTTTGCATCAGATCGCTCATCAGCATTTTTTTGGCAGAGGTCTTTACAGAGGTCGTCATGAGGGCACCGCCTGGGAATGGGCGTCGTTGACGCCAGTCGCTAAGGTCATAATGTTTTCCTGGGTGATGTTTTTGCCGTTTAACTCACCGGCAATGCTGCCTTCGCGCATCACATAAACGCGATCGCTCATGCCGACTATCTCCGGCAGTTCGCTGGAGATCATCAGTATCGCCACGCCTTTGCGCGCCATCTCGTTCATGATCCGGTAGATCTCGCTTTTTGCGCCGACATCCACACCACGCGTGGGTTCATCGAGCAGTAAAATGCGCGGGCCAATCGCCACCCAGCGGGAGATCAACAGCTTTTGCTGATTGCCGCCCGAAAGCCCGCCCGCTCGCACCTGGGCATGAGGCACGCGGATGTTGAGCAACTTGATGGCGTCATCGGAGATGGTTTGTGCTTTTTTGCGATTGAGCATTCCCCAGCTGGCATCGCGCTCCAGGGTTGCCATGGTGATGTTTTCGGCTGCCGCCATTTCAAGGAACAAGCCTTGTTCTTTGCGATTTTCGGTGAGAAAACCAATGCCAAGATCGATGGCCTCACGCGGGGAGTGGATCACCACCGGTTCGCCATCGACTTCAATCATTCCGCCCGTCGCTTTACGTACGCCGAAGATCAACTGCGCCAGCTCTGAACGTCCGGCTCCTACCAGCCCGGCGAGGCCGACAATTTCGCCGGAACGCACCAGCAGGCTACTCGGCTGGACTTTGCCACCGTCGGTCAGGTGGTGAACATTCAGGCGGGCTTTGCCGAGCGGGATATCGCGCTCTTTATTGAACAGATCGCTCAGTGGCCTGCCGACCATCATCCGTACCAGTTCAGCGGCGTTGAGGTTATCGCGGGTCAGGCTGCCAACGTATTGCCCGTCGCGCAGCACGCTGACGCGATCGGAAAGCTCATACACTTCTGCCATGCGGTGGCTGATATAGATAATCGCCATCCCTTCATCGCGCAGCCGCATAATCAATTCAAACAGGCGGTGAGTTTCACGCGAGGAGAGGGCGGCGGTGGGTTCGTCCATCACCAGAATGCGGCTGTTGCGATGCAGCGCGCGGGCGATTTCGACCTGTTGTTGCTCGGCAATGGTCAGCGTCATGACTTTATCGCTGGCGTTAAACTGCGCGCCGAGGCGGTCGATCACTTTTTGCGCCTGCACCAGCATCTCTTTGCGCTGCACCAGCCCGCCGTGGGAAAGCTCGCTGCCGAGGAAAATATTTTCTGCCACCGTCAGATTCGGTGCCAGCTGCATCTCCTGATAAATCAGCGTAATACCGGCGCTTAAGGCATCTTTTGGTGTGCGAATGTGAAAGGGCTTGCCGTCAATCAGGATCTCGCCGCTGGTGGCGGTATAAGCCCCCGCCAGCACCTTCATCAGCGTGCTTTTTCCCGCGCCGTTTTCCCCCATCAGAGCATGGATCTCGCCTGGGTAGACCGTCAAATCCACCCCTTTGAGCGCATAAAATTTGCCAAAAGCTTTGGCAATATTGCGCATCTCCAGAACCGGCGTGCTGTTCATGGTGGACTCCTGCGAGGTTGTCGATATCAGCACTCCATCACAGGAAAGTAAATGCAAAATGTCAGAAGCCGTTCATATTTGTCATATTGCGATTTTTCTTTACGGAGCGTGATATGGCGCACCCCGGACGTCACTTTTTTGCCAGCGCGCGCGGGCGATTGCTGCTTTTAAATTTGCTGGTGGTGGCGGTGACGCTGATGGTCAGCGGCGTGGCGGTAATGGGTTTTCGTCATGCCAGCCAGATGCAGGAGCAGGTGCAGCAGCAAACGGTGGATGATATGACCGGCAGCCTGAATCTGGCGCGCGACACGGCAAACGTGGCGACGGCGGCGGTGCGATTGTCACAGGTGGTGGGGGCGCTGGAATATAAAGGTGAAGCCGAGCGATTGCAGGAGACACAGCGGGCGTTAAAAATCTCGCTTGAGCAACTGGCGGACGCGCCTTTAGCGCAGCAGGACGCCGGGCTGGTGACGCGAATCATCACGCGTAGTAACGAACTGCAAACCAGCGTCGGCGGAATGCTGGAGCGCGGGCAAAGGCGGCATCTGGAGCGTAACGCGCTGTTAAGTTCGCTATATCAAAACTTAAGTTATCTGCGACATTTGCAAAAAGTCACTCACGCGGAAGATGACATTTTGCTTAACGAGATGAACCGACTGATTGTTGCCGCTATTGCCACGTCCGCGCCGCAGGCGATTATTCATCAACTGGTCGGGGTGATGTCTGCATTACCGACCCACAGCGATACGCCATTGGTTAATACGCTACTCACTGATTTCAATGATGAACTGCGCAAGCTGGCGCCGCTTTCTGCCGCTCTCGAGCAAAGCGATCTGGCGATTAGCTGGTATATGTTCCACATCAAAGCGCTGGTGGCGATCCTCAATAGTGACATTAACCGTTACGCCGAACAGGTGGCGACGCTCTCCGGTCAGCGGGTGGCGCAAAGTTACCAGGATCTGCGCTCTGGCGAGAGGGTGATCATGATTTTCGCCCTGTTAGCGGTGGTGATCACCGCGTTTGCAGGCTGGTATATCTATCGCAATCTCGGCTCTAACCTGACGGCGATTTCCCGCGCCATGAGCCGCCTGGCGCACGGCGAAGCGGACGTCACTTTTCCGGCGTTACAGCGGCGCGATGAGTTGGGTGAACTGGCGCGTGCCTTTAACGTCTTCGCCCGCAATACCGCATCACTCGAACGAACCTCACGGTTGTTGAAAGAGAAAACCACGCAGATGGAGATTGCCCAAACCGAGCGGCAGGGGCTGGAAGAGGCGCTATTGCACAGCCAGAAGTTGAAAGCGGTCGGGCAACTGACGGGCGGGCTGGCGCATGATTTTAATAATCTACTTGCAGTGATTATCGGCAGCCTGGAGCTGGTGAACACGGACTCGCCCGACGCGCCGCGAATACAGCGGGCGCTGCAAGCCGCCGAACGTGGGGCGCTACTGACCCAGCGGCTACTGGCGTTTTCTCGCAAGCAGTCCTTACATCCGCAAGCCGTTGAACTAAAAACTCTGCTGGAAGAGTTAAGCGAATTAATGCGCCACTCCTTACCGGCAACCCTGGCGCTGGAGATTGAAGCGCAGTCTCCGGCGTGGCCCGCGTGGATTGACGTCAGCCAGCTGGAAAACGCCATCATCAATCTGGTAGTGAACGCCCGCGATGCGATGGAAGGGCAGACGGGAATCATCAAAATTCGCACCTGGAATCAGCGTGTCACCCGCAGCAGTGGGCAGCGACAGGACATGGTGGCGCTGGAGGTCATCGATCATGGCAGCGGCATGTCGCAGGCGGTGAAAAGCCAGGTGTTCGAGCCGTTCTTTACCACCAAACAGACGGGCAGTGGCAGCGGGCTGGGCTTGTCGATGGTCTATGGGTTCGTGCGCCAGTCCGGCGGGCGCGTGGAAATTGAAAGCGCGCCGGGGCAAGGAACAACGGTCAGATTACAGCTTCCCCGCGCGCTGACGGCGGCGAAAAACCTATCGCCAGCGGTGGTAGAGCAGACAGCCGTCAGCGGCGATAAACTGGTGTTAGTGCTGGAAGATGAAGCCGCGGTGCGCCAGACCATCTGCGAGCAGTTGCACCTGCTGGGCTATTTGACGCTGGAAGCGAGCAGCGGCGAACAGGCGCTGGACCTGCTGGCGGCATCAGCAGAAATCGATATTTTTATCAGTGACTTAATGCTCCCCGGCGGCATGAGCGGCGCAGAAGTGGTCAATGCGGCCCGCAAACTTTACCCGCACCTGACGCTGCTACTCATCAGTGGTCAGGATTTACGCCCCAGCCATAACCCCGCGCTGCCCGATGTGGCACTACTGCGCAAACCTTTTACCCGCGCGCAGCTGGCACAGGCGCTGGGGCAAATTGAGGGATGATTTTCAGAATTTATCAAGAGGCCTGAAGCAAACGTGCTGCTATTGTGAGCAATTCTGTTCTGAATGGGATATAAAAGGAATTATGCCAGTACTGACAAGAGGCGATTCACATATGATCGTGATGCCAACCACCTATAGCCCTATGACGGTTGCTCGTTCTTTTCGCGTGGTGGAAGAGATCGAGCTTTCTGGACGTCTGTTACAGGTAATTTATGACAAGCAGACGCCAAGAGCGGCCATCATTGAAGCGGACATTGAAGTTTTTGCAGGCGTGCCGCGTCATCGGGTACTTGCCGCTCTCGATCTGCAGCGTAAAAAAGAGTTCGGCAGCGATATCATTGCCGTTGAACGCTGGTGGGAAGACTCGGATCTGGTACAGGTGGAAGGTATTTGTGTCTCTCCTGGTGAGCGCGATAAGGGGCTGGCAACTCGGCTGTATGAAGCGCTAATTCTGCAATGCGGTATCACGCTAATCAGCGATTTTGATCAATATGATGGCGGGAAGATGCTCTGGCAGAAGATCGCGCGCGAGTCCGATCAGATTTCCGTGTTTGTATTAGACACTGAACAAGGGGCATTTTGGCCTTACGATGGCACGAAAGTGATCTACGATGGCGGTTGCATTCCGGAAGAGCGTATCTGGAGTATTTCACCGGATCAAAAATGTCATGGCATTGTGCTGGTGGCGGAAAATAAACAGCGAGCTAACCAGCTAATGGAAGAGTCTGCGCCTTACCGAATTTGAGATTACTCCGCTACTCCGCTACTCCGCTCATTCACACTCAACTAACGTTAAGCCAGTCCATTGCAGAGACTGGCTTATGAAACCTTACTCCACGCTCTTTCTTTTCACCCTGCTCACGCTGTCCACCGTTCCGGCCCAGGCCGATATTATCGACGACACCATTGGCAATATTCAGCAGGCGATTAACGACGCTTATAACCCTGACCGTGGGCGAGACTATGAAGATTCGCGCGACGACGGCTGGCAGCGTCAAGTGAGCGACGATCGGCGCAGACAATATGACGACCGCCACCGCCAGTTTGAAGATCGCCGCAGGCAGCTGGACGATCGCCAGCGCCAGCTTGATCGGGAGCGTCGGCAACTGGAAGATGAAGAGCGGAGAATGGAAGATGAGTATGGGCGGTGAGGGGGCCAGTGCGCACATTCTCCCCATCACGCTACCCCAATCTCCATCCCATCAAACCCCGCCTCAAATCCCGACGGCAGCGCGTTCTCCATCAGCCACGCATCAAACTGGTGGCTGATGTGCGTCAGAATCACGCGCGGCGAGCGGATAACTTCATTCAGCGCCAGCACGGTGTTTAAATCGCAGTGATTACGCGGCGCATCCTCGCGCGGCGGGTGGCTGCAATCAATCACCATCACTTGCGGCTGGTTATTGCGTAAAAATTTCAGCGTTTTTTCCGGCAGGCCAGCGGTGTCAGACAGCCACGCCACCCGGCTATGTGCCGTTTCCAGTAAATAGCCGAAAGTGAGTTTTGAGTGGTTGAGCGGCAGGGGCGTGACCTGCACCCCCTGCAAATCAAACACTACAAACGGTTCCACCGTGTGGCTGAAATCAAGCAGGCCCGGATGTTTAAACAGATCGTCGCAACCCTGTCCATCCGGCGGGCCGTAAACCGGGATCGGATCGCCAACGCCCCAGCGCAGCGGAAACAGCCCCTGCACGTGATCCATATGATAATGCGTCA
This sequence comes from Escherichia sp. E4736, assembly GCF_005781225.1. Classification (NCBI taxonomy): domain Bacteria; kingdom Pseudomonadati; phylum Pseudomonadota; class Gammaproteobacteria; order Enterobacterales; family Enterobacteriaceae; genus Escherichia; species Escherichia sp. E4736. Next base: position 75,303 of record NZ_VATT01000006.1, on the reverse strand, counting down.
GCAAAAACTGCTGGAACGATCCGGGTGACCAGCGATCGGCGAGATCGTGCCGCCCGGCGTCGATCAGGGTGACAGCCTCGTTAAACTTCACCACGCCGCTGCATGGCTGGCGGCGATACTGCGGTGAGCGCCGGGCTCTGACGCAGGCCGCGCACTCACAGCCCCATGCCGGAACGCCCTGTGCGCCGCCAGTGCCGGTGAGCGTGAGAGTCAGGCTCATGTTACAGCACCTTCGTGAAGCGGAAATGGCTCTGCTCGTAGCCTTCGCGCAGATAGAAACGGTGCGCGTCGTGGCGCTTCACGTTGGTGGAAAGCTCGGTCATTTCGGCCCCGGCCTGGCGGGCTTCTTCTTCTGCCCATGCCAGCAACTTGCTACCCACGTTCAAACCGCGCGCCTGCGGCATCACCACCAGTTCCTGAATTTCGCCGATCCAGTTGACATGATGCAGATGAAACTGCAAATGCAGGCCGATCATGCCGACAACTTCGCCATCCAGCAGCGCCAGATGGTAGCGCATATTCGGGTCGCGCAGGTTGGCGTTAAAGCCCACGCGAAACGCGTGATGGTCAAACTCCGCCTGTTTTAGCTCACAAATCAGCGCGTAAACCGCGTCGGTATCGTACTGCGTGGCCGGGCGAAGCTCACAAGCAGGCATGGTGTTTCTCCTTCTGATGGATCAGCGTCAGCAGCGTGTCGACCGACTGGCGCAGGCTGCCGTCATTGTTGAGCGTATGGCAATCCTGCGGAGTATAGCGGGCGGCGCGCGCCAGCCGGGCGTTAATTTCACTGGGGTTTTCACGCCCACGGTTTTCCAGGCGCTGGCGGAGGATCTCCGGCGAAACCTGTAAACAAATGGGCAGCAGCGCCGATTGATAGCGCGCCCGCGCCTGCGGCAAATGCGCGCGTGAGCCGTTGACTACCACGTCGAATCCAGCGTGCAGCCAGAGGTCAATCTCGATGCCGACGCCATAATACAGACCGTTAGCGTGCCAGCTTAAGGCCAACAGATTTTGCCCCGCGCGGGTAAAAAACTCCTGCTCGCTCAGGGCGATATGGTTTTCGCTTCCGGCACAGGCATCGCGCGTGATGTAGCGATGTGCCACCAGTAACTGCACCTGTTCCCGCTGGCGCAGCGCCGCCAGCAGGCTGTCTTTCCCGGAGCCGGAAGGCCCCATCAACCAGATTAGCTTTCCCATCATCAGAACACCCTTTTACCCTGACGCCAGACGTGGTCGATATGAATATGATTGCCCTTGCGATGCGCCAGCACCAGGTCGGCGCGTTTGCCCTCGCCAATCACCCCGCGATCCTGAAGATTCAGCGCCTGGGCCGGATTTTTGGTCACCAGCTTCACCGCCTGCGGCAGCGTAAAGCGGTTGCTCTGGTCATCGGCGACGCGAAATGCCGCATCCAGCAGGCTGGCGGGGTAGTAGTCGGAAGAGAGGATATCCAGCAGGTCAAGCTGCGCCAGTTCACTTGCCGCCACGTTGCCGGAGTGCGAGCCGCCACGCACGATATTCGGCGCGCCCATCAGCACGTTCATGCCATGCTTACGCGAGGCTTCCGCTGCTTCAAACGTGGTGGGAAATTCGGCGATCACGCTGCCAAGCTGGTGGGATTCGGCAACGTGGGCGTGCGTGGCGTCATCGTGGCTGGCAAGCGCAATCTGGCGTGTGCGGCAGATCGCGGCAATGGTTTCGCGATTCGGCTGCGACCAGCGTGCGGCGAGCGCCAGTTGTTCCTCTTCGTACTGTTGCATCTGCGCATCGGTGAGCGAGTATTTGCCCTGATAATATTCGCGATACTTCTCGCGGTTGGCGAACTGGCGCTGGCCGGGTGAGTGGTCCATCAACGACACCAGCGTGACTGGCTCGCGCTGCACCAGTTTTTCAAACAGCGGCAGCGTGGTGTGATGCGGCAGTTCGCAGCGCAGGTGCAGACGGTGCTCGGCGCGGTTGACGCCGCGTTTCTGCGTCTCTTCGATGGCGTTGATCATCTTCTCCAGATTCTCCAGCCGATCGCCGCCGTCGCGCACATCACCAATCGCCACGGCGTCCAGCACGGTGGTGATGCCGCTCGCCACCATCAGCGCGTCGTGGCTGCTCATCGCCGAGTGGGCAGGCCAGTCAACTTTCGGGCGCGGGGTGAAGAATTTATCGAGGTTATCGGTATGCAGCTCAATCAGCCCCGGCAGCAGCCAGCCGCCTTCGCCGTCCATCGCGTCCGGCAGGCGGCTCTGGCTTTCGGCAAAGGCGCGGATTTCGCCGTCCTGCATCTCCAGCGAACCGTGCACCACTTCGTTTTCCAGCACCAGTTTGACGTTATTGATAATCATGCAGAGGCTCCCATTGGGTGCAGGCGGTCGGCGACGTCATTGCGTACGGCTTCATCATGGAAGATGCCGACGATGGCCGCGCCACGGGCTTTGGCTTCGCGAATCAGCTCGACTACGGCGGCGCTGTTTTTGGCGTCCAGCGAGGCGGTGGGTTCGTCGAGCAGCAGAATGGGGTAGTCGACGATAAAGCCACGGGCAATGTTGACGCGCTGCTGTTCGCCGCCGGAGAAGGTTGATGGCGCAAGGTGCCACAGGCGTTCCGGTACGTTCAGGCGCGTGAGCAGACGCGCGGCTTTAGCGGCGCAGGCTTCACGCGGAACGCCAGTATCGAGCAGCGGCTGCATCACCACTTCCAGCGCCGAAATACGCGGGATGACGCGCAGAAACTGGCTCACCCAGCCGACGGTGGTTTTGCGGATTTCCACCACTTTGCGCGCTGGTGCAGTGACCAGGTCTACCCATTCGTCACCGTGTTTGATCTGGATTTGCCCTTCGTCGGGCAGATAGTTGGCGTACAGCGAGCGCAGCAGGGTTGATTTGCCGCTGCCGGAGTGGCCGTGGAGCACCACGCATTCGCCCGCGTTGACGGTGAGCGAGGCGCGTTGTAAGACGGGCAGGCGCACGCCGTTTTGCTGGTGCAGGATGAAGGTTTTACTGACGTTTTGTACGTTAATCATTTTTCGCCTCGTGGTTCGGGTGTCGGATGCGACGCTGATGCGTCTTATCCGACCTACGGGGAGCGCATTTGTAGGCCAGATAAGGCGTTTACGCCGCATCCGGCACCGGCTCAATTCTGCAAAACCGATGACACCAGCAGTTGGGTATACGGGTGATGCGGGTCGTCGAGCACACGGTCGGTTAACCCACTCTCCACCACTTGCCCCTGCTTCATCACCAGCAAACGGTCCGCCAGCAGGCGGGCGACGCCCAGATCGTGGGTGACAATTACCACTGCCAGATTCAGCTCCACCACCAGGCTGCGCAGCAGATCGAGCAGGCGTGCCTGTACCGACACATCCAGCCCGCCGGTCGGTTCATCCATAAACACCAGCTTCGGATGCGTCACCAGGTTACGGGCGATCTGCAAACGTTGCTGCATGCCGCCGGAAAAGGTGGTCGGCAGGTCGTCGATCCGGTTAGCGGGAATCTCCACCTCTTCCAGCCATTTCTGCGCGGTGGCGCGAATGTCGCCGTAATGACGCGCCCCGGTCGCCATCAGCCGCTCGCCGATATTGCCGCCTGCCGACACCTGGCGGCGCAGGCCGTCGAGCGGATGCTGATGCACCACGCCCCATTCGGTGCGCAGCAGGCGACGGCGGTCGGCTTCGCTCATGCCATAGAGGGAACGGTTCTCGTTGTAAATCTCCCCCTGCTGCGGCGTCAGACGGGCGGAGATTGATTTCAGCAGCGTGGTCTTCCCGGAGCCGGATTCCCCGACAATGCCCAGCACCTCCCCCGGCCATAAATCAAAAGAGACATCGCTGAAGCCTTTGCCCGGCGCGTAAAGATGAGTCAGGTTATTGACCGAAAGTAACGGTTGATTCATTGGCTTTTCGCCTCGCTCTGTTGGCGGCAATAATCGGTATCGGAGCAGACAAACATGCGGTTTCCGGCGTCATCCAGCACCACTTCATCAAGATAGCTGTGGGTCGATCCGCAGATGGCGCACGGCTCATCCCACTGCTGGACGGTGAACGGGTGATCGTCGAAATCGAGGCTTTCCACGCGGGTAAACGGCGGCACCGCATAGATGCGCTTTTCGCGCCCCGCGCCGAACAGTTGCAGGGCGGGCATCATGTCCATTTTTGGGTTATCGAATTTCGGGATCGGCGACGGGTCCATCACGTAGCGTCCGTTCACTTTCACCGGATAGGCATAGGTGGTGGCGATATGACCGAAGCGGGCGATATCTTCATACAGCTTCACCTGCATCACGCCGTACTCCTCCAGCGCGTGCATGGTGCGGGTCTCCGTTTCGCGCGGCTCGATAAAGCGCAGCGGTTCCGGGATCGGCACCTGGAAGATAACTATCTGATCTTCGGTAAGCGGCGTCTCGGGGATGCGGTGACGCGTCTGGATGACCGTGGCATCGTCCGTGCGTTCGGTGGTGTTCACCCCGGTCACGCGCTTAAAGAAGTTGCGGATCGACACGGCGTTGGTGGTGTCGTCTGCGCCCTGGTCAATCACCTTCAACACGTCGCTTTCGCCAATCACGCTGGCGGTGAGCTGTATGCCGCCGGTTCCCCAGCCGTATGGCATTGGCATCTCGCGCCCGCCAAACGGCACCTGATAGCCGGGGATCGCCACCGCTTTTAAGATGGCGCGGCGGATCATGCGTTTGGTCTGCTCGTCGAGGTACGCAAAGTTGTAGCCGCTCAGATTAGCCATGGTTCTGCTCCTGTTGCAGACGTTTGAGTAGCTCCAGTTCGGCCTGGAAATCGACGTAGTGCGGGAGTTTGAGGTGCGAGACAAAGCCTGCGGCTTCGACGTTGTCGGCATGCGCCAGCACGAACTCTTCATCCTGCGCCGGGCCTGTCGCGTGCTCGCCGTATTCCGGGGCTTGCAGAGCGCGGTCAATCAGCGCCATCGCCATCGCTTTGCGCTCGCTCATGCCGAACACCAGCCCGTAGCCGCGCGTGAAGTGCGGCGGCTCATCCGGCGGGTCGATAAAACCGTTGACCATTTCGCATTCAGTCATCAGCAGTTCGCCGACGTTCACCGCAAATCCCAGCTCTTCCGGCACAATCGACACGTCGATGTAACCACTGCGGATTTCACCCGCGAACGGGTGATTGCGCCCGTAACCGCGTTGGGTGGAGTAGGCCAGCGCCAGCAAATAGCCTTCGTCGCCGCGCATCAACTGCTGCAAACGGGAAGAACGTGAGCAGGGGTAAACCGGCGGCGTGCGGGTGATGTCATCCGGCTGTGCGCCGCTATCCTCTTCAAACTTCGCCAGCCCCTGACGCGCCAGCAGGCTGAAAACGTGCGGCGACGGCTGTTGTTCGCTGTCGGCGGTGGTCAGCGTTGGCGCTTCGCCGTTTGCCAGCAGGGTGAAATCGAGCAGGCGATGGGTGTAGTCGTAGGTTGGGCCAAGCAACTGGCCGCCGGGAATATCTTTATAAACCGCTGAAATACGCCGTTCGAGACGCATCTCGGTGGTGTCGAGCGGCTCGCTTACCGCGAGCTTCGCCAGCGTGGTGCGGTAGGCGCGCAGCAGGAAAATTGCTTCGACGTTATCGCCGCTGGCCTGTTTCAGCGCCAGCGCCGCCAGTTCGCGGTCGGCAATGCCGCCTTCGGTCATCACGCGATCCACCGCGAGGTTAAGCTGCTGTTCAATCTGGGCGACGCTCAGTTCAGGCAAATCGGTATCGCCCCGGCGTCGGCTTTCTTGCAGGGCGTGGGCGGCGTCGATCGCCTTTTCGCCCCCTTTCACGGCAACGTACATCAGCACACCTCCACATGAGTGGTTCGCGGGATAGCCAGCAGGCGCTCGCCGCAGGTCAGGATCAGGTCGATGCCGAGCGGGAACGGGTGCGGGCGCTCGGTGAGTTCGTGCAGAATGCACTCCGGTAGCTGCGGGGCGATCATTCGTTCTTCGGCAATACCCGCGCCGGTTAGACGCAACATGCGCCCGCCGCTCAGGCTGGCGACCTGTAAAATCAGCGTCGCGCCCGCTTCTGGTGCAACGGCGGTGCCGGTGGAAAGGGCGTTGAGCTGTTCGCTGGAAATCGCCTCATCCGTCACCGCGAAGGTCGCCTGTTCCGGCTGATTGACCAGCGGCGCGTTGGTATGAAAACGCAGGCTCTGGCTGACGATATCGTTACTTAATGGCTGGGAAAGCCACACCGGCGTGTCGTTATCGGCCAGCGTCAGCAGCACGCTGGTGGTGGCGATATTCAGCGGTTGCCAGCCGCGTTTGAGCTGATGCAGGGCGACAATCACGCCCGGCTCGCTCATGGCCTTTAACAGGCGACGAAAACTGTGCTGGGCATCCTGCACGGGAAGCATAAAAGCGGTTTCCAGGGTCATGCGTTGTCTCCGCGAACCATCGTAAAGAAGTCGACCCGGCTGGCGTTCACTTCGGCCTGACGTGCGGCAATGCGTGCCATACGGTCAGCGTCCAGCGGGGCAATAAGGGTTTCTGATAAGTTTTGAAAATGGCGGGTTTGCTGCATCAGTGCGTCAATCAGCGCACAGCGTTCGGCGTGCTGTTTGTCGCGCCCCAGCACCCAGCTGTAGCCGAGCGTGCCGTCAGTCAGGCGTACGGCGGCGCGGGTGAGCGTGGCGTCGCCAGCAAAAAAGCGTTCGCCGGTGCCGCCCATCCGCGCCTGAATCTGCACCAGACCGGTTTCAGCGGTGCGAATCACTTCATAGTCGGCGGTGATGTTCAGCGCTTTCAGGCGGGCTGCCAGTTCAGCCGGTTGGCTGTGCGCCAGCACGGACATCCAGTGCTGGCGGGTCGCGGTATCTGCGTGCATTCAGTGCTCCATAGTGAATTCAATCATGTCGGCGCGCGTCAGGCTGACGGAGTACTCCGCCGGGCTGCTTTCACCGTCACGGTGGTTAAGGGTGCGCACGCACAGCAGCGGCGACATATTCGGGATTTCAAGACGCTGGCACTCTTTGGCTTGGGCGCGGCGGGCGCTGATCCGCGTCTGGCTGCGGCGCAGCGCAATCCCCGTTTGCTCGCGCAGAAAATCGTGCAGCGAGCCGCTGTCGAAGCGTTGCAGCGTCGACCAGAGGGTGAGGTCCGCGAAGTAGTGGTCGATCAAACAGAGCGCGACGCCGTTGACCCGACGCAGGGTGCGCAGGTGGATGACGTTCTCCCCCTCGGTTATCCCCAGCGCGTCAGCGACGTGACCGGAGGCGGGGCGCAGCACCGACAGCAGTTTTTCGCTGGTGGGGTGGCTGCCCTGGTCCAGCAGGTTCTGGCTAAAACGCGCCTGGGCGTTGAGCGGGTAATCGAACGGGCGCATCAGCACCAGCACGCCGACGCCCTGACGGCGCTGTACCCAGCCTTTCTCCACCAGTTGGTCGATGGCGCGGCGCAAGGTGTGGCGGTTCACCTCAAAGCGTGCCGCCAGTTGATGCTCCGCGGGGAGATAGTCACCGCAGCGGTAGTGTTGACGAAGCTCCTGCTCAAGTTTTGCGGCTATCTCCTGATAGCGTGTCGGGTAGCTGGTCGGATGTGTAGACAAGTGCATAGATATCAATGCCTCGCTAATCAGATAAAGTGCTTACGCAACCGTTGAGAGAGGAAATCCAGCAGGCTGACCGTGACGATAATCAGCACCATCAGGGCGCAGGTTTGCTGGAACTGGAAACCGCGAATCGCTTCCCACAGCGTGACGCCGATCCCGCCCGCGCCGACCATGCCGACGACGGTCGCCGAGCGGACGTTGGATTCGAAGCGATAGAGGGAGTAGGAAATCAGCAGTGGCATCACCTGTGGCAGTACGCCGTAGAGGATCTCTTCGAGCTTGTTGGCGCCAGTGGCGCGAATGCCTTCCACCGGGCCGGGTTCAATCGCTTCCACTGCTTCGGAAAGCAGTTTGGAGAGCACGCCGGTGGTGTGGATAAACAGCGCCAGCACGCCAGCGAACGGACCGAGGCCGACGGCGACCACGAACAGCATGGCGAAGACCATTTCGTTAATGGCGCGGCAGGCGTCCATCAGGCGGCGCGTGGGCTGGTAAACCCACCAGGGCACCAGATTTTCGGCGCTCATCAGACCGAAGGGAATGGAGAGAATGATGGCCAGCGCAGTTCCCCAGACGGCGATTTGCAGCGTGACGGCCATTTCGGTGAGGTAATCCTGCCACTGGCTGAAATCGGGCGGGAAGAAGTCGGCGGCGAAAGTCGCCATGTTGCCGCCATCTTTAATCAGCGTGAGCGGGGCCATTTCCGCGCCCTGCCACGAGACGACCAGCACGGCGAGAACAACGGCCCAGCTCAGAAGCGAGAACCAGCTGCGCTTGGGTGGGGCGATGGTGATGGTTTGCATGTTTGGCTCCGTTTAATGTTTTCTCCCTCTCCCTGTGGGAGAGGGGACCGATCGAGCACATTACTGCACCGCTTTACTCACCGAACTCATCGCGCTTAACGCGTTGTTCAGGCGGTCCAGGTCATCCAGCTGTGCCTGAATCTCGGTGGTTTTCGCCAGCTTGTCCTGCTCATTCAGTCCTTTATTGCCTTTTACGCCCTGCATCTCTTTAAACAGCGCGAGCTGGCGAATGGGTACCAGTTGCAGGTCGCTGGAGGCGCGGAACGGCGCCCAGCCCAGACGCTCCAGCACCGCTTTCTCTTCCGGCGTTTTGCCGTAGTTCATAAAGAAGTCGTAGATCTTGTCTTTGGTGGTTTCGGACAGATTTTTGCGCCAGACGATCGGATCGCCTGGGATCAGAGGCGACTTCCAGATCACTTTCAGTTCTTTCAGCTTCTCTGGTGCGGAGGTTTTCAGCTTGTCGAGGTTTTCAGTGTTGTTGGTGGCAACATCCACCTGTTTGTTGGCGACGGCGAGGGCGTTGGTTTCATGCCCGGCGTTGACCGTGCGCTTAAAGTCGCTGGCGGAGATATTGTTTTTGGCAAAGACGTAGTAACCGGGGACGAGGAAGCCAGAGGTGGAGTTAGGATCGCCATTGCCGAAGGTGAGATCTTTCCGCTTTGCCAACAGATCGTTCAGGTTGTTGATCGGGCTGTCTTTGTTGACGATCAATACGCTCCAGTAACCCGGCGATCCATCCGCCGCAACCGTCTGGGCGAAGACCTGGCCGTTGGCGCGATCCACCGCTTCCATCGCCGACAGGTTGCCGTACCAGGCGATATCCACTTTGTTGAAGCGCATTCCCTGGATAATGCCCGCGTAGTCCGGGGCAAAGAAGGCGTTGACCTTCACGCCCAGCTTCTTTTCCATATCCTGTAAGAACGGCGTCCATTGCGGTTTCAGGTTTTGCTGTGATTCCGTTGAAATAATGCCGAAATTCAGCGCCTTTTCCTGCTCTTCGGCGTGTGCCGGGCTTAACAGGGTGCTGAGGCTGAACATGCTGGTGAAGGCCAGCGAGGCAATTATCTTAGCGTTCATTCGTTTTCCTCAATGATGGGGATGTCAGGCAGCTTTCGCGTTCTCTTCGATGCGATTAATGCTGCGGTAGAGATGGTCAAAACGTTCGTTATCAAACTGTTGGCTGCTGCCGTCGTAGAAGACGTGCCCCTGGCGCAGGGCGACGATGCGTTCGCAGTAGCGCAGGGCGTAATCCACCTGATGCAGCGTGACGACCACGGTGATGCCGTCGTTCTGGTTGATGTCGCGCAGGGTGTCCATCACGATGCGCGCTGATTCCGGGTCCAGCGAGGCGATCGGTTCGTCCGCCAGAATTACCTTCGCCTGCTGCATCAGCGCACGGGCAATCGCCACACGTTGCTGCTGGCCGCCGGAGAGGGTGGAAACGCGCTGATGAGCAAAGTGCACCATGCCAACGCGGGTCAGCGCCTGTAACGCGCGCTGTTTCTGCTCGCCGGTGAACCAGCTAAAACAGGTGCGCCAGAACGGCGTGCTGCCGAGCGCGCCAATCAGCACGTTCTCCAGTACGCTCAGGCGATTCACCAGGTTGAATTGTTGGAAGATGTAGCCGGTATGGGCGCGGCTTTTGCGGATATCGCGCGCCAGACGGCCTTCGCGCTGGACAGTGCGGCCCAGCAGCTCGATATGGCTACCGACAGATTTATCGCCGGTAATCAAACCGCTTAAGTGACGTAAAAGGGTGGATTTGCCGGAACCCGACGGCCCAAGCAGAGCCACCATTTCACCATGATGAATGTTCAGATCAACCGCGTGCAGCGCCTGATGCTGATTGAAGGTTTTGGCGAGCTTCTCGACACGGATAATCGTTTGCATGATGCAGCCTCCCTAAAAAAGTGGCTCCATCGTGGCGGATTATTGTGACGATTTGGTTAATTAAAAGTGACTAACAGATGAAGAGTTAACGGGAATTCGATGACAGTGCGGGAGGGCGGGCCTCCCGGCGGGTTATTGCGTTGGTTGTTGTTTGACGACATTAATCATCCACGGTACGCCAAATTTATCGGTGACTTTGCCGAAGCCATGCGCCCAGAAGGTTTCCTGCCAGTCCATTTCGATTTTTCCGTTAGCTGCAAGGTTATCAAACCAGCGTTTTCCTTCTTCGACCTGTTGCGAATCGAGCACCAGCGTAAAGCCGGAGTAGCTGGCTTTTCCTGACGGCATGGCATCGCTCATCATGATATCGCTTCCGGCAATACGCACGTTAGCATGGGCGATGGCGGTATCGGGAAATTGCAACCCGGAAGGGCAGCCTTCGGCGCTGTCCTGCGCTGATTTCGGCATTTCGCCGAAGCTGATTTTATAGAGCAGTTCCGCGCCCAATGTGCGTTGATAATAAGCAATTGCGTCGGCACAGTTACCGGCAAAAGAGAGGTAGGGACTTAACGGCATGATGGTGACCTCAGTTAAGAGAAGCCAGTTAAGTGTAGTTCGAAATTTGTACAGATGAGAGGCGGCCTGATAAGACGCGCGAGCGTCGCATCAGGCAGTCGCACTGTTGCCGGATGCGGCGTGAACGCCTTATCCGGCCTACGGATGGTGCGAGAATTTGTAGGCCTGATAAGACGCGCAAGCGTCGCATCAGGCAGTCGGCACCGTTGCCGGATGCGGCGCGAGCGCTTTATCCGGCCTACCGATCATGTGCCAACATTACATTGAGCAATACAATCAGTTCTTTTTCACGAACTCAGATTTCAGTTTCATCGGACCAAAACCGTCGATTTTGCAATCGATGTTATGGTCGCCTTCAACCAGGCGGATGTTTTTCACTTTGGTGCCGATCTTCAGCATCGAAGAGCTACCTTTCACCTTCAGATCTTTAATGATGGTAACGCTGTCGCCGTCAGCCAGCAGGTTGCCGTTAGCATCTTTAACGATCAGCTCGTCACTTTCCTGCGCAGGTTCTGCGTCGTTCCATTCGTAGGCGCATTCCGGGCAGATGTACATGCCGTTATCTTCGTAAGTGTATTCGGAGTTGCATTTTGGGCAGTGTGGTAATGACATGTGGATTTCCTCAAAAGTCAGCGGGGCAAAAGCGCCAAAAAACGGCAGATTGCCGAAAAAGGCCGCAATTATACACAAAATCCCTGAGTTTGTCGGGGGTACTGCTGATTTTAGACGACGATCGTTTTCATTTGAAAGAGAAGGCAAAAAGAAAATAATCTTTTTGCCTCAGTTTATTATTTGAGATAAGGTTAACTTTATTCTTGTTCTTTTTTTTATTTAATTGTTTTTTATCTTTCTGACTTTTAAACGTGTCGGAAGAGACGTCGTCATTCTAATAAAAACAACAAATTAAATATAAATTATTTCCCGCAGTAATTATAAAAGCCGAAAACAGAACTAAAAAACGATCTGGCTAAATAAAAGTAATAAAATTTGCTTTAAGGAAGAACTTTCCATGTGCACACAGACAATATATGAGTTAAGTCAGGAGGCGGAACGTCTGTTACTGCTTTCCCGACAACAGTTGCAGTTACTGGAAAAAATGCCTCTCACTGTACCTGGAGAAGTGGCGCCGCCTCTGACTTTACCCTGGAGTCAGCATAATATCGTCGAGCGCCACGCGATGCTGAATAATGAGCTGCGTAAAATTTCCCGTCTGGAAATGGTGCTGGCGATTGTCGGCACAATGAAAGCAGGGAAATCAACCACCATTAATGCCATTGTTGGCACTGAAGTTCTTCCTAATCGCAATCGCCCTATGACTGCGCTGCCAACGCTTATTCGCCATACACCGGGGCAAAAAGAACCCGTGCTGCATTTTTCACATGTCGCGCCAATTGACCGTTTAATCCAACAATTACAACAACGCCTGCGTGATTACGATATTAATCATCTGACCGATCTGCTGGAAATAGATAAAGATATGCGTGCACTTATGCAGCGGATCGAAAATGGCGTCGCTTTCGAAAAATATTACCTGGGCGCCCAGCCTATTTTTCATTGTCTGAAAAGTTTGAATGATTTGGTGCGCATGGCGAAAGCGCTGGACGTTGATTTTCCTTTTTCTGCTTACGCCGCCATCGAACATATCCCAGTGATTGAAGTGGAGTTCGTCCATCTGGCGGGACTGGAAAGTTATCCGGGGCAGTTAACATTACTGGATACTCCCGGGCCAAACGAAGCCGGACAACCACATCTGCAACAAATGCTTAATGAGCAGCTGGCGCACGCTTCTGCGGTGCTGGCGGTGATGGATTATACGCAACTGAAATCGATCTCCGATGAAGAGGTGCGCGCGGCGGTTATGGCCGTCGGCAAGTCAGTACCGCTGTATGTATTGGTCAATAAATTCGATCAGCAGGATCGTAACAGCGACGATGCCGAACAGGTGCGGGCGCTGATTTCCGGGACGTTGATGAAAGGCTGTGTTACGCCAGGGCAGATATTTCCGGTATCGTCGATGTGGGGCTATCTGGCGAATCGGGCGCGCCATGAGTTAGCCAGCAGCGGCAGATTGCCCGATCCTCAACAGCAACGCTGGGTGGAGGATTTTGCTCATGCGGCGCTCGGCAGGCGCTGGTGTAACGCGGATCTGGAGGATATCGACCATATTCGCCATGCAGTTGAGCAATTGTGGGAAGACTCGTTATTTGAACAGCCGGTGCAGGCGTTGCTTCATGCCGCGTATGCCAACGCGTCGTTGTACGCTCTGCGTTCTGCCTCGCATAAATTGTTGAATTACGCCCAGCAGGCGCGGGAGTACCTTGATTTTCGCGCCCACGGCCTGACTGTCGCCTGCGAGCTATTGCGGCAAAATATCCACCAACTCGAAGAAAATTTGCAGCTATTGCAACTCAATCAGACGCAGGTGAGCGGTGAGATTCAACATGAAATAGAGCTGGCCCTGACATCAGCCAACGACTTTTTGCGTCAGCAGCAAGAGCAGGTGAATGCCCAGTTAGCCGTGCTGTTTCAACATGATTCGTGGCCATTAAGCGAGATTCGTACTCGCTGCGAGACACTGTTACAGACGGCACAGACCCAAATCAGCCGGGATTTCACGCTGCGTTTTGCTGAACTGGAATCAACCCTTTGCCGGGTACTAACCGATGTTATTCGTCCCATTGAACAACAGGTTAAAGTGGCATTGAGTGAGTCTGGGTTTCGCCCTGGATTTGAGTTTCCTGTTTTTCGCAGCGTGGTTCCCCACTTCAATACTCGCCAGCTATTCAGCGATGCAATATCACTCCAGGAAATACCGGATGAGCAGGTCACCCGTTTAGGTGTTGTACGTGAGACTTTCTCGCGCTGGTTGAATCAACCAGACTGGGGACGGAGTAGTGAGAAATCCCCGACGAAGACCGTTGATTACAGTGTGCTACAACGTACGTTAACCGAAGAAATTGACCTCTATTGCCAACAAATGGCTAAAGTTTTAGCGGTTCAGGTCGATGATTCTGTCACGGCAGGAATGAGCACATTTTTCGCTGATTTCGCTGTATGTTTGACGGAATTACACACGCGTTTACGCGAAAGTCTGGCTTTGCGACAGCAAAATGAATCCGTGGTGAAAATTATGCAGCAGCAATTGCAGCAGACTGCAACAACGCACGGCTGGATTTATACGGACTCTCAGTTGTTACGCGATGATATTCAAACTCTTTTCACGGCAGAACAGTATTGACAAAGACGTTACTGGACGGCCCCGGTCGTGTGCTGGAGTCGATTCATCCCCGCTTTTTAGTGGATCTGGCGCTGGGCGATGATACCCGCCATCCGCAAGCCCATCAGCAGCAGTTTCGTGAACGACTGATGCAGGAGATCCTTGCTCGCACACAGCTTCAGACGTGGGCGAATGCCGGAATGTTAAATGCGCCGCTTAGTCTACGCCTGGCATTGGTGGAAAAACTGGCGGCCATGCTTGACCCCGGTCATCTGGCGTTGACACAGATCGCACAATATCTGGCGTTACTGCAAAAAAGGGATCTCCGCCCACAATCCGCTTTCCCGGAACTCCAGCAGCAAATTACTGCTTTATATGAGTGGTTTTCAGCCCGTTGTCACTGGAAGGAAAAAGCCTTAACGCAACGAGGGTTGCTGGTGCAGGCGGGCGAACAGAGCGAGCAAATTTTTACTCGCTGGCGTGCCGGTGCGTATGACAGTTGGTCGCTGCCTGGACGTGGTTTCATCGTTCTGGAAGAACTGCGTTGGGGGGCGTTTGGCGATGCCTGCCGTCTGGGAAGTCCGCAAGCGGCAGCGTTGTTGCTTGATGATTTGCGCGTGAAAGCGACGCAATATCTGGCTGAAAGTATCAACGCGGCACCGACTACTCGTCATTATTACCACCAATGGTTCACATCACCCACAGCTCTAAGCGGTGGGGAGCATGCTGACTTTTTAGGTTGGTTGGGTAAGTGGTCCGATGCAGATAAACAGCCCGTTTGCTGGTCGGTGACCCAACGTTGGCAAACTGTCGCGGTAGGGATGCCACGGCTCTGTTCAGCACAACGTCTGGTGGAGGCCATGGTCGAGGAAATCTTCTCTGTAAATTGCGTGTAAATAATCAGTTACATTGGTGAGTGTTTAACGAAATCCATATGTGAAGTTGATCACAAATTTAAACGCTGGTAGGGTAAAAAGGTCATTAACTGCCCAATTCAGGCGTCAACTGGTTTGGTTGTACAATTCTTAATCGGAACGTGTAAGTAAACCCGCTACGCTTGTTACAGAGATTGCACCCTGCAATTCCCGCTTCCCTTTTGCGGGCGCCACGTTATTTGCCTGACGTGTGCGGAAATGGGCTTACTCTGCGAGGAAAGCTATGCTGAAAAGGAAAAAAGTAAAACCGATTACCCTTCGTGACGTCACTATTATTGATGACGGTAAACTGCGCAAAGCCATTACCGCAGCATCGCTGGGTAATGCAATGGAATGGTTCGATTTTGGTGTTTATGGTTTTGTTGCCTACGCATTAGGTAAGGTCTTTTTCCCGGGGGCTGACCCCAGCGTGCAGATGGTTGCTGCACTTGCCACCTTCTCCGTTCCCTTTCTGATTCGACCGCTTGGCGGGCTCTTCTTCGGTATGTTGGGCGATAAATATGGTCGCCAGAAGATCCTTGCGATCACCATTGTGATTATGTCGATCAGTACGTTCTGTATTGGCTTAATACCGTCCTACGCCTCTATTGGTATTTGGGCACCGATTCTGTTGTTGATCTGTAAGATGGCGCAAGGATTCTCGGTGGGGGGCGAATATACCGGGGCGTCGATATTTGTTGCGGAATACTCCCCTGACCGTAAACGCGGCTTTATGGGCAGTTGGCTGGATTTCGGTTCTATTGCCGGGTTTGTGCTGGGTGCGGGCGTGGTGGTGTTAATTTCGACCATCGTCGGTGAAGAAAACTTCCTCGACTGGGGCTGGCGTATTCCGTTCTTTATCGCTCTGCCTTTAGGGATTATCGGGCTTTACTTGCGCCATGCGCTGGAAGAGACGCCAGCTTTCCAGCAACATGTTGAGAAACTGGAGCAGGGCGACCGGGAAGGTTTGCAGGATGGTCCGAAAGTCTCGTTTAAAGAGATTGCCACCAAACACTGGCGCAGTTTGTTGACGTGTATTGGCCTGGTGATTGCCACCAACGTCACTTACTACATGCTGCTGACCTATATGCCGAGTTATTTGTCGCATAACCTGCACTACTCCGAAGACCACGGAGTGCTGATTATTATCGCCATTATGATTGGTATGCTGTTTGTGCAACCGGTGATGGGGCTGCTTAGTGACCGTTTTGGCCGTCGTCCGTTTGTGATCCTCGGCAGTGTTGCGCTGTTTGCGCTGGCGATCCCGGCGTTCATCCTGATTAACAGTAATATCATCGGCCTGATTTTCGCCGGGTTGTTGATGCTGGCAGTGATCCTTAACTGCTTTACGGGTGTTATGGCCTCAACGCTGCCAGCGATGTTCCCGACGCATATCCGTTACAGTGCACTGGCGGCGGCATTTAATATTTCGGTGCTGATTGCTGGTCTGACGCCAACACTGGCGGCCTGGCTGGTCGAAAGCTCGCAGAATCTGATGATGCCTGCCTATTACCTGATGGTCGTGGCGGTGGTTGGTTTAATCACCGGCGTAACCATGAAAGAGACGGCGAATCAGCCATTGAAAGGTGCGACGCCAGCGGCGTCAGATTTACAGGAAGCGAAGGAAATTCTCGTCGAGCATTACGATAATATTGAGCAAAAAATCGAGGATATTGACCACGAGATTGCCGATTTGCAGGCGAAACGTTCTCGCCTGGTGCAGCAACATCCGCGTATTGATGAGTAATCTGAAATGGATGGCCTGATGCGACGCTGTCTTATCAGGCCTACAACCGAACTCTTAAGGTTCACTTAATCTCTGGCGCGCATACTCTCCTCCAGGTTAACGGAGGAGAGTGCAATGAAAAACCGTATTTATGAACGTTTAACTACCGTGTTCAGCGTGCTGGTAGTCAGCAGCTTTCTCTATATCTGGTTTGCCACGTACTGATCTTTCTTCAGCCGTACCCAGGCACGCGTGCCGGAGGTTTCTTCCCGGTTTTGCAGGAAAAACTGCCCGTGATGCAACTGCGTGATGCGGCTGACAATACTTAATCCCAGACCAATTCCGCCATAACGGCTGTCCATTCGTACAAACGCTTTGCTTAACTCCCCGCATTTACTCTCATCAATACCTGGCCCTTCATCTTCAACCGCCATTACCGCACCGCCATCTTCTTGCAGCTTAATCATAATGTTGCTGCCTTGTGGGCTGTAACGATGGGCGTTTTCTACCAGGTTTCGCAATAACATCCGCAGCAGGGTTGCATCACCCTGAACGGTGATGTCGGCGGCGCTCTCTGGCAACAGCAAGGTTTGCTGACGCTGGTCGAGCATGGTACTTAACTCGTCATACGAGGGCAGAATCACATCTTCCAGCAGTTTTACATGCTGATAATTACCGGATGAAAATGACTGACCCGCACGAGCCAGTTGTAACAACTGGGAGACGCTCTCCATCATCTGATCAAGCCGCGCCACTAACGGCGCTACATCAATGTGATGCGTTTTCGCCAGCAACTCCAGATGCAAACGTACCCCCGCCAGCGGCGTTCGCAGTTCGTGAGCGACGTCAGCGGTAAACAAGCGTTCGTTATCCAGCGTGCTGGTCAGGCGAGATACCAGATCGTTCAAAGCCGAAACCACCGATTCGATTTCGAGGGTGGCACTGTGAATGGCAATGGGCGTTAAGTTGTCGGCGGTGCGCGCTTCCAGCTCTTTTTGCAACTCCGCCAGCGGACGGGTGATGCGCCGTACCGCTTGATAGCAGATAAATAGCGTCAGGCTGACCATAAACACGCCGGGGACAATCAGGCTGGCGACCGCCTCGCGGATCTCACGCATGATGTGGCGATCGTTGTTGCGATTGTCGCGTAACGCCTGCTCAAATAGCTGAATCTGCTCGGTACTTTCATGCCATAGCCAGAAGACGCTGATCAGCTCAAACACCAGCAAAATGGCCCCGATGGTCAATATTAGCCGCTGGCGTAGCGATATTGGACGACGCAGAAAACGCATCAGATTCAATTAGTTCTCCTCATTTACGACCAGCATATAGCCAAAACCGCGTACGGTACGGATGCGCGACTTACCCACTTTATCGCGCAGGTTGTGGATATGCACTTCCAGGGTGTTAGTCGAGGGTTCGTTGTCCCAGTTATAGATGTCGTTGTAGAGAATTTCCCGATGCACGGGGCTGCCTGCCTTGAGCATCAACCGTGACAGCAGAGCATATTCTTTCGGCGTCAGAATCAGTTCTTCACCGCCCATCCATACCTGACGGCGACCCATATTCAGCGTCAGGTTGCCAACAATCAACTCGCTTTCGCCCTGATTATTATGGCGTCGCAGCAGGGCGCGAATGCGGGCGTGCAACTCTTCCAGCGCAAAAGGCTTCACCAGATAGTCGTCGGCCCCGACATCCAGCCCGGCGATTTTGTCGGTCAGAGTGTCGCGGGCGGTGAGGATCAGCACCGGCAGGGTGTATTTTTTCTGCCGGATACGGGCGAGAAAATGCAGCCCGTCTTCGTCAGGTAAACCTAAATCCAGCACCACCAGACTGTAATGACCAGCTTCCAGGCTTTGTTCCGCCATCCGTGCGGTTGTGACGCCATCACAGGCGTAGCCTTCCGTTTGCGCCGCCAGAATCAATCCCTGCAATAACAGTGTATCGTCTTCAACAATTAGAATTTTCATTCAGTCGTTCTCCTGCAAGTTTGCAGAATATCATCCGCAGCCTGGTAATACTTCGTCTCAACACCGGTTAATCCCAACAGCGTTGAGAATAAATTGTCTTGTGAATAGTGCTGCGTTTGCGCCTGTTTTTGCAGGCAATTCTGGTCAACCTGATACCGCTTTTGATAATCCTCCGACAGCCACAGCAGCATTGGCACCTGTTTTTGGCTATCCGGGGCGATGGCATAAGGCAGGCCGTGCAGATAGATGCCATTTTCACCTAACGATTCACCGTGATCAGAAAGATAAACCAGGCTGGTGGTAAATTTATCCTGATGTTCTTTCAGCAGATTAATCGCTTTATCAACAATATAGTCGACGTAGACCAGCGTGTTGTCGTAAGTGTTCACCAGTTGTTCTTTCGTGCAGGTTTGGATCTCGTTGGTGTCGCAAGTAGGGGTAAATTTCCTGAACTGCGGCGGATAACGGTTGTAATAGGTCGGGCCGTGGCTGCCGATGGTGTGTAATACAATCACGCCATCTCCCTGCAGGTTATTGATGTACTCTTCCAGCCCGTGGAACAGCACTTCGTCATAGCATTCGCCGTTGATGCACTGACCAGGCAAGTTCAGCGCAGTGACGTTCTGGTGAGGCACGCGGTCGCAGACGCCTTTACAGCCGCCATCGTTGTCATTCCAAAGCACGTTGATACCCGCCCGCTGAATGATATCCAGCACGCCTTCCTGGTGTTGTGCCAGCTCTTCTTTGTAATGCTCGCGCGGCATATCCGAGAACATGCACGGTACAGAAACAGCCGTTGCTGTGCCGCAAGACGCAGTATTTGGGAAATAGACCACGTTATCTTTCGCCAGCCGCGGGTTAGTTTCACGCGGGTAGCCGTTGAGCGAGAAGTTTTCCGCCCGTGAAGTTTCACCGACGATCAAAATGGTCAGGTTTTTCCGATCTCCATTTTGCATTAACGGGTTGCGGCGAGCATCCTCACCAATGCGTACCAGCGGCAGATTCGCCAGTCGTTGATGAGAATACCATGACCAGCTGGCAACAATGCTGTTAGACGGGCTTAAGGATTTCACCAGCTCTTTGTTGTTGCGAAACAGCGAGGCGTAGTCTTTATAAAATAGTGCGGCGACCAGCACAATCAGCAGTATAGAAATCAGGATGCTGGCTCCGCGGAAAAGAACACTGCGCAGGCGCGAGGTGGCAGGTTTGATTTTTATCCAGCAGGCAATCAGCGCGGCAAGTACGCCGCTTAACCCTAGCGTTAATAACATCCGCGGCGTCATCAACGCATAACTTTCCGCCGCTGTGGTATCCATAATATTGGCAATCATTGAACGGTCGATGACGATGCCATAAGTCATGATGAAATATTGCGCTGATGCGCCGACAAGAATAAACAGACATGCCAGCGGGCGATTAAGCCATAAGAAAGAGCTTAGTGTCAGGACAATATTAATCACGCTGAAGGCGACGACCGGCATCGACAAGAAAACCAGCACGTTATGCAGTGAATCCAGCGGTAACGCCTGTAATACCTGTTTAAAAAAGGCAATATTCAGGCAGATAGAGATATAAAAAGAGGCCAGCAATAGCCAGGCGAGTAAATTCAAAGAGGGTCTTTTTAGAAGGCGCTTCAACATCACGGTGTTTCCATCGAACAAAGTGCGCATATGTTCGCAAAGCAAAGTTAAGCCAACCTTAAGTTCTTAAGGTTGGCTTATGCGTTTGCTGGATTAAGGGGGACTTAATCTTTACTGGTCGGTGCATCTAAAGGATAGGGGTTTTTATGCATCCGGTTGTAGTTCAGCGTGTACATGGCTGTGATCACCATCAGAGTGACGAATGACCACATGACCTCTTTTGCGCCAGAACCGACCACCGCCCAGATACAGTAAAGGAAGGCGATAGTCGTGATGGTCACATACGCCGGACGCGTTTTGCCAAAGTGACCGTGACCTAAAAGCAGTAAAGCGGCACAGGTGTAAAGATAAGGCACGAGGGTAAAGATTACCGATACGGAGGACACCAGACCAAACTCTTTGGTGGCGTTTGGCGAGATGCTACTGAACTGGAAGATAGTCATCAGAATACCAACGATAATCAACCCGGCAACCGGAGTACCCGCTTTGTTAACGCGGGCAAAAATGGGGGGGAACAGGCCGTCATCGGCAGCCGCTTTCGCCGTTTGCCCGGCCAGTAGTGTCCAGCCGCCCAGCGAGCCTAAGCAACCTGCCGCTGCGCAGAAGGAGACAATGGCCCCAGCGGTATCACCCAGCGCCATCCGCGCCGCATCGCCAAAAGGTGAGGCGGAAACGCGCAGCGCGGCATTAGGGATCATCCCCATAATTGCCGTGGTCGAGAGTACATAGCAGACGGCGGCAATCAACACCCCGCCAATGGTGGCGATTGGCACGTTGCGTTTCGGGTTTTTCACTACGCCCGCCGCAACGGAAGCACTTTCTACCCCGATAAACGACCACAACGTGACGTTTAAGGTACTTTGAATCGCACCGAAAGTACCCTGACCACTCACGTTCCAGGCTGCCATATACGTTTCACTGTGGAACCAGAACCAGCCGAATACTGCAATCCCGACAATGGGGATCAGTGCCAGCACAGTGGCGACAGCCTGCACGCGGGTGATCATTTTTGGACCGACGATATTAAGCAGAACGAAGATCCACAGCACCACCACACAGGTGATGGTTAATACCAACGGATCTTTGAGGATAGGGAAAAAGTAGCTTAAATACCCCACGCCAATGACCACCATGGCAATATTGCCGATCCAGCAGGCCAGCCAGTAGAGAACGTTTGTTTGATACCCGAGGAAAGGGCCAAAGCAGCGGCGCGCGTAGGCATATGAACCGCCAGGGCTGGGATCAAGGAAAGACATTTTGGCGTAGACCATCGACAAAGCCAGCGCACCGATAATCGTCACCAACCAACCATATATGGCTATCCCGCCTGTCGAGGCCAGGTTTGCAGGTAATAGAAAAACACCTGACCCCATAATATTCCCCGACACCATCAGGGTGACGGGGATTAAGCCCACTTTGTGAGCGTCAGCATCCGAAGACATAATTAAACTCCTGCGAAGGCGAGCTTCGTGACAATAAATTACGTCATATCATACGCCTACACTCGCGCGTTGAATTATCCTCAACCGGGTTATCGCTGATGCTGTTATTAATATAGCTCTTCGTTCAGGTTATAAATCAGGCGACAGAACGTTCTCTGTGCTGACTAACATAATGGAGAGGCGTCATACCATAGAAGTCTTTAAATACAGATATAAAATAGGAAGTGCTGTTGTAGCCGCAGGATTGTGATACCTGTGAGATATTTTTGCCGTCCATCATTAATTCATTTACGGCATAACGCATACGGCAGGTGGTGATTATTTGGCTATAACTGGTGTTTTCACTTTTCAGTTTTTTCTTTAACAGGCTGGGGCTTAGACATAAACAGCTGGCTACCATACTAAGATTCCAGTCTTTATGAATATCGCTTTCAATTATTTGATAAACGCTATCACTTACACAATTACGTAACATATACATCATAAGAGAAAGGAATTTTTTACTGTCGAGAAAGCGTGATAGCACAGTGAATAATAATGCACGAGTGCGTTCTTTTTCTGACTCTGTTTCAGCGGGCATCATGCTATGTTGAGCAGCGACGCGAAAGAGGTCCAGTGTCAGGCATGGTAAGGCCAGAACTGGGGTGGCGCTTCGTTGCCAGACGGGTATTTTTGAGAGATCTTTATTCAGAAAACGGAGGTAATCTTTGATGATGTTATGACTAATATGCGCAACCAAAGTGTTATTAAGTGAGGAGACATCAATAATATTATTTTCACAACTTAATAACGCCATGTGGTTAGCCTTCAGGCTTATAGGTTCTTTCCCATTCACCCTTAACCAGACATCTTTTTCAGTCAATAAAACAATACAAGGTTGGTCGCTGCAAATCCTCATACATGTACTCCTGAATGCAAATAAAAGACCCGTTTTCGCCAGGAAGAGCGATACGGGGAAATGGTTATATAATTGTATGACGAATCAAAACATGCATAAAAATAACGTGTTTTACTAATATTACAAATTTTTATAGTAATTTCTCATGTACAAAAAATTTTACATGCTGAAAAAGTGTAAATAACAGGCAAAAAAAAGCGCGGGGTGGGGCCGCGCAAAAAGTATGACATTTTTGTTTGCAGCAATTTTTATGAAAACGTTGCCATACTCAAAAGGCCTCAGGCCAGGCGGCGTAATGTTATTTAAACAATTACGCCTTCAGCGGAATAGTGGTTACGCTTTCACACACATCACGTGGTAAATACCGTCAATAATTTCGGTACCTTCAGTTTCGTGTTCGAAACCAGGGAAATGATGATCCCAGGATTGTAGTGAGCGTAAATAGCTTACCTGCGGACTGTTTTTATCGCCGAAGTTTTCGCCAGAGAGCAGCATTGGGATTCCTGGCGGATACGGGATGACAGAGTTCGCCGCAATACGTCCCGGCAGGTTTTCAATGGATACCAGTTCGACGTTGTTATTGACAATCGCGTTGTAGGCTTCACGCGGGGTGATTTCAGCCACCGGCAGGCCAGAATAGGCTTCGTTCAACCGTGCGCCTGGGTTGTTTTCTTTCAGCCAGGCAAACATTTTGTCACCCAGATCGTGAATACCCATATTCGCGTAAGTGTCAGGATATTGTTCAGCAAGTTCCGGCATCACCTGCGCCAGCGGTGTATTAGCATCGTAGTGGCGTTTGAAAGAGCAAAGTGTGTTAACCAGAGTTCCCCATTTCCCACGGGTTACGCCCATAGAGAACAGGAACATAATCTGGAAGTCAGTGGTGCGGGTTGGCACAATGCCGTGACGACCAAGCCAGGCGGTGACCAGTGCGGCAGGTACGCCAGTCTCTTCCAGTTCGCCGTCTTCTCCCATCCCCGGTGCGAGGATGCTGACTTTAATCGGGTCGAGCATGCTCCAGTTGTCCGGGATATCTTTAAAGCCGTGCCAGCTTTCGCCTGGGTGCATTACCCAGCAGTCCTGAACGGTGGTCAGCAGTTTGCTCGGCGCGTCGGCAAAGTCATAGGTTTTGCCAGTTTCTGGGTCGGTAACCACTTCTTTATTCCACGGTTTAAAGAACCAGTTTCCTTCGTCGGTAAATTCTTTATACAACCGCGCCATTGCCTGACGGAAATCGACCGCTTCGTCGATCACTTCCTGCGTCAGCGACAGGCCGCTGTTGCCGTCCATCATCGATACTGCTACATCGTTTGATGCGCAGATGGCATACAACGGGGAAGTGGTGGCATGCATCATGTATGCCTGATTAAAGCGGGAGAAGTTAATCGCTCCACGACCTTCACGCACATGAATGTAAGACGCCTGCGACAGCGCATTCAGCAGTTTGTGAGTGGAGTGGGTAGCAAAAACGGTTGGGCCGTTATGATCGCCCGGTTCACCGCGCATGGCATAGTGATCGGCATAGATCGGATTAAAGCGCGCATAGCCGTACCAGGCTTCGTCGAAGTGCAGACGATCGGAGGTTTTTTCCAGCAGATCCTGTGCTTCTTTGGCGTTGTAGCATACGCCGTCGTAGGTGCAGTTGGTTACCACGCAGTAAGAGGGTTTTTGCCCAACTTTATCTTTGGTCAGCGGGCTTTCGCTGATTTTCTTCTGTAAAGTTTCAGGCTGCATTTCCTGCGGGTAGATTGGCCCGATAATGCCGTAGCGGTTGCGGCTTGGCACCATGTAGACCGGTTTCGCGCCAGTCAGCATTAAGCCTTGTTCGATGGATTTGTGGCAGTTACGGTCAACGACCACCACATCGTTATCGGTCATGCAAGCCTGCATGATAGTGCGGTTAGAGCCGGAAGTCCCGACGACGACCGACCAGGAGCGATCGGCACCAAATACGCGCGCGGCATATTTTTCGCTTTCGCCAAATGCGCCAGTATGGTCGAGTAAAGAACCGAGGGAAGTTCTTTCGATGCCCATGTCGGTACGGAACAGATTTTCACCATAATAGTCATGGTAGAAACGCCCGGCTGGCGTTTTGGTGAAGCCAACGCCGCCCTGGTGGCCCGGTGCGGCCCAGGAATACTCGTGGATGTCGCTATATTTCATCAGCGCGCTGAACAGTGGCGGCAACAGTTGCTGACGATAGCGGGTCATCGCGGCAACGGCGCGTCCGGCGATAAAGTCGGCGGTATCTTCCAGAATCCAGGCGAATTCATCGACAAGCTCCAGCAGGTCGCGATCTATTGCGGCGAGGGCTTTTTCCCGATCGCCCAACAGGAAGACCGGCACATTTTGCTGGCGTTCGTGAAGCTTACCGATCAATTCTCTGACGTTTTGATGTTCGTCCGGATGTTCCATTTGATAGCTGAACATCAGACAATCAATGGCCTCATTTGAAGAGAGAATGGCAAAGCCGTCATCAAATGAGGTTGATTTAATGACAGTGACATTTTGCTGGCTTAAGGCATTCGCCAGACGCTCAACAGCGTTACCGACCCAGGTGTCCTGATGGAGAAACTCGCTTTCAACAATTAATACTTTCATCATTGCTTACCCGGTTATGAAGGAATCTTCGTTGCGGGCAAGTATCTTCTGGGTATTTCAGGCTGTAAAGCGAGTAAAAAACAGTCGCTTTTGTTTTTTTTATTTTTATAAACAAACAATTACATTGATTTCTAAAGTTGTTTTCACTGCTTATTATCGACAGCTAAACTATTTTTTTGGCTGATACTGATATCATCTTTATCCGGGAAGCGTCTGGCGGTGTTGTTGGCTAAGTTTGCGGTATTTTTGCGGCGACATGCCGACATATTTGCCGAACGTGCTGTAAAAGCGACTGCTCGAACGAAAGCCTGCTGTCAGGGCAATATCGAGAATACTTTTATCGGTATCGCTCAGTAACGCGCGAACGTGGTTGATGCGCATCGCCGTAATGTACTGTTTCATCGTCAATTGCATGACCCGCTGGAAGATCCCCATCGCATAGTTGGCGTTAAGTTTGACGTGCTCGGCCACGTCGTTGATGGTTAGCGCTTGATCATAGTTTTCTGCAATAAAGCCCAACATCTGGCTGACATAAAACTGTGCATGACGCGAGACGCTGTTTTTGTGCGTACGCGAGGTTTTATTGACCAGAATCGGCTCCCAGCCAGAGAGGCTAAATCGCTTGAGCATCAGGCCAATTTCATCAATAGCGAGTTGGCGGATTTGCTCGTTTGGGCTGTTGAGCTCCTGCTGCCAGCGACGCACTTCAAACGGACTAAGCTGCTGTGACGCCAGTGATTTGATCACCATACCGTGAGTGACGTGGTTTATAAGGTCTTTATCCAGCGGCCAGGAGAGAAACAGATGCATCGGCAGATTAAAAATTGCCATGCTCTGACAGGTTCCGGTATCTGTTAGCTGATGTGGCGTACAGGCCCAGAACAGCGTGATATGCCCCTGGTTGATCTTCACTTTTTCATTGTTGATCAGGTATTCCACATCGCCATCGAAAGGCACATTCACTTCGACCTGACCATGCCAGTGGCTGGTGGGCATGATATGCGGTGCGCGAAACTCAATCTCCATTCGCTGATATTCTGAATACAGTGATAGCGGGCTGCGGGTCTGCTTTTCATCGCTGCTACACATAAAGTTATCAGTATTCATGGATGGCTCTCTTTCCTGGATTATCAGAATTATGACATGAGTGGGGGAGGATGACTGCGAATGGGAGCACGGTTTTCACCCTCTTCCCAGAGGGCGTCCAAGGATAAGGAGGCCGAAATCTCTGCTTTTCAGCTAATTTATTCCCATAAACTCAGATTTACTGATACTTCACTCAGGATCTGAGTTTATGGGAATACTCGACGGGGAAGCCGGAAGTTTTCTGCGGTATCGCCTGCCATGATGAAGTTATTCAAGCAAGCCAGGAGATCTGCATGATGTCTGCACCCAAAATTACATTTATCGGCGCTGGTTCGACAATTTTCGTTAAAAATATTCTTGGTGATGTGTTTCACCGTGAGGCACTGAAAACGGCGCATATCGCTCTGATGGACATCGATCCCACACGGCTGGAAGAGTCGCACATCGTGGTGCGCAAGCTGATGGATTCAGCAGGGGCCAGCGGCAAAATCACCTGCCACAGCGAACAGAAAGAAGCCTTACAGGGCGCCGATTTTGTGGTGGTGGCGTTTCAGATTGGCGGTTATGAACCCTGCACAGTGACTGATTTTGAGGTCTGTAAGCGCCACGGTCTGGAACAAACCATTGCCGATACGCTGGGGCCTGGCGGCATTATGCGTGCGCTACGTACCATTCCGCACTTGTGGCAGATTTGCGAGGACATGACGGAAGTTTGCCCCGATGCCACCATGCTCAATTACGTTAACCCGATGGCGATGAATACCTGGGCGATGTATGCCCGCTATCCGCATATCAAACAGGTGGGGCTGTGCCACTCGGTGCAGGGAACGGCGGAAGAGCTGGCCCGCGACCTGAATATCGATCCGTCCACGCTGCGTTATCGTTGCGCTGGTATCAACCATATGGCGTTCTACCTGGAGCTGGAGCGCAAAACCGCAGACGGCAGTTACGTGAATCTCTACCCGGAACTGCTGGCAGCGTATGACGCAGGCCAGGCACCGAAACCGAATATTCATGGCAATACTCGTTGCCAGAATATTGTGCGCTATGAAATGTTCAAAAAGCTGGGCTACTTCGTCACGGAGTCGTCAGAACATTTTGCCGAATATACGCCGTGGTTTATTAAGCCAGGTCGCGAGGATTTGATTGAGCGTTATAAAGTGCCGCTGGATGAGTACCCGAAACGCTGTGTTGAACAGTTGGCGAACTGGCATAAAGAGCTGGAGGAGTATAAGAACGCCTCCCGGATTGATATTAAACCGTCGCGGGAATATGCCAGCACGATTATGAACGCTATCTGGACCGGTGAGCCGAGTGTGATTTACGGCAACGTCCGTAACGATGGTTTGATTGATAACCTGCCACAAGGATGCTGTGTGGAAGTGGCCTGTCTGGTTGACGCCAATGGTATTCAGCCAACCAAAGTTGGTGCACTGCCTTCGCATCTGGCTGCCCTGATGCAAACCAACATCAACGTACAGACGCTGCTGACCGAAGCCATTCTCACCGAAAATCGTGACCGTGTTTACCACGCCGCAATGATGGACCCGCATACCGCCGCCGTGCTGGGCATTGACGAAATTTATGCCCTGGTTGACGACCTGATTACCGCTCACGGCGACTGGCTACCTGGCTGGTTGCACCGCTAAGGTGTAATCGCTTCCGGCGCTCTGGTGATTAAGCCATAGCGCCGTAACTGGTGGCAGTGAAAGCGAGCGAGGAATATCACCGCGGTTAATGCGCCCAGCAGCGCACAGAACATATCGGATTGCGTGTCCCACTGGTCGCCCTGGGTGCCGAGAAAATCATCCGCCCCCTGGCCCATCGCCAGCGCCGCCCACCACTCGATCAACTCATACATGGCGCTTATTGCCAGCGCTACGCAGCAGACCAGGAACGCCACCATTTTCCGTCCACGAACGTACATTCCGCGCACGAGAATCTCTCGTGCCACCAGTGCAGGCACCAGCCCCTGGAAAAAATGCCCCAGCTTGTCATACGGATTACGGCTCAACCCTAACCATTCCTGCACCTCAAAACCGATGGGGACTTTCGCGTAGGTGTACTGCCCGCCGACCATCAGGATGATGGCGTGAAAGAAAATGAGCGTATAGAGCAGCGGCGTTAACGGGTAACGTCTGGCGGTGGCAAGCAGTAGCGGCACGACAATAATCACCGGTGTTACTTCCATCAGCCAGGTGAGTTTGTCATGGGCCGAAATGCCGGTATAAATCAGGATTAACGTTAGCGCCAGTGCGCCGGTGTTAAGAATTAACGGCTTGAGTGTGCGGGTCATGGTGAGTTCGCAAGTCAGGGAAAATACTGACTATTCACCAGCAAGCGTGAAATTACAATCGCAAAAGAGGTGGCCCAGGGGGATCACCTGGCAGCATGCTGCCAGGCGCTGGGCCGAAGAGGTTACTTAGTGCAGTTCGCGCACTGTTTGTTGACGATCTGCTGGAAGAAGTCGTTGCCTTTGTCATCGACCAGGATAAACGCCGGGAAATCTTCTACTTCGATTTTCCAGATTGCTTCCATACCCAGCTCCGGATAAGCGACACACTCCAGATGCTTGATGCTCTGCTGCGCCAGTACCGCCGCCGGACCACCGATGCTACCGAGGTAGAAGCCGCCGTGTTTATGACACGCGTCGGTAACCTGCTGACTGCGGTTACCTTTCGCCAGCATGATCATGCTGCCGCCGTGGGATTGCAGCAGATCCACGTAGGAGTCCATACGACCTGCGGTGGTTGGGCCAAGTGAACCTGATGGATAACCGGCAGGGGTTTTCGCCGGACCCGCGTAGTAGATCGGGTGATCTTTGATGTACTGCGGCAGTTCTTTACCGGCGTCGATCAGCTCTTTCAGCTTGGCGTGTGCAATATCTCGACCCACGATAATGGTGCCGGTGAGCGACAAACGAGTGGAAACCGGATATTGCGAAAGCTGGGCGAGGATCTCTTTCATTGGGCGGTTGAGGTCAACTTTCACCGCTTCGCCTTCACCCGCCTGGCGCAGTTCTTCCGGAATGTACTGGCCTGGGTTGTGTTCCAGTTTTTCGATCCAGATACCTTCGCGGTTAATTTTCGCTTTGATGTTACGGTCAGCGGAACAGGACACGCCCATACCGACCGGGCAGGAAGCGCCGTGACGCGGCAGGCGGATTACGCGGATATCGTGAGCAAAATATTTACCGCCAAATTGCGCGCCGAGGCCGAGTTTCTGGGCTTCTTCCAGCAGTTCCTGTTCCAGCTGGACATCGCGGAACGCCTGACCGTGTTCGTTCCCTTCGGTCGGCAGTTCATCGTAATAGTGAGCGCTTGCTAACTTGACGGTTTTCAGGTTGGTTTCCGCAGACGTGCCGCCAATCACAAACGCGATATGGTACGGCGGGCAGGCTGCGGTCCCGAGGGTGCGCATTTTCTCGACGAGGAAGTTTTTCAGTTTACCCGGAGTCAGCAGGGCTTTAGTTTCCTGATAGAGATACGTTTTGTTGGCAGAACCGCCGCCTTTGGCGACGCAGAGGAATTTATATTCATCGCCATCTACCGCGTACAGGTCGATTTGCGCAGGCAGGTTAGTGCCAGTGTTGACCTCTTTGTACATGTCCAGCGGCGCGTTCTGTGAATAGCGCAGGTTATCTTCGATATAGGTGTTATAGACGCCTTTCGACAGCGCTTCTTCATCACCACCGCCGGTCCATACGCGCTGACCTTTTTTACCAACAATGATCGCGGTGCCAGTATCCTGGCAGGTCGGCAGCACGCCTTTGGCGGCGATTTCGGAGTTTCTCAAGAATTGCAGCGCCACGTACTTATCGTTCTCGCTGGCTTCTGGGTCGTGAAGAATAGAAGCAACCTGTTTCTGGTGTGCTGGGCGGAGCATGAAAGAGGCGTCGTGGAAGGCTTGCTGCGCCAGCAGGGTCAGGGCTTCTGGTTCCACTTTCAGGATGGTTTCGCCGTTGAATTCGGCAACGCTAACGTAATCGGAAGTGAGCAGATAGTATTCGGTGTTGTCTTTCCCCATCGGGAAAGGCGCCTGGTAGATAAATGGTTTGTTTGACATAGCTTCCAGCCTGTAACTCTGTATTTGTTATACGAAAATGGCGTGCCGCACAGCGACGGGCGGCACGCAAAGTGCATTTATAAGAACCCGTACATCGCGGCGAAGATCCAGCCAAAGACGCAAGATACGCTCACGCCAATCAACCCTGGCAGAATAAAGCTGTGGTTGATGACGAAGCGACCGATGTGGGTGGTGCCGGAACGGTCAAACTGAATCGCTGCCAGATCGCTCGGATAGGTCGGCAGGATATAATAACCGTAGCAAGCCGGTGCTGAAGCCACGATGTAAGCCGGGTCAACGCCAATCGCCAGTGCGACAGGAACAATCGCCGCCAGCGCCGCGGCCTGGGAGTTTACAAACTTGGAAACCAGCAGCAGAACAATGGCATAGGCCCACGGATACTCTTTCACCATTTCGCCCAGTACGCCCTGAATTTCAGACATATGCGCACCGAACATGGTTTCTGCCATCCATGCGATACCGTACACCGCCACGATGGCGATCATACCGGAACGGAATACTTCGTTTTTTGAGATAGACGCGGGATTGGTTTTGGTCAGGATAATAATCAGCGCCCCGGTCAGCAGCATAAACATCTGAATAACCAAGACCATCGACAGCGGTTTGCCGCCGAAGGACGGACGCAGGTCCGAATCAGCACCGAGAAGTGCGACCACGGCAATTGCCCCGAGGAAGATCCACATTGCCAGCCAGTTGCTTTTCGGCAGTTTTTTATCCAGCAGCGTCGCGGTGTCACCGTAAACGTACTCACGGTTTTCCGGTACGGAGATGAATTTCTGGAACTCTTCGTCTTTATCCAGATCTTTACCGCGGAACCAACTGAAGATACCGATCGCCAGGATACCGAGTAACGTCGATGGAATGGTGATCGCCAGCAGGTCGAGGAACTCAAGGTGACGACCATCAAAGGTAACGTTACCCAACATCGCGACCAGTGATACTACCGCAACCGACACCGGACTGGCGATAATCCCCATCTGTGCACCGATAGAACTTGCCGCCATCGGACGTTCCGGACGGATATTGTTCTTAATTGCCACGTCGTAGATGATTGGCAGGATGGTGTAAACCACGTGACCTGTACCGCAAAGAATGGTCAGCGTACAGGTAACAAACGGCGCGACAATGGAGACATATTTCGGATTGCGGCGCAGCAGTTTCTCGGCAATTTGCAGCATGACGTCAAGGCCGCCCGAGGCTTGCAACGTGGCCGATGCCGCCACCACCGCGATGATAACCAGCATAACATCAACCGGTGGTTTACCTGGCTGAAGATGGAAGACGAATACCAGAATGACGAGGCCGATACCGCCTAATAAACCTAGCGCGATACCGCCCTTTCTGGCGCCATAGAACAGACATATCAATATTATGATAAGTTGGATAGTAAATAACATTTGTGAACCCTCGCGATAATCCCATTTAAATTTCTACTGAATAGAACGCAGTCTCGTTCTGTTTGTATGAACTTTTTTCAGAGCCTGACTAATATCCTTTTGGTCGTTACTGGCCTGAGTAATTACTTCACAGTGAATATTGGCTGATTCAGGCAGCAATAAATTAATACACTGTGATAAGCGACTTTTTCAGAGAAAAATACTCTCTGGCGATGGGGTTATAGTTTGTGCTGCGCAGATGTTAATAGTTTGTTTTCTACTATCTTATTGATATTTATTGGTATATTTTTTGTTCTAATGACGGTTATAGATTATTCTGATCTACCTATTTATGGGTAAAAATACACATAATGCGGGTGACATAATAGTTAATTAACTTTTGTTAGCGTTTTGAAATTAAAAACACTATTTATCCTAAAGAATATTAAATCGATGAAATGAGAAGGGGATAATTATATTTGATCTGGCACAAGTTTTACTGATGGACGATGTAACTTGTGCCAGTGCTCTTTTGCATTACTGCAATAATTGTTACTTGCGGATAACCAATGGTGCGTTATTGGCAATATTGTTTCAGCAATGAGTAATGTTCCGCTTGAATACGGTAACGGTAAACCGGACGACCCGTGACGCCATAATGGATGCTGGTAAATAAGATGTGGCAGTTGACCAGCCAGATTAGGTACTTGCGGCAGGAAACGCGCGAGATGTTCACCTCGTTGGCCAACTCGTCGGTTGAAAACTCATAGTCCTGATGCGCGTCAATCCACTGGCACAGCGTGCGTAACGTCTGCGGCGTTAAGCCTTTTGGCAAGCGACGAGGATCCTGCTCGTTGGCGCTGCTGCCGTGGATTAGCTGATCCAGCTCGGCCTGGTCATAATACTGATGTTTTTCCAGCGCCATTTTCTTTTGTCGCCAGCCGGTGAGTGCCTCTTCAAAGCGTGATGCCTGGAAGGGTTTTATCAGGTAATCAACAACGCCGTAATGCAGCGAATCTTTAATCGTCGCGGCATCGGCGGCGGAAGAGATGACTATCACATCGCTTTTGCAGCGAGCGTTATGCAGCACCGGAAGTAAATCGAGCCCGTTCTCCTTCTGCATATAGATATCGAGCAATATCAGGTCAATAGACGTGTCGCTGTTGAAAATTATCTCTTTGGCTTTTTCCAGTGTCGAGGCCGTTCCGCAGGATTGAAAGCCCGGGATCTGCGCCACGTATCGGCGATTCAGCTCCGCCACCATTGCGTCGTCATCGATAATTAATACATTGATCATTTGCTCGACTTCTCCCCGTCCCAGGGTATCTGGACAAAAAATTGTGTGAAAATCCCGGGTTCCGATTCTACGGCGATACTGCCGTCGAGATTTTCTACCTGTTGTTTGACAAGAGCTAAACCGACGCCTCGTTCGCTTCCTTTTGTCGAGACACCTTTGTCAAAAATGTGATCGATTTTGTCGGGTGCGAT
Organism: Escherichia sp. E4736; assembly: GCF_005781225.1. Classification (NCBI taxonomy): domain Bacteria; kingdom Pseudomonadati; phylum Pseudomonadota; class Gammaproteobacteria; order Enterobacterales; family Enterobacteriaceae; genus Escherichia; species Escherichia sp. E4736. The sequence goes on along the minus strand of NZ_VATT01000006.1, from coordinate 42,053 downwards.
CCCCGGTCCATCATCGTTAACTTCACAGTGCAGCCAGCCGTGACGGTAGTGCAATGTTACGCTAATTTCGCCTCCAGCTTCCGGCCCTAATGCCTCCAGCGCGTTTTCTATCAGATTTCCCAACGTGGTAATCAGCGTCGCGACCTGGTCTTCACTGCCGCTGTCGGGCAACTGGCTTTCGCTGTTTAAAATCAGCGTATGGCCTAAATCGGTCGCGCGGTTAATCTTGCTGATTAAAAAACCAGCGATAACCGGCGATTTGATCTTGCCCAACAGAGAGCCAATCTCTTCCTGATAGTTATTGGCTGTTTTGAGAATGTAATCTTCCAACTGCTTATAACTCTTCAGATGCAATAATCCGAGAATCACGTGCAATTTATTCATAAATTCGTGGGATCGTTCACGAAGTGCGTCAGCATAGTTGACCAGACCATCCAGTCGCTGCATCAGTTTACGTACTTCAGTTTTATCCCTGAAGGTTGAAATGGCACCGATGATAACGCCATTACTGCGCACCGGAACGGTGTTGATCAGTAATAGCCGATCTTTGACGGTAATCTCTTCGTCGCGGCGCGGCGTACCGTCGCGTAACACTTCCGAGACATCTACTACCTGTGACCACGAGTGGCTTAGCGTCGACAGTTTCTCATCGTCCTGCGACTTACGGTAATTCAGCAATTCTTGTGCGGCATCGTTGATCAGCGTGACTTCGCCGCGATCGTCCACGGCAACGACGCCTTCTTTGATAGACTGCAACATGGCCTGGCGTTGCTCAAACAGTGTGGATATTTCGTAGGGTTCCAGGCCGAAAAGGATTTTTTTCAGCACCTTAACCAGAATGCAGGTGCCGATGAGGCCGACCAGCATGCCAAATAACACCGACCAGATAATGCTCCAGCGACTGTCATTGATTTGTTGGGTCACGCGGCTTAATTCAAGGCCGATCGCCACCACGCCAATCTGTTTATTATTCTCATCATAGATGGGGGTAAATACGCGTAAAGCCTGCGCCAGAAAACCGCGATTGATAGCGACATTTTCTTCGCCATTCAGCGCTTTAAGGATGTCATCACCTTTAAATGGCTGACCAATACGCTGGGCTTCAGGATGCGAGTAGCGAAGACTTTGCATATCGGTAACGACAATAAATAGCAGATCGTTACGTTTGCGCACGGCTTCCGCGATGGCTTGGATCCCGCTCTCCTGCGGTTTTTTCTGCAAGCCCTGACGGATTTCCGGCGAATCGGCAAGGGTACGTGCTACCGCCAGCGCCTTGTTGGCCAGTCCGTCACGCGTCATATCACTGATTTGCGAGAAGTAAATCAGATGCACCACCAACAGCACCGAGAACAGCACCGCGCTGACCATTAAGATCACTGTGGTACTCAATTTCATCGGACGTTTGCGTAACTTGCGGTAGGGCAATGGATGTCTCATCAGCTTCCTTGTGTGACAAATTTCTTAAGCATTATCTCTGATGAGGCAGGTAATTCAAAGGGAGTAAGAATAATTGGCTATATAGGGGGAGAGACTCTGGAAACTGAAACTGTCGGTGCTGTATGAAGATTCCGGGCTATGCTTATTGCGAAAACCATACTGATGAGAGAGGGAAGGTCATGGATCAGGATCTACTGGACGGTGGTTATCGCTGCTATACCGGCGAAAAGATCGATGTCTATTTCAACACTGCAATATGTCAGCATTCTGGCAATTGCGTACGTGGCAACGGCAAGTTATTTAATCTCAAACGTAAGCCGTGGATCATGCCGGATGAAGTTGACGTCACCACTGTGGTTAAAGTGATTGATACGTGCCCGAGCGGCGCACTGAAATACCGTCATAAATAAGCGAGGGAAAAATGGAAATACGTGAAGGTCACAATAAATTTTACATCAATGACGAACAGGGTAAGCAAATCGCTGAAATTGTCTTTGTGCCGACTGGAGAGAATTTAGCGATTATCGAACATACCGATGTTGATGAAAGCCTGAAAGGGCAAGGGATTGGTAAACAGTTGGTTGCGAAAGTCGTGGAAAAAATGCGCCGGGAAAAACGAAAAATTATCCCACTGTGCCCATTTGCGAAACACGAATTTGATAAAACGCGTGAGTATGATGATATTCGCAGTTGATGAGTAACGATATTTTTCATGCTCTGCGTAATGCGATGCAGGGGAGTATCTGAAGGGTCGGGGGATGCACAAAGAATGGTCAGAGAGAGCGTTTTCTTGTCCCAAGTCATCCCCTTTAGTGAGCAAAAAAAAAAGAATATCTCCTATATGAGAATCATCAATCGGGGTTAATAAACTTTGCATCCCCAGGGCATTTAATATTGATAGGAGTCTTATTATGGAAGGTAAAAAAAAGTTCAATACTTATGTCGTTTCTTTTGATTATCCATCATCTTATTCCTCAGTTTTCTTAAGGTTAAGATCATTGATGCATGATATGAACTTCTCCTCTATAGTGGCTGATGAATATGGAATACCACGACAATTGAATGAGAATTCTTTCGCAATAACGACATCATTAGCCGCAAGTGAAATTGAAGATTTAATCAGGATCAAATGCTTAGACTTGCCAGATATTGATTTTGACCTCAACATTATGATAGTTGATGACTATTTCCGTCAGTTTTACAAATAGATGGAAGGGATAAGAAGATATTCAAAATGACACTATTCTATAAAATATTAATTTTTTATGTGATTGGTGTGAACATATCCTTTGTCATTATCTGGTTTATCTCACATGAGAAAACACATATTCGTTTACTTAGTGCATTCCTGGTAGGAATAACCTGGCCAATGAGTCTGCCTGTGGCATTACTTTTTTCTCTCTTTTAGGAGCTGTGGTTGAGTGGATCCGCTGGTTATCTTGAAACGAAGCGTCTCTCCTCAAAACTTGATTTGCGGAACGACGAACGAAGCAGTCGCCTGGCTGCTTCGTTCATTAAAGTGAAACTTATTTCTGTGGACGCATCGCCGGGAAGAGAATAACGTCGCGAATAGTATGACTGTTAGTAAACAGCATAATCATTCGGTCGATACCAATTCCCAGACCTGCGGTTGGCGGCAGACCATATTCCAACGCAGTCACGTAATCTTCGTCGTAGAACATCGCTTCGTCGTCACCTGCAGCTTTGGCGTTAACCTGTTCCTGGAAACGTTCAGCCTGATCTTCTGCGTCGTTTAATTCGCTAAAACCATTACCGATTTCACGACCACCGATGAAGAATTCAAAACGGTCGGTGATTTCCGGGTTAACATCATTACGGCGCGCCAGCGGTGACACTTCTGCCGGATACTCAGTAATAAAGGTTGGCTGAATCAGATGTGCTTCTGCAACTTCATCAAAGATTTCGGTGACAATACGTCCCAGCCCCCAGCTTTTCTCTACTGTAATACCGATAGATTCAGCTAATGCTTTAGCGGCATCAAAATTATCCAGGTCGGCCATATCGGTTTCTGGACGATATTTTTTGATTGCTTCACGCATGGTGAGTTTTTCAAACGGTTTGCCGAAATCAAACACATGCTCGCCATAAGTGACTTTAGTGGTACCCAGTACCTCTTGTGCCAGGGTGCGGAACAGTGACTCTGTCAGTTCAATCAAATCGTGGTAATCCGCATACGCCATGTAGAGTTCCATCATCGTGAACTCAGGATTATGACGAACAGAAATACCTTCATTACGGAAGTTACGGTTGATTTCGAATACCCGTTCAAAACCACCTACAACCAGACGTTTCAGATACAGCTCCGGCGCGATACGCAGATACATATCTAAATCCAGAGCATTATGATGGGTAATAAACGGGCGAGCAGATGCCCCACCTGGAATTACCTGCATCATCGGGGTTTCTACTTCCATAAAGCCGCGTGCGACCATGAACTGGCGGATAGCGGCCAGAATTTTTGAACGGACAACAAACGTTTGACGGGATTTATCGTTAGCGATGAGGTCCAGATAACGTTGACGATAACGGACTTCCTGATCCTGCAGACCATGGAATTTATCTGGTAAAGGACGTAGTGCTTTAGTCAGCAGGCGTAACTCAGTACAGTGAATGGAAAGCTCACCAGTTTGCGTCTTAAACAGCGTACCGCGGGCACCGATAATGTCACCCAGGTCCCATTTTTTAAACTGATCGTTATAAACACCTTCTGGCAGGCTATCTCGTGCAACGTACAGTTGAATACGGCCACCGACATCCTGCAATGTTACAAAGGAGGCTTTCCCCATGATTCGACGGGTCATCATTCGGCCAGCAATCGAGACTTCAATGTTTAAGGATTCCAGTTCCTGGTTATCCTTCGCATCAAACTCTTCGTGCAACTGGTCAGAAGTATGGTCGCGGCGAAAATCATTGGGAAACGCCACGCCTTGCTGACGCAGCGCTGCCAGTTTTTCGCGACGATTTCTCATTTCATCGTTAAAATCAATAGCCTCATTGGCTCCCTGTGTTTCTTGTTCAGACATTTTGGTTCCTCTTAATCCAGCTTTCAATTTAGCGTAGATAAAGAGACAGATCGGTACACTGTATTATCTGCCTCGACTATTAGTAACTCAGTTCATCTTATCTAAACCAACGCTTACCTCAAGTTGATATCACTAATAAATAACCATAAAAATGGTTTAAATATCTTATTAATCTGGGATTTGCTAGTGTGATTAACTGAAAGTAAATTAATTCATAACTAATTGTTTTTACGGAAGTTAATCGTTGCTTTCCTGTATCATATTCGTCGGAGTGCTAAACAGAAATCGGGTAGCAAAGGCCAATGCCACGATGATCGCGACACAAGCCAACGTCCACTCTCCCATCTGGGAAAAGAATCGCTGGTAAGCTGCAATTGCCATACCGCTAATTTGCGACTCTGTCGTCTGTTGTGCCACTACGCCTGCCAGCCAGTTGGCGACCGCGCCTGTTGCCAGCATATAAATACCGGTTAATACGCCAGACATTTTCAGACGCGTGATTTGCGCAATCGCCACCGGGTCAATAAAGAGTTCGGCAAAGCCCATTAGCGCCAGCCCGGATATCATCACACCCATTGACGCTTGACCGCCAGCCGCTGCATGTCGGGCATCAAATGCCAGCAACATAAAGCCACAAGCCATCAGCAGTAAGCCAAAGGCAAACTTCAGCCAGACGCGCAATGTTGAGTTGCCGTGGCTTTCTGGCGACGCCAGCCAGGCAAGTACAACTCCAGCGAGCATCACCGCAATTGCATTCACTGACTGGAATAGCGCAGTAGGTACTTCAATATTGAATGCCTGACGATTCACAAAGCGATCGATAAACAAGCTGATGGTACTGCCGCCCTGTTGTGCCAGTACCCAGAACAACGTCCCGACAAACATCAACAATACAATTTGCCAAAGAGCACGGCGGTGTTCGGGGAATTTGATCATCATGCGGGCAATGATTTGTGCAGCAATAAGGCAAACAATCGCCAGCAAATATCCGGACCAGTCGTTCTCCAGCAGCAGGGTAAAAAATACTGGGGCTAAACAGAGCATCACCACTAACCAGCTCCATACCGGTAAGGCAAACTTCACGCGAGTGAGCGCTTTTTTATCCATACTACGCGTGGACTGGAAATGACGATGACCGCTTAAGAAAATCAACAAACCGATAAACATGCCGCCACCCGCAAGGGCAAAGCCAACATGCCATCCATACCACTGAGCAGCCAGGCCGCAGGCGATGGGGGCTGCGATAGAACCGATATTGCCCGCAGCATACAGCAGCGAAAAACCGCCATCACGTCGATGATCGTTCTCGTCGTAGAGCTCGCCAAGCAAACAGCTGATGTTTGATTTGAATAAACCGTAGCCACAAATAATGATTGCCAGCGCCAGATACAGGCTAAAGGTTGAATTTGTATCAATGCCCAGCACCACATGGCCAAGGGTCATTAACAGCGCGCCGGCAATTACCGCAGTGCGGTTGCCGAGCAGGCGGTCGGCAAGCCAGCCGCCGAGAATAGGGGTAACGTAAACCAAAGAAGCGTATGCGCTGAACAGGCTGATGGCATGGTTATCATCAAAACCAAGCTGATGGGTGAGATAGAGAATGAGTAAGGCACGCATGCCGTAAAAACTGAAGTACTCCCAGATCTGGATCGCCACGATATAGTATATCGCGCGCGGCTGTGAGGGTGTTTTCATGTGTTCTCCTTATGAGCAAAAAAGGGAAGTGGCAAGCCACTTCCCTTGTACTAGCTAATTATTTTTTGCTTTCTTCTTTCAATACCTTAACGGTATAGCGGCCATCAGCCTGACGGTATGCACCGTGAATATCGGTTTCAAAGCCCGGATAGTGAGCGCCGATTTCACACAGCATCTGCAGGAACTCCAGAACCGGACGGCTTTCTTCGGTGATCATTTCACCCGGCATTACCAGAGGAACTCCCGGCGGATACGGAAGGATCATATTGGCGTTAATACGACCTACCATTTCGTCGAGGTAAACTTCTTCGGTCATACCGTGCAGCTCTTTCTGGAACGCAGCATACGGAGTCATTACCATTGTCGGCAGCACTTCAAATGCGCGATACATCAGATCCGGCAGATTGTGGTGAACAATCAGTTTGTGGATATTCTGAGCCAGTTCCTGAATACGCATGTTTTCATAGAATTCAGGATCTTCACGATACAGAGACGGCAGCATGTTTTTCACACGCAGGTTCAGGTCGAACGCACGTTTGAAGTCAGTCAGAGCACGCAGCAGGCTCAGTGCTTTGGTCTTATCAATACCGATGCTGAACAGGAACAGCAGGTTATACGGACCGGTCTTCTCAACAACGATGCCATGTTCGTCGAGGTATTTCGCCACGATGCTGGCCGGAATACCAAAGTCGCTCATGGTGCCGTCTTTTTCCATCCCCGGAGTCAGCAGAGTGACTTTGATCGGGTCAAGATACATGTGCTCGTTATCGATGTTTTTGAAGCCGTGCCAGGTGCTGTCAGAACGCAGCGGCCAGCATTCAGTAGTATCGATATGATCCGGCTGCCATACATCAAAGAACCAGCCATCAGATTCTGTTCTCAGACGTTTGATCTCTTTACGGAACTTGATCGCACGTTCAATGGAACCGTCGATCAGGCGTTTACCGGCATTACCTTTCATCATCGCCGCAGCGGTTTCAGTGGACGCCACGATACCGTAGTGCGGAGAAGTGGTGGTGTGCATCATGTAGGCTTCGTTAAAGGTTTCTTCGTTTACGTCACCTTTAACGTGGATCATGGAAGCCTGAGAGAACGCCGCCAGCAGTTTGTGAGTGGACTGGGTTTCGTAAATCACTTTCCCTTCGACACGGCCACCGCTCATACCGCATTTACCTTCGTAAATCGGTGAGAAGTTGGTGTAAGGCACCCACGCGGAGTCAAAGTGGATGGATTTCACATCCAGCGTTTTCTTAATGAAGTCGGTGTTGTACAGCAGACCATCATAGGTAGAGTTAGTAATTACGGCATGTACCGGCCAGGTCGCGTTTGGTGTTTCTTTCACGCGCTTAGCAATGGTAGCGTGCTGGAATTCACTCTGTGGGATACCGCCAAGAATACCGTAAGCGTTACGGGTCGGGCGGAAATAGATTGGCGTAACATCGCTCATCATCATCAGATGGGTCAGCGATTTGTGGCAGTTACGGTCAATCAGAATGGTGCTGCCTGCCGGAGCAGAGTACATACCAACAATTTTGTTCGCAGTGGAAGTACCGTTGGTCACCATGTAGCTGCGCTCTGCGTTAAAGACGCGAGCGATATACTGTTCTGCTTCTTTGTGTGGACCGCTGTGATCCAGCAGGGAACCCAGTTCAGATACTGAAATGGAAATATCAGATTTCATGGTGTTCGGACCAAAGAAATCATAGAACAGGCTACCTACCGGGCTTTTCTGGAATGCAGTACCGCCCATGTGACCAGGAGTACAGAAAGTATATTTACCTTCACGAACATATTTAAACAGCGCTTTGGTCAGCGGAGGCAGAATAGTGTTGATATATTCGTCAGTGGTCTGCTTGATCTTGTTAGCAATATCATCAGCAGCACCCAGCGCATATTCAAAGAAGCTAATCTGTAAACGCAGATCGTTCAGGCTTACATCGAGTGTGGAATATGTATTAGCGAACGCGTACAACGGCAGGTTCTCGTTCATTTTGCTAATTTCTTCGCACAACTCGAGATTATATTTATCCCAGTCAAAAATAACACCGCACAGACGCGCATTGTTTTCGATCAGTTTTAATAAGTCGTCACGGTCGTTCGGGTAAACAATCTGGAAGTTCAGACGTTCAAGCGCGCGATGAAGTTCACGGATGGGTTCTTCTTTAAAATAAACCCCCATGTGATTCAATATTGCAATAACGTTCATAGTCATATCTCCAGGTAAAAAAGGCCCCTCCCAACACATGGGACAAAATGAAAGGAGGAGCCTCGGAAAATACTTTTAATTAATGTGCGTTAGATGCTGTGTGGTTATCCATTGAGTGGCTCTGGCGCTCATGCATTTTGCGAGCGTAGAACATCAGGATAATCAGGCTGACGATGAAGGTACCTGCCAGCTCGAAGGAGCTTGCGCCCATCAGAGCGATGAAGCAGAACACGCAACCCAGTACAGAGCAGATCAGGCTGACAAAGTTGCGGATGTTAACGCCTTCAAAACGAATCAGGTCAACGCAAGAGTAGAAGTATGGCAGCATAGTCAGCAGTACTGCGATACCGGTCAGTTCACCGAACAGGTCAGATGCTTTACCACCGGCAGAGTTCATCAGAGTGATGAGGATCATCAGGGCAGTCATTTTCACTGCAGCCAGCAGCAGACCTTTTTTCGGAATACCGTTGCTGTCGACTTCACCATAAACTTTCGGGAAGTTACCGTCGTTAGCGGCACGTACACCTGCCTGGCCTACCAGCATCATCCAGGAGCCCAGAGAAGTCAGGCACGCAAAGGCGGTGAATGCAGAAACCAGCGGCGCAGCCCAGTTACCGAGGATAGTTGAAGCACTGATTGCAAACGGAGCACCGGAAGCTGCCATTACAGAAGACGGATACATACCGGAAAGCACCTGAGTCGCAGCAATGTAAACAATACCTGCTAAACCAGTACCCAGCATGGTTGCCAGTGGAACGGTACGTTTCGGGTTTTTAACCATACCAGTACTTACAGCTGCGGATTCAACACCCACGAAGGCCCACAGGCAGAGCAGAATACTTTTAATGATCGCATGACCATCAGTGGTACCCGCAGTATTCCAGTTAGCTGCATAAGTTGCAGCATCAAACCAATGCCAGCCAACAATAGCAGTCATAACCACAGGAATAAGAACCAGCACCAGGCCAATAGTGGTTAAACGGCTTACCCAGGTACCGCCGAGCATATTTACAAAGGTAAATACCCAGACGATAGCAATACAGGCGATACCCGCCGGAACAGGATCATTTAATACTGGGAAGAAGGTGGAAAGATAAGATACAGCGGTAATACCAATCGCCAGGTTACCAATCCAGTTAGCATGGTAATAAAGAACACCTGTCTGAAAACCAAATGCAGGGGAAATTTCTCCAGCATAAGCAATTGGGCCACCTTGTTGCGGGTTCTTTGTTGCCAGTCGGGCATATACATAAGCCAGCGACATTGCACCAATAATAGAGATGATCCAACCCCAGATAGCAATACCACCGATACTTGCAAGGTTCGCAGGTAATAATGCAATACCGCTCCCCATCATATTACCGGCAACAACACCGGTACAGGCAAATAGCCCAATCTTCTTGGCAGAACTCATGCTCTTCTCCTAATTTCATTTTAGAATTTGGAGTCCGGGTCATGATGTATAACTATTTACTGACCAGACCAAACTGGCGACAAGACTACTCAAAAAAAAAGATTAATCCTAAAGATTAGGTGAAATAATACAAAAGTTTATGTCAGTGATTATTTTAGCTCTTCATTAACAGATCAGAATCGCAAGTTGATATCATGAAAAGATAAACATTCAATATTTACAATGAATTACGAGAAAATTGCTGGTTAAATTTATGTAATAAAAATTATGCAGCAAATAAATTGCTGCAACATGTTATGTCAATAAATATACAAGCGTTTAACGCTAAAAATCCCCGCGAATGAATCAACCCAGGATTCGTTTATTCTGAAGCGAGAAATTTGTCGAGATAAGGAACAACATAAGAAACAGAAGTCTGGAATATGCCATTTTCAATCCAGTAAAGGGTGTTTGCTCCTGGGCGTAAATTAAAGGCGGTGAGATATGCATCAGCAGCTTCTCGGTTCATCCCCTTCATCTCATAAACTTTGCCAAGCAATACATAATTTAGCCAGGACATTTCAAGGTCAATGCCAGTATTTATCGCCTGATAAGATTCGTCTGTTTTTCCTTTTGTCAGAGCACTGACCGCTTTTATTTGATAGAGAATGGCCAGATTATTCATTCCTGGCAGTGTAGCAATGTTATCAATTTCTGTGTTCAGTGCTGCTAATTGTTTTTCATCTAAAGGATGCTGAGAATGACGTACTATATCAACTAATGCTTTCTCTGCTCTCGCGTAGGTAAATTCGGGAGATGATTGAACAATCTCACCTAATAACTCACTGGCACGGTTCAATGATTTATCATCACCATGCATTAAATAATCATGTGCCTGATAAAAATTAGTTAATAACGCACCACGATGAGGCAAAATTTGTTGGAGCATCTCCTGCATTTGTTGTGGCCACGGTTGATTTAACGCTTTTGACAAACTCTCCAGTAAATCATTTTGAATCGCCAGCTGATTACCGTTAGTGATGACATAACGTTTATCCAGCATGGTTGAACCATCTGCATTGTCTACCAATTTCACCGACATAAAGCACTGTTGAGCGCGGTATTGGCGCTGATTAACAAACGCAATAGATAATGTTTTACCGGAACTGCTCGGTTCATCAATGTTGTAGTTGATTTTGTCATGAACCATAAAAGTGGAGAAGGTATTAAGTGACGTAGCCACCAAATCACCCACACCTATCGCGTAAGAGAGCTGATACGGGGAAGTCCAGCTGTTACAACTCTTATTCACCATATTAATGTCAATATCGCGTGGATTGAGCAAAATACGCGATTTACTCATAGGAAGGCGCGTTTCAAGACTGGAAAACGCCACCAGTGCTACACAGATACCTAACGACAACAGGAAAAAAAACCATACCCAAAAGGTAGTGAATCGTTTGCTTTTAACTGGGGATTGTTCAGGTGGCGTTGCGGTGTTTTGAATGTTAAGACTGTGGGAAGGAGAATCTGTGTCAGGAATCGCCTCTGGTATAGGGGGAGGCGAAGATTGCATTATTTCTTCTCCCTCCTCTTCGCTGTACCAGATAACTGGCACCATTAATTTATAACCGCGCTTTGGTACAGTAGCGATATAGACAAGACTATCTTCATCATTATCTTTTAATGACTTACGCAGTTCTGAGATACTCTGCGTTACAACGTGATTGGTAACAATACTTCTCTTCCAGACATTATCGATAAGTTCATCTCTGCTAAGTACTTCGCCACTGTGTTGAGCAAAGAAAACCAGAAGATCGATTAGTCTCGGCTCAAGGGTAAGTTGACGCCCATTGCGACTAATTTGGTTTATGGACGGAGTAACAAGCCACTCGCCAACGCGAACTACAGGTTGTTGCATAATAAAAACTCATTCGAAAAGGGAATGGTGCAATGATAATTGCCATAACCTATTTTTACCATCTATAGATGGATGCGTTTACATATTACAGGTGAATGTGAGACGTTATTTTTACCACCCGTAAACCTCTTGATTACATCGCCTTACGAAATGACTTTAATGAGAATCAGAAGTAATTTGCCTTACCACCAAGATTGATTATCTTTGCCAAAGAAAACGTTCAGAAAATAATCCCCGGAAAATTGCCTGGAACGCTTACTATTTTAATGGATTGTTAGTCTTTGCATGATCAAACGGACTGATACATTTCTCTTTGTTCGCATCCAGGAAATCTCATCAGTCGGCGTTCTGTTTATGGATGCGTTACGCTCCTGATGACGTCATTTGACGTTCAACAGCATCACGGGGCCGCACGATATTTCGCGTCAGTCAGTGTCATAGCTCAGGGACAAATTTTCTCAAACAGGGGTATACCCGCAAAATGCTGGTGATGTGGGGAGAATTTGGTTGAGTTTGGTGGGAGTGATTTGGAGGAAGAACGGTTAAATCGTCGCGTCCTGAAACGAAAAACGGACCTCCGTGGAGGTCCGTTCATATGAATTTGGTGCCCGGACTCGGAATCGAACCAAGGACACGGGGATTTTCAATCCCCTGCTCTACCGACTGAGCTATCCGGGCAACGGGGCGCATTAAACCGTAATCTGCACATCTCGTCAACCTAATTTCAGTAAAAGCGATTCAACTGCTTAAGATTGCGGCAAATCGCTTCTTTTCTGTGTTTCTGTCAGGTCAGTGCGCCACCCTGGCGGCAGCGAGCGAAGCGCAGGATATCTTCCGCCAGCCGATGTGCGGTGTCGACATCCGCCTGGCTACGATTCACCAGCATTCGGCTTAAACAACCTTCCAGCACCAGTTCCATCTGCTTTGCTACCATCGCCGGATCGTCCACTTCCAGCGTGGTTAACAGTTCGTGGGTAAAGTCGTAGGCCGCGCTTTTTTGCTGATCGGCCAATTGATGAATAGGGTGGCCAGGATCGGGATAAAACGTACAGGCAGCGATAAACAGACAGCCCGGATAGCGGTTGTTTTTAACGCACTCCGATAGCGCCTGATAACGTGCCAGCAGCTTTTGTTCGGCGGTTTGCGTTTCGTCCAGCATCAGCTGACGACGCCAGACATCTATCTGTTGGCTAAGATAACGCAGCGCATCGTAGAGGATCGCCTCTTTGTCTGGCCAGAAGCGGCGCAGCTCGTCCAGTGGATAATCCACACGTTCAGCAACCATCTCCAGCGTGGTGTTGGCAATCCCTTGTAATTCTAATAATTTCAGGGCTTCTCCCAGTACATCTTCACGTTGCACGCTATTTTCCTCCGTCTTTCCCACTGAAGTGTCGTTCACGGTTGGCGATCGCGCAAATGTGCGCTGAAGGTTTCAGCATCCATAAAGCCCGTGACGCGCGCTTGTGGATGCTCCTGGCCTTGTCCGTCAAAAAAGAGAATTGTCGGTAGGCCAAGGACATTTAGATGCTTTAACAGCGCCACATCTTGTGCGTCGTTGGCAGTGACGTTGGCCTGAAGTAAGACCGTGTCTGCTAACGCTTTTTGCACCTGCGGGTCGCTGAAGGTGTATTTCTCAAACTCTTTACAGGCGACGCACCAGTCGGCATAGAGATCTAACATCACCGGTTTGCCTTTGGCTTCAGCGAGTGCCTGATTTAACTCATCTACCGTTTTGATTTGTGTAAAGTTGAGATGCGCCTGAGTTTGCGCGGTATGCGTCGCGCCAAATGCCCAATCCTGGAGTGGGCGCACGCTAACCAATGCTGCCGCCAGCAGGATAATTTGCACAATACGCATCCAGCCGCGTTTGGCCTGTAAGCTGGTGATAAAGGCCCAGCCAAAGAACGCGACACCAAGCGCCGACCACAAGCGTAATCCCCAGACATCACCAACTACTCGCTCCAGCAGGAAGACCGGCAGTGCGAGGATCACAAAACCAAATGCGGTTTTGACCTGTTCCATCCACGGGCCGCTTTTCGGCAGCAGGCGGTTACCAAAGACGGTTATTAGCATCAGCGGCAGGCCCATGCCCAGCGCATAGAGATAAAGCGTGCCGCCCCCCAGCCACATGTTCCCGCTTTGGGCGATATACAACAGAATCGCGCTAAGCGGTGCGGTGGTGCATGGTGAACAGATCAGTCCGGCAATCGCCCCCATAACAAACACACCGCCAGGTGAGCCGCCCTGTTGGCGATTGCTCATCAGCGTGAGACGTGTTTGCAGCGAAGAGGGGAGTTGCAGAGTAAACAAGCCAAACATTGACATCGCCAGCAAGGTAAAGACGATAGCGAGGCCAATGAGCACGTATGGGTGCTGTAGCGCCGCCTGGAACTGTAACCCTGCGGCGGCAACCACCAGACCCAGTGCCGTGTAAGTCAGCGCCATCCCCTGCACATAAATAAAGGTCAGCAACAATGCTCTGGCAGTGGAGAGCCGCTGTTTACCGCCCAGCACGATGCCAGAAATCAGTGGGTACATTGGCAGCACGCATGGCGTAAAGGCGATACCGATACCAATCAATAACGCCCAGAGCGCGGAAAAGGGCAATTGCGCGACGGGCTGCTCTTGCTGCGGAACTGATGCAGACGGTGGCGTCGCGTTGTTGGTAACCACTTCGCTTAACGGAACGGTTTTGGTTTCTGGCGGATAACAAAAACCGGCGTCAGCACAGCCCTGGTAGGTGACAGTCAATGTCGCACCCGCACTTGCCTGGTTGATGGTCACAGGAAGCGTCAGCCGCTCGCGGTAAATCTCGCTTTTGCCGTAAAACTCATCTTCATGCCAGACGCCCTGGGGCAGCTGCACGTCGGCAATTTTCGCTTGTTCCGGCGTAATGCGGATCTGTTTACGGTAAAGATAGTAACCGTCTTTGATCTGCCAGCTCAGATTAAGCTCATGTTGGTTTTGCTGAAAATCAAAAGCAAAGGCTTGATCCGCGGGGACAAATTGTGAGCGTCCCGGCGCGTCGAATAATCCGGCAAAAACGGAAGTGCTGCAAAGTAGCAGGATCAGCGTAAAGATGCGTTGAGCCATGAGAGGTAATCTGTGTCTCCGTGTGTAACAGGTAAAACCAGAAGCTCCGGGGTTTGATACGGATGATGAGACTTCAGGCATTCCAGCAGTGCCTGCTGGTGAGATACGGTGGTTTTTAAAATCATCTGCACTTCGTATTCCTGTTCCAGTTTACCTTCCCAGTAATAGAGAGAGGTAGCGCCAGGAATCAAGGTTGCGCAGGCCGCCAGTTTTTCCGCCAACACTTTGGCGGCTAATTCCTGGGCCGTCGCTTCATCCGGCGCGGTGCACAACACCACGACGGACGCGGTATTCGAACTTTTTTCATCAAGCATAAACACCTCGCAAGAACAGATGGAACCGCAAGAGAGAGGTCACTATACAACGGACGGGGAAAGGATGTTAGTCGGCGGGAAAGAAAGCGGGGCGTGAACGCCCCGCGATTTGTCATTACAGCATCACACTGCCCAGTAAGAAGCCGAAGCAAACGGCCAGGGCAACACCCAGAGTACCTGGGATAAAGAACGGATGGTTGAAGACGAATTTACCGATACGAGTGGTACCCGTGTCATCCATCTGTACCGCAGCAACCAGCGTCGGGTAGGTCGGCAGAATGAACAGACCAGACACGGCTGCGAAAGAAGCTACAGCGGTCAGTGGAGAAACGTTCAGCGCCAGAGCCATCGGCATCAGTGCTTTTGCAGTTGCAGCCTGAGAGTACAGCAGAGCAGAAGCAAAGAAGAAGATAACAGCCAGCAGCCACGGATGGCCCTGAATAACTTCACCAGCGGTATCTTTGATCCAGTCGATGTTGTTGGAAACGAAAGTATCGCCCAGCCATGCAACACCCAGGATACAAATACAGGCGCTCATACCTGCTTTGAAGGTGCTGGAGTTGAGGATGTTGTCGGTGTCCACTTTACAAAGAACAGTGGTCAGGGTTGCAACGCTCAACATGATAATCAGGATCGCGTTAGTGGTGTTCATCAGCGGTTTTTCAACCAGGCCCATGCTCGGGCTGTTGATAATCGCATAGATAACCACGCCAACTACGCCCAGCAGGAACAGCCAGACGGATGCTTTCGCGCCTTGTTTGATTTCAATCTGTTTCTCACCGCGCAGTTCAACCAGACCTTCTTCCAGACGCTTGCGATAAATCGGATCGTCAGACAGTTTGGAGTTGAAAAGCATGGTTACCAGGAAGGACATCACCAGAACTGCCAGCAGGGTAGACGGGATGACCACAGAGAGCAGATGCAGGTAGCTGATGCCATGACCTTCCATCACGGAAGACATGTAAACCACCGCCGCAGAGATTGGCGATGCGGTGATCGCAATCTGCGCGGATACCACTGCAGTAGACAGCGGACGGCAAGGTTTAACGCCTTGTTCCTTCGCAACTTCAGCGATAACTGGCAGTGTCGCCAGAGAGATGTTGCCGGTACCAGCAAAGATGGTCAGGAAATAGGTTACGATCGGTGCAAGGATCGTGATGTATTTCGGGTTACGGCGCAGCAGCTTTTCTGTCTGGTGAACCAGATAGTCCAGACCGCCAGCAACCTGCATAGCAGAAATAGCAGCGATAACCGCCATGATAATGGAAATGACATCGAATGGGATGTTACCAGGCTTGACGCCGATAGCGGCAAGAACCAGCACCCCCAATCCACCTGCAAAACCAATACCAATTCCCCCTAATCTGGCGCCCAAGAAGATCGCCAGCAAAACGATGATGAGTTCTACAACTAGCATATTAGCCTTCCTTGTTTTTTAACAAGTTGATATCAGGTTGTTGTTTTTAAGTTACTGCTCACAAGAAAAAAGGCACGTCGTCTGACGTGCCTCTTTTATTTGTACTACCCTGTACGATTACTGTTCGCTTTCATCAGTATAGCGTTTTGCTTTGTAAGCCGGATGCATCAGGTTCTGTACGGAGAAAATATCGTCTAGTTCTGCTTCAGTCAACAGACCGCGCTCCAGAACGACTTCACGTACGCTCTTGCCAGTTTCGGCACAGATTTTACCCACGATGTCACCGTTGTGGTGGCCGATGAATGGGTTCAGGTAAGTGACGATACCGATAGAGTTGTAAACGTAACCTTCGCACACTTCTTTGTTAGCAGTGATGCCGTTAACGCATTTTTCCAGCAGGTTGTAGCAAGCGTTGGTCAGAATGTGAACGGATTCAAACATGGCCTGGCCAATGACCGGCTCCATAACGTTCAGCTGCAGCTGACCCGCTTCTGCTGCCATGGTAACAGTGATGTCGTTACCGATGACTTTGAAGCAAACCTGGTTAACCACTTCCGGAACAACTGGGTTTACTTTAGCTGGCATGATGGAAGAGCCAGCCTGCAGTTCCGGCAGGTTGATCTCGTTCAGGCCGGCACGTGGGCCAGAAGAGAGCAAGCGCAGGTCGTTACAGATTTTGGACATCTTCACAGCCATGCGTTTCAGCGCGCCATGAACCATAACGTAAGCGCCGCAGTCAGAGGTCGCTTCGATCAGGTCTTCAGCAGGTACGCATGGGAAGCCAGTGACTTCAGCCAGTTTTTTCACTGCCAGCGGAGAGTACTCTTTCGGCGTGTTCAGGCCAGTACCGATTGCAGTTGCGCCGAGGTTAACTTCCAGCAGCAGTTCAGCGGTACGTTCGATGTTTTTCACTTCTTCTTTCAGCAGGATGCTGAAAGCGCGGAATTCCTGACCGAGGGTCATCGGTACTGCGTCCTGCAGCTGGGTACGACCCATTTTCAGGATGTCCTGGAATTCGACAGCTTTACGTTCAAAGCCTTCACGCAGTTGGTTAATAGCATCTACCAGTTTAATCAGAGAAGAGTAAACTGCGATGCGGAAACCGGTCGGGTAGGCGTCGTTAGTGGACTGACATTTGTTAACGTGGTCGTTCGGGTTCAGATACTGATATTCACCTTTCTGGTGACCCATCAGTTCCAGACCGATATTGGCCAGCACTTCGTTGGTGTTCATGTTTACGGAAGTACCTGCGCCGCCCTGGTAGACGTCTACCGGGAACTGATCCATGCATTTTCCGTTGTTCAGGACTTCATCACATGCGGCAATGATTGCATTCGCTACACTTTTAGGAATGGTTTGCAGCTCTTTGTTTGCCATAGCTGCAGCTTTTTTAACCATTACCATACCGCGAACAAATTCAGGAATATCGCTGATTTTGTTGTTGCTGATATAGAAGTTTTCAATCGCTCTCAGAGTGTGAACACCATAGTAGGCATCAGCTGGAACTTCCCTGGTACCCAACAGATCTTCTTCGATACGAATGTTGTTTGACATGTGAACCTTCTTTTTCAAGCTGCCAATGATTTGCTTTAAACACACAGAATATATGTGGTTTCGAATGTTTTTCGACCGACGATTATCCCCTGCATCAGTCGAATACCCGGGATCATATGCTGCTTGAGGATTTCTACCGTAATCTGGATCACTTTAAGTGTTGGTTTTTACCCCTTAATTATTAATTTGTGAAATAGATCACCGCTTTGGGATTACTACCAAAAATAGTTGCGCAAACATCTTGAAATTTTGCTAATGACCACAATATAAGCTGAACGCGATTCGCAACCCATTCAGGCGACCTGATTTAACTGGTTGCTATTACAGGAGAAACCTTTGCGCTGGTTACCTTTTATTGCCGTTTTCCTTTATGTCTATATTGAGATTTCAATCTTTATTCAGGTTGCTCATGTCCTTGGGGTATTGCTGACCCTCGTGCTGGTTATATTCACCTCAATTATTGGTATGTCACTGGTACGTAATCAGGGCTTTAAGAATTTTGTGCTGATGCAACAAAAAATGGCGACGGGAGAAAACCCAGCGGCGGAAATGATTAAAAGTGTTTCGTTGATCATTGCCGGTTTGCTGCTTTTATTACCGGGCTTTTTCACCGATTTCCTCGGTCTTCTTCTTTTATTACCGCCAGTGCAAAAGCATCTGACAGTGAAGTTGATGCCGCATTTGCGCTTTTCCCGTATGCCGGGCGGCGGATTTAGTGCCGGAACCGGTGGCGGTAATACTTTTGATGGTGAGTATCAGCGTAAGGATGATGACCGCGACCGCCTTGATCATAAAGACGATCGCCAGGATTAATGACGAAACGCCGGATTATGTGGTTATGCCATTTTCCGGCGTTTTTCGTTTTGGCAGAAATAGCCATAACCCCGCCAGCATGATCAGGGCATATAAACTTTTCCAGCCGACCATCGCCAGTAACATAACACATAACAGCCCGCCAATTACCGCCAGTAGTCGATAACGTCCTTGCAATAATTTACAGCCTGCCAGCATGCATAACAGGTAAATCATAATAAAGATGCCATTGGCATAGATGATAAGTGCGTCCAGATTGATCTCTAACATATGGATCGCCAACGTGCTCACCACGCAACAGCCGAGCACGGCATTAAGGGCATTAGTCGGGATATGGCGAGAAGAGAGGCGTGCCAGGTAGTGGTCAGGATTGTGTTGCGCCTGCGACCAGACTAATCGGGCGAAGCTCTGTATATAAATGTTGAGACTGGCAAAGCAGGCCAGATAGCCAATTACGCAGGCAATCCACAATGCTCCTACACCGAACAGCTGCACCACAATTTTTGGAAGCGATGCTGCCGCCGCCATTTTTTCACCATAGGCGTCGAAGTGTAATACCACCACCGTACAGCCCCAATAGACTAATCCTGCCAGCAACAGACCAATCATCAGAGCGCGGGGAAAATCACGCTCTGGATTTTTAAATTCCGAGGCGAGATGGGCAAATGCCTCCAGACCGACAAAGCACCAGAACATCACCGATAACGCAGCAAACAACCCGGAAAGTTCGATATCACCAGGCGCAGGGAAGTGGATATTCGCAGGTTTGATATCGCCCGCCCACCAGATAGCGACAATCAGCGCGACGATAAGCCCGGCAATAACCGTTTGTAGATTAGCACTGGAACTGGCACCGCGAGTACCGATGTACCACACCAGTGCCAGCGTACCAAGTTCTGCCAACAACAGTTGCCAACTATGCCAGCCAAACATTGCCTGGCCAAAGCCGGCGGCAATTTGTAGTGCAGCGGGCAGGCCCACGGGAATGACCGATAAAAATAGCCAGCCAGTGACTCGCTCAAGCCGCGAGCCAAACGCCATACCAACGAAGTGCGCGACGCCGCCCGCGCTGGGATAGTGGCGTCCCAGCAGCGCAAAGACGATTGCAATCGGGAACACCAAGATAATCAAAACGGGCCAGGCCCACAGGCTGGTATTGCCCGCTAGCAGGGCGGCTAATGCGGGAACGGCAAACACGCCCGTGCCTAATAATGAGGTTGATAACAGGCCGATCCCCTGGGCTAATCCCAGTTCTTGTTTGAGTCCACTCATGGGTTAATGTCCAATTGTGCCCAAATTTTGGGCAACTGCGCAGGATTTCGATGGTAGCACAATCAGATTCGCGTATGGCGGCGATGGAGAAATTGCGATGAAATGTGATGTGAATCAGGATTTTTACCCGATTTTGTACTGATCAGAATTTTTTTTCATTTGCCCCCTTGAAGGGGGAGAAGCCCATCCCCATTTCACTGGTCACCAGCCGGGAAACCACGTAAGGTCCGGCGTCACCCATAACAGATACGGACTTTCTCAAAGGAGAGTTATCAATGAATATTCGTCCATTGCATGATCGCGTGATCGTCAAGCGTAAAGAAGTTGAAACTAAATCTGCTGGCGGCATCGTTCTGACCGGCTCTGCAGCGGCTAAATCTACCCGTGGCGAAGTGCTGGCTGTTGGCAATGGCCGTATCCTTGAAAATGGCGAAGTGAAGCCGCTGGATGTGAAAGTTGGCGACATCGTAATTTTCAATGATGGCTACGGTGTGAAGTCTGAGAAGATCGACAATGAAGAAGTGTTGATCATGTCCGAAAGCGACATTCTGGCAATTGTTGAAGCGTAATCCGCGCACGACACTGAACATACGAATTTAAGGAATAAAGATAATGGCAGCTAAAGACGTAAAATTCGGTAACGACGCTCGTGTGAAAATGCTGCGCGGCGTAAACGTACTGGCAGATGCAGTGAAAGTTACCCTCGGTCCGAAAGGCCGTAACGTAGTTCTGGATAAATCTTTCGGTGCACCGACCATCACCAAAGATGGTGTTTCCGTTGCTCGTGAAATCGAACTGGAAGACAAGTTCGAAAACATGGGTGCGCAGATGGTGAAAGAAGTTGCCTCTAAAGCGAACGACACTGCAGGCGACGGTACCACCACCGCAACCGTACTGGCTCAGGCTATCATCACTGAAGGTCTGAAAGCTGTTGCTGCGGGCATGAACCCGATGGACCTGAAACGTGGTATCGACAAAGCCGTTACTGCTGCAGTTGAAGAACTGAAAGCGCTGTCCGTACCGTGCTCCGACTCTAAAGCGATTGCTCAGGTTGGTACTATCTCCGCTAACTCCGACGAAACCGTAGGTAAACTGATCGCTGAAGCGATGGACAAAGTCGGTAAAGAAGGTGTTATCACCGTTGAAGACGGTACTGGTCTGCAGGACGAACTGGACGTGGTTGAAGGTATGCAGTTCGACCGTGGCTACCTGTCTCCTTACTTCATCAACAAGCCGGAAACTGGCGCAGTAGAACTGGAAAGCCCGTTCATCCTGCTGGCTGACAAGAAAATCTCCAACATCCGCGAAATGCTGCCGGTTCTGGAAGCCGTTGCAAAAGCAGGCAAACCGCTGCTGATCATCGCTGAAGATGTTGAAGGCGAAGCGCTGGCAACTCTGGTTGTTAACACCATGCGTGGCATTGTGAAAGTCGCTGCGGTTAAAGCTCCGGGCTTCGGCGATCGCCGTAAAGCTATGCTGCAGGATATCGCAACCCTGACTGGCGGTACCGTAATCTCTGAAGAGATTGGTATGGAGCTGGAAAAAGCAACCCTGGAAGACCTGGGCCAGGCTAAACGTGTTGTGATCAACAAAGACACCACCACCATCATCGATGGCGTGGGTGAAGAAGCTGCGATTCAGGGCCGTGTTGCTCAGATCCGTCAGCAGATTGAAGAAGCAACTTCTGACTACGACCGTGAAAAACTGCAGGAGCGCGTAGCGAAACTGGCAGGCGGCGTTGCAGTTATCAAAGTTGGTGCTGCTACCGAAGTTGAAATGAAAGAGAAAAAAGCACGCGTTGAAGACGCCCTGCACGCGACCCGTGCTGCGGTAGAAGAAGGCGTGGTTGCTGGTGGTGGTGTTGCGCTGATCCGCGTAGCGTCTAAACTGGCTGACCTGCGTGGTCAGAACGAAGAGCAGAACGTGGGTATCAAAGTTGCACTGCGTGCAATGGAAGCTCCGCTGCGTCAGATCGTACTGAACTGCGGTGAAGAACCGTCTGTTGTTGCTAACACCGTTAAAGCTGGCGACGGCAACTACGGCTACAACGCAGCAACCGAAGAATACGGCAACATGATCGACATGGGTATCCTGGATCCAACCAAAGTAACTCGTTCTGCTCTGCAGTACGCAGCTTCTGTGGCTGGCCTGATGATCACCACTGAGTGCATGGTTACCGACCTGCCGAAAAACGATGCAGCTGACTTAGGCGCTGCTGGCGGTATGGGCGGCATGGGTGGCATGGGCGGCATGATGTAATTGCCCTGCACCTCGCAGAAATAAAGAAACCCCCGGGCAGAAATGTCTGGGGGTTTTTCTTTTGGTCATCTTTCTAGTATAAGATTCAGACACGGACGACGCGAGTTGCGTCCAGCTCATTGATTATGGGGAATAACATGCACGTAAAATACTTAGCAGGGATTGTCGGTGCCGCGCTACTGATGGCGGGTTGTAGCTCCAGCAACGAATTGAGCGCTGCCGGACAGAGCGTTCGCATCGTGGACGAGCAACCAGGTGCAGAGTGCCAGCTGATTGGTACTGCTACCGGTAAGCAAAGTAACTGGCTTTCCGGGCAACACGGTGAAGAGGGCGGTTCTATGCGTGGTGCGGCAAACGATCTGCGCAACCAGGCGGCAGCAATGGGCGGTAACGTGATTTATGGTATCAGCAGCCCGTCGCAGGGCATGTTGTCCAGCTTTGTCCCGACTGACAGCCAGATTATCGGTCAGGTATATAAGTGCCCGAACTGATGGGATCCTGAGGCTGGGTGACAAACGTATAATTGCCAGATGCGCTTCGCTTATCAGGCCCACATCAGGCATTGCAACTGATTGAATGCTTGAGAATTTGTAGGCCGGATAAGGCGTTTACGCCGCATCCGGCATGATCGACGATCACGTTATCGGTCATTTCAGGCTGGATGGCTCCAGCCTCGCATTAGCAAAGATGGGATTATTTCGCCTGTGGTGCAGTTTTGCTGATGGATTGAACGCGTAGGTGATGCAGTGCGCGTAGGCATTGATCCTGGGTCAGTGGTTGGGCGTTATTGGCTGCCATAGTCCGAACGTAGACCTGACACGGCACACCCGCGAGTTTTTTCAGTCGAGGACTGAAATCAAGCATCCGGCGAGTGATAGCCTCCACTTCTTTACCCGCTGTTGCTTCACGCGTTTTTACTACTGCTCCGCTAAATTGCTCTTTGCCACCTTCATCTTTAAAGCGATAAAGTACGGCCAGATAATGACTAAACAGATTATGTTTCCATTCTGGTTGGGAATAGGTGTCGTATTCCAGATTGCCATTGTCCTGGCAGTCGACGTCATATAACGGCAGGAAATCTAACAACGATGTAATACGTAACGCCAGTTCACGCATTTCTGCATTATTAATTGCATGAATGATTGCTCGCGCCAGCATTTCAATCTGCAACTCATTGACCACTAATTCGCATTTGCTGCCATCATGTAGCGTTAATGCGAAATTAAGATTTTCGCCCTGATTATCGGTAAGTTCCAGCGCGTTAACCCGGCGATTAATATCGGCATTTTTAAGCTCATCAACCAGAATTTCCGGGATATTTTCTGCCATTTTCTTAATGACTTTATCGCGAGCTTGCTCATACAGAAGGCGTGCATCAGCATCCAGTTTATGCTTTTGATGCAGACGACTTTCCAGCGCAATCAGAAGGTCGCGCAGTTCCATCACAGACATGAAGAACAACGATTCTTTATTGCGAGGCTCTTTAATTTTCAGCGCCAGTGCAATGAAATTATTACTCTTGCGAATAACACCGGTATTAACACCCTTGATGCTTATGGCCATGTAGGTTCTCCCTAACCATTTCTCAATTAAATAATTAATTTTAATTTATAAGCCAGATAAATGGGCTTGGTAGTAATAGTTGTTAAAATAACATAAATAGCCGTGCTCACTCTATATAAACAGAAAAGAAAGGTTAATTATTGGTGTTGGCTATATAAAGAGTAAAAATAGCAATGTATATGAATAATTAAAGGTTATGCAACGGGCAAAGATTAAACTTCCCTGTAAAATGACAGGTCGCTGTACTGCGTTTGTTGCTCTTGCCGGATGCGGCGTAAACGCCTTATCCGGCCTATAGTTCATTGAAAATTCATTCAATTTCAATGCACGATGTAGGCCTGATAAGCGTAGCGCATCAGGCAATTTTAATGTTTAACTTCCCTGTTTAATCAGTTACTGCTGGCGTAGCTGGAGATCCAGCGGCGTTTTGCTGGGTTCGCCACCAATCTCGCGCGCCAGTTTTGGCACCAGATATCCCGATACTAACGTCAGCAACTCACGCATAATCTGCCGCGCTTCATCATCGCTCACCATGAAATGCGCCGCGCCCTGCACTTTATCGAGCACATGCAGGTAATAGGGCATCACACCGGCGTCAAACAGTGCATTACTCAGATTTGCCAGAGTTTGCGCGTTATCGTTCACGCCACGTAACAGAACGCTTTGGTTAAGCAGGGTGACGCCGACACGGCGCAATTTAGCCATCGCCTGACGAAACGTTTCATCTACCTCATTGGCATGGTTGATGTGATTCACCAGCAAGATTTGCAGCGTAGAACGGGCAAAGCGTTCAACCAGCGCCTCGGTGATGCGTGCCGGGATCACAATCGGCAGACGGCTGTGAATCCGCAGACGTTTGATATGTGGGATGGCTTCCAGTTGCGTTAATAACCAGTCCAGTTCGTGATCTTTCGCCATCAGCGGATCGCCGCCGGAGAAAATAATCTCGTCCAGTTCCGGATGCGCAGCAACATACTCAAGTGCCGTCTTCCAGTTTCGCTTGTTGCCCTGATTTTCGGCATACGGGAAGTGGCGACGGAAGCAATAGCGGCAATTTACCGCGCAGCCGCCTTTGACCAGCAATAGCGCCCGGTTGTGGTATTTATGCAACAAACCAGGCACTACGCTGTGCTGTTCTTCCAGCGGGTCGGTGGAGAATCCGGGCGCGACGACAAACTCATCTTGCGAGGTAAGTACCTGACGCAAAAGTGGATCGTTTGGATTGCCTTTCTCCATGCGATCGATAAATGAGCGGGGCACGCGCAGGGCAAACAGCTTTTTGGCGCTGCGTCCGGCCAACAGTTTTTCGTCCGCGTCTATATTCAAAAGACGCAGAAGTTCATCAGGATCGGTCACAACATCGGCAAGTTGCGCTAACCAATCTTCTCTGGATGGGGTATTTAGGGTTACAATATGCGCCATTTTGTGGCTTAGCTACCAATTAATAAATTTCAGAGGGCCTTATGGCAACGTACTATAGCAACGATTTTCGTGCTGGTCTTAAAATCATGTTAGATGGCGAACCTTACGCGGTTGAAGCCAGTGAATTCGTGAAACCGGGTAAAGGTCAGGCATTCGCTCGCGTTAAACTGCGCCGTCTGCTGACTGGCACTCGCGTAGAAAAAACCTTCAAATCTACCGATTCCGCTGAAGGCGCTGATGTTGTCGATATGAACCTGACTTACCTGTACAACGACGGTGAGTTCTGGCACTTCATGAACAACGAAACTTTCGAGCAGCTGTCTGCTGATGCAAAAGCAATTGGCGACAACGCTAAATGGCTGCTGGATCAGGCAGAGTGCATCGTAACTCTGTGGAATGGTCAGCCGATCTCCGTTACTCCGCCGAACTTCGTTGAACTGGAAATCGTTGATACCGATCCGGGTCTGAAAGGTGATACCGCAGGTACTGGTGGCAAACCGGCTACCCTGTCTACTGGCGCTGTGGTTAAAGTTCCGCTGTTTGTACAGATCGGCGAAGTCATTAAAGTGGATACCCGCTCTGGTGAATACGTATCTCGCGTGAAGTAATGCGGTTGTGGTGCGGCCTGTGGGCTGCACCATCACTTTCTCAGGTCAGAGATGATGAAACGCCTTATCCTTCTTGTTTTGCTTGCCAGTGCGCTGCTCACGGGCTGTAACACCGCTCGCGGTTTTGGTGAAGACATTAAACATCTCGGTAATTCCATCTCCCGCGCAGCCAGCTAATTTTTCTTCTCTTCCTAAAAATCATCAGATTTCCGTCATTTTCGGTGGTGTTGTCTATTATTAATTTGCTATAGGCAAACACAAATAACATTACCTAAAAGGAAGACATTATGGTGAAGAAGACAATTGCAGCGATCTTTTCTGTTCTGGTGCTTTCAACAGTATTGACTGCCTGCAACACCACGCGTGGCGTTGGTGAAGATATCTCCGACGGCGGTAACGCGATTTCTGGCGCAGCAACGAAAGCGCAGCAATAAGCAATAACGGTACGGCAGTTTTGTCGTGCCGTTGATACTGATGACAAAGGCAAAATTGCCTGATGCGCTACGCTTATCAGACCTACATATCCCATGCAATATATTGAATTTGCACGATTTTGTAGGCTGGGTAAGGCATTAACGCCGCATCTGGCATAAACAACTGACACTTTGTCAACAATCTGTAACGGTACGACAAGTTTGTCGTACCGTTTATTTTTTCAGCGATAGTCACTAAGGTAATAGTTGAAATTCCCCTGCCACCTGGCAAAATATCCGTTCAACCATCAGCTTTGCAGGACGACCTGCAAACGCTTCTTTTCACCGGGGACGGCCCCATTTCTCCGGAGTTTTATATGTCCTGGATTATTTTATTTATTGCTGGGTTGCTGGAAGTCGTCTGGGCTGTTGGCCTGAAATATACCCACGGCTTTAGTCGTTTGACGCCAAGTGTTATTACCGTGACGGCAATGATTGTCAGTATGGCGCTGCTCGCCTGGGCGATGAAGTCATTACCTGTAGGGACAGCTTATGCTGTCTGGACGGGGATTGGCGCAGTCGGCGCGGCTATCACCGGCATTGTGCTGCTCGGCGAGTCCGCTAACCCGATGCGCCTGGCAAGTCTGGCGTTAATTGTGGTGGGAATTATTGGTCTGAAGCTCAGTACTCACTAACTACCGGGCTGCTGTACCCAAATAAACTTACTAACATCAAACCCTTCCCGGGTTGCGACTGCCAGCATCTCCTGTTTAACTTCGTCAGAAATGGTTGGTGTGCGAGAGAGTATCCACAGGTAGTCGCGGTCCGGGCCGCAAACCAGCGCGTGGCGGTACTCCCGGTCGAGCGCGATGACATTATAACCGCCGTAGAATGGCCCAAAGAACGACACTTTCAGGGCTGCGCGACGCGGATCTCCAGTAAAGTAGGCTTTTCCTTCACTCTGCTGCCACATCTCTCTGTCTGGGTTATAGCCTTTATTAATGACATTCAGGCCGCCGTCATCCCGCAGGCTGTACGTCGCGGTCACTTTCTCCAGCCCGCGTTCAAAGCGGTGATCAAAACGGGCAATCTCATACCATGTACCCAGATAGCGTTTGGTATCGAAATTATTTACCACGGTCACGCCACGCGGTGGTGTGGGAGAACTACAGGCAACCACCAGAAATGCAGCCGTCGCTGCGGCAACGAGAGGGAGCAGGCGCATAAATGTTTCCTTACTGGTTTTTTCTAAGTGTAGATGACAGCAAGGAAATGCGAAGAAAAGGTCCGAAAATTCGGACCCGATGAAATTTTACTGCAGAGCGTTGAAAATCTGCCAGGCGGCGGTAACTCTCGCTGGATTGGGATAATTTTTGTTAGCCAGCATCACAATACCCAGCTCTTTTTCTGGGATAAACGCGACATAGCTACCAAATCCGCCGGTCGCACCTGTTTTATGCACCCATGATGACCGCACAGCAGGAGCAGGGGGCGTAATCGCTTTTACTGGGCTTGTCGCCAGCGCAATTTTACTGTCGCTGCCATTGATGATGCTGTCAGGATTTACCGGCCAGTCCAGCATTTCCCAGCCCAGGCCCTGATACATATCGCCGGTTTGCCAGTAGCGAGATTGCGCCAGTTGTATCCCTTGCTGAAGTGTTTTGTCGTTGATATCACGGGGATTCATATTGCTTCGTACCCAGCGGGCCATATCTTCAATCGTCGATTTTACACCGTAAGCCTCAGCATCCAGCGCCCCTGACGAAACATGCACTGCCTTGCCTTCGCGATATCCCCAGGCGTAATTCTTTTCTTCCGCTGATGGCACATTAATCCACGTATGGGTGAGTTTGAGTGGCTGGAAAACACGAGTTTGCATCGCCTGCTCAAAACTCAAACCGGATGGCTTCACAGCCAGTGCGCCGAACAAACCGATACTGGAGTTTGCATACAGACGTTGTGTTCCTGGCGCCCATGCAGGCTGCCAGTTTTGATAGAAGCGCAGCAAGTCGCTTGAGGATTTCACCTCATCCGGCACCTGTAACGGCAGGCCGCCAGCGGTGTAGGTTGCGAGATGTAATAGCGTGATCCCATTCCACTGTTTAGCGGTAAGTTCAGGCCAGTATTTTGTGACGGGATCGTTTAGATTGATTTCCCCTCGAGCAATAGCGTCACCACCAAGCACGCCCGTAAATGTTTTACTGACCGAGCCTAACTCAAACAACGTTTGCTGCGTGACGGGCCGCTTTTTTGCCACATCCGCGTAGCCCCAGGTAAAGTAATAAGGCTTACCCTGATAAATCACTGCAACGGCCATGCCGGGGATGTTTTGTTGCTCAACAAGTGGGGTAATTGTGTGATGCACAATATCGTTGATTTGTTGTTCGCTATGGGGCGCGGCAAGAGTGGAGCAAGAGACGGTAATCAGTAAGGCGCAAAGCGTCGTTTTGAGCATAAGGTCTGGTTTCCATACAAAACGGCCCGCCATAGGCGGGCCGGATTTACATTGGCGATACGTTAGATTGTAACGATACCAATCAGCGTGACAACTGTCAGGATAGCAGCCAGACCGTAGAAAACCCATTTGCCCGCAGGCACGTGAATTTTCAGATCGTGCATCGCGTGGTGCATACGGTGTAAACCACACCACAGCGGCAGGACGATCATCAGGAACAGGAATACGCGACCAATGAAGCTTTGCGCGAACGCCAGAACGCGTTCGTAGCTCAGTGCGTCACCCGGGAACAGACCCAGCGGCAACAGAATGCCAACCAGCAGGATCACTACCGGCGCAATGATCGCACTCCACATACCACCGGCCCCGAAGAGGCCCCAGAATACCGGTTCGTCAGAACGCTTTGGATTTGGATTAATCATCTCAGGCTCCTTACCAGTACAGGGCAACAAACAGGATTACGATGGTGGCAACCACGGTTACCGCCCAGAGACTTTTGATAATTGGCTCTGGTCCCATTTTTTCGTCTTTTACAATGATATTGGCCGCTTTCGGTGCCAGTTCAAACCAGGTTTTGGTGTGCAGCAGGGCTGCCGCCAGAGTAATCAGGTTAATGATCACGATAACCGGGTTTTGTAAAAAGTCGACGAATCCCGCCCAGGTTTCCGGGCCATTTTTCAGGGCAAACAGCCCGAAAATCAGTTCAATGCTGAACCACACAGCCGGAACCGCTGTGCCTTCGCGCAGCATGTAAAAGCGATAAAACGGCAATTTTTTCCACCAGGTGGACGTCATTGGCCGTACATACGGTTTACGTTTAGTCGTCATGTTGCACTCCTTAGCGTGGTTTCAGGGTCGCGATAAGAAAGTCTTTTGAACTTTCTACTTTGCCCTGCTGAATGGCCGCAGCCGGATCGACGTGTTTCGGGCAGACTTCGGAGCAGTAGCCCACGAAAGTACAGCTCCATACGCCGTTCTGGCTGTTTAACTGCGCCATACGCTCCTTCTTACCGTGGTCGCGGCTATCTTCGTTATAACGATGTGCCAGCGTAATGGCAGCCGGACCGATGAACTCTGGGTTCAGGCCGAACTGCGGGCATGCGGCATAGCACAGACCACAGTTGATGCAACCGGAGAACTGGTGATACTTCGCCATCTGCGCCGGGGTCTGGATGTTAGTACCCTGATCCGCGGTGCGGGAGTTGCCGATGATGTACGGTTTGATCGCTTCCAGACTTTCGATGAAGTGGGTCATATCGACCACCAGATCGCGTTCAATCGGGAAGTTAGCTAACGCTTCAACCTTCATGCCGTTGGTGTAGTCACGCAGGAAGGTTTTACATGCCAGTTTCGGCACGTTGTTAACCATCATGCCGCAGGAGCCACAAATCGCCATACGGCAGGACCAGCGGTAGCTCAGGTCCGGCGCAAGGTTGTCTTTGATATAGCCCAGCGCATCCAGCAATGAGGTGGTTTCATCATAAGGCACTTCATAGAATGCGCTATGTGGTGCGGTATCGACTTCCGGGTTATAACGCACCACCTCAATTTTCAGGTTTTTCATCTCAGCCATTCGCCTTCTCCTTCTTATTGGCTGCTTCCGCCTTATCGGCTGCATCCGCTTCGCCACCGTACATGCGTTTGGCCGGCGGCAGCTTAGTAATTTTCACGTCGCTGTACTCCAGGCGAGTAGTGCCATCAGCATCGCGGAAGGCGAGGGTGTGTTTGAGGAAGTTGATGTCGTCACGTTCAGTGCAACCTTCGTCCAGACGCTGGTGCGCGCCGCGGGACTCTTTACGTGCCATTGCAGAGTGCGCCATACATTCGGCAACGTTCAGACCGTGGCCCAACTCAATGGTGTAAAGCAGGTCGGTGTTGAACACGCTGGAAGTGTCGGTGATGCGAACGCGCTTGAAGCGTTCCTGCAGTTCCGCCAGCTTGTCGATGGTTTTCTGCATCAGTTCCGGCGTACGGTAGATACCGCAGCCTTCTTCCATGGCCAGGCCCATTTCGTCGCGGATCTTCGCCCAGTTTTCGCCGCCGTCCTGGTTAACCAGATCTTTCAGACGCTGTTCAACGCCAGCAACCTGGGCATTGATCGCTGCATCGTTGCCATTACCGGCAGTAGATGCGCGCTCCATTGCTTGCTCACCAGCCAGACGACCAAAGACCACCAGTTCCGCCAGGGAGTTGGAGCCCAGACGGTTTGCGCCGTGCAGACCTACAGAGGAACATTCGCCCACGGCGAACAGGCCCTTAATGCGGGTTTCGCAGTTCTGATCGGTTTCGATACCACCCATGGTGTAGTGTGCGGTCGGACGTACCGGAATCGGCTCTTTAACCGGATCGACGCCAACATAAGCTTTCGCCAGTTCACAGATGAACGGCAGACGTTCGTGCAGTTTTTTCTCGCCCAGGTGACGCAGGTCAAGGTAAACCACATCGCCACGCGGCGTGGAAATGGTGTTGCCTTTACGCCATTCGTGCCAGAAGGCCTGAGAAACTTTGTCGCGTGGACCCAGTTCCATGTATTTGTTTTTCGGCTCGCCCAGCGGAGTTTCTGGACCCATGCCGTAGTCTTGCAGATAACGGTAGCCATTTTTGTTGACCAGAATACCGCCTTCGCCACGGCAACCTTCGGTCATCAGGATACCGGAACCTGGCAGACCGGTTGGGTGATACTGAACGAATTCCATGTCACGCAGCGGAACACCGTGGCTCAGCGCCATACCCATACCGTCGCCAGTAACGATGCCGCCGTTGGTGTTGTAACGATAAACACGGCCAGCGCCACCGGTTGCCATCACCACTGCGTTAGCACGGATCTGAACCAGCGTGCCTTCCATCATGTTCATTGCTACCAGGCCGCGAACATGACCATCATCAACCAGAATATCCAGCACGAAGTGTTCGTCAAAACGCTGGATCTGCGGGAATTGCAGAGAGGTCTGGAACAGCGTATGCAGCATATGGAAGCCGGTCTTATCGGCGGCGAACCAGGTACGCTCGATTTTCATGCCGCCGAAGCGACGTACGTTCACGCTACCATCCGGGCGACGGCTCCATGGGCATCCCCACAGTTCCAGTTGGGTCATTTCGGTTGGGCAGTGGTGGACGAAATAATCCACAACATCCTGCTCACATAACCAGTCGCCACCCGCTACTGTATCGTTAAAGTGATAATCGAAGCTGTCATGATCCTGCGCGACAGCGGCGGAGCCCCCTTCTGCAGCAACGGTATGGCTGCGCATTGGGTATACTTTTGAGATTAGTGCGATTTTTGCATTCGGATTTGCCTGCGCGGCAGCAATTGCAGCACGTAATCCCGCGCCACCGGCACCTACAATGGCAAGATCGGCTTGAAAGGTTTGCACGACATTCCTCCAGATTGTTTTTATCCCACATCCACGTACTTCAGGGTAAGTGCCTGAAAGTTACGGTCTGCGAACGCTATTCCACTGCTCCTTTATAGGTACAACAGTATAGTCTGATGGATAAGTCTGAAATTTGACGAGATCGATTTTTTTAGTGCGCAAGCGGGCTAAATTATCACTGAAGATGATTAATTTAATTACTAAACCATCAGATTGTGGTTTTTTTAGTCACCCCCCCCTTGCTGAATGATTCCTGCGTAAAATTTGTCTCGCCGTCGCGTTGCGAGTAGACTTCGTGCCCTTGTTAAAAACTGGAGATTTCACTATGAGCGAAACGGCATCCTGGCAGCCGAGCGCATCCATTCCTAACTTATTAAAACGCGCGGCGATTATGGCGGAGATCCGTCGTTTCTTTGCCGATCGTGGAGTGCTGGAGGTGGAGACGCCTTGTATGAGCCAGGCGACGGTAACCGATATTCATTTGGTCCCGTTTGAGACACGTTTCGTTGGCCCCGGACACTCTCAGGGGATGAATCTTTGGTTAATGACCAGCCCTGAATATCACATGAAACG
This sequence comes from Escherichia sp. E4736, assembly GCF_005781225.1. NCBI lineage: Bacteria > Pseudomonadati > Pseudomonadota > Gammaproteobacteria > Enterobacterales > Enterobacteriaceae > Escherichia > Escherichia sp. E4736. The sequence continues at coordinate 9,227 of NZ_VATT01000006.1, read as the reverse complement.
CCTGCTGGTTGCCGGTTGTGGCCCAGTATTCCAGCTGTGCCGCAGCTTCCGTAATGAAGAGATGGGGCGTTATCACAACCCTGAGTTCACGATGCTGGAGTGGTATCGGCCGCATTATGATATGTACCGGTTGATGAACGAAGTTGACGATCTTCTGCAGCAAGTACTGGATTGCCCGGCTGCAGAAAGCCTTTCTTATCAGCAAGCCTTCTTACGTTATCTGGAAATTGATCCGCTCTCAGCTGATAAAACGCAGCTGCGGGAAGTGGCGGCGAAACTGGATCTGAGCAACGTTGCTGATACCGAAGAAGACCGCGATACGTTGTTGCAGTTGCTGTTTACCTTTGGTGTGGAACCGAACATTGGTAAAGAAAAACCGACCTTTGTTTATCATTTCCCTGCCAGTCAGGCATCACTGGCGCAAATCAGTACCGAAGATCATCGGGTCGCAGAGCGCTTCGAGGTCTACTACAAAGGTATTGAGCTGGCGAATGGTTTCCATGAATTAACGGACGCCCGTGAACAGCAACAACGCTTTGAGCAGGATAACCGTAAGCGTGCGGCGCGTGGTTTACCGCAGCATCCAATCGACCAAAACCTCATCGAAGCTCTGAAAGTCGGTATGCCTGACTGCTCCGGCGTAGCTCTGGGCGTTGATCGTCTGGTGATGCTGGCGTTGGGCGCGGAGACGCTTGCGGAAGTGATTGCCTTTAGCGTTGACCGGGCATAATTCTGAAAAATCATCTAATTAACCACACAGAATGGCGCTGTAACGCCATTCTGTAGCAGATGTTTTCATTTTTCTGCTAAAGGCCACAATTTAAGACTGGATATTTGCTATCATCCAGGTATCAATTCTGTATGTTTTTTTATTGCGGCCCGTCAATCGATGGGTAGTGCAGTTCAGTGCGCGCGTTTTATACATGTGCTAAAACGAAGGATAATTTCATGCCTCACACGATAAAAAAGATGAGTCTGATAGGACTCATATTGATGATCTTTACCTCAGTATTTTGGTTTGCCAATAGTCCGGCAGCTTATTATTTAATGGGGTATAGTGCGATTCCCTTTTATATATTTTCTGCATTATTATTTTTTATACCATTTGCCTTAATGATGGCAGAAATGGGCGCGGCCTATCGCAAAGAAGAAGGCGGCATCTATTCCTGGATGAATAATAGTGTCGGACCACGTTTCGCCTTTATCGGCACATTTATGTGGTTTTCCTCTTATATCATCTGGATGGTGAGTACCTCAGCTAAAGTCTGGGTACCATTTTCTACGTTCCTCTACGGTACCGACATGACTCAGCACTGGCGCATTGCTGGCCTGGAGCCAACGCAGGTAGTGGGTCTGCTGGCGGTGGCATGGATGCTCCTGGTTACCGTGGTTGCTTCAAAAGGGATTAATAAAATTGCTCGTATTACTGCAGTAGGTGGTATTGCAGTAATGTGTCTTAATTTAGTATTACTGTTAGTGAGCATTGCCATTTTGTTATTAAATGGTGGCCATTTTGCACAGGATATTAATTTCGTGGTATCGCCGAATCCAGGATATCAATCCGGTCTGGCGATGTTATCGTTTGTGGTATTTGCCATTTTTGCTTACGGCGGAATTGAAGCGGTTGGTGGTCTGGTAGATAAAACAGAAAACCCAGAAAAGAACTTTGCCAAAGGTATTGTTTTTGCCGCTATTGTTATTTCAATCGGTTATTCGCTGGCGATATTTTTATGGGGCGTCAGCACTAACTGGCAGCAGGTATTAAGTAATGGTTCCGTTAACCTCGGCAATATCACCTATGTGTTGATGAAAAGTCTGGGGATGACGCTGGGTAACGTGCTGCATTTGTCACCTGAAGCGTCATTGTCGCTGGGCGTATGGTTTGCGCGTATTACCGGGCTTTCGATGTTCCTCGCCTATACCGGTGCGTTCTTTACGCTTTGCTATTCACCGCTGAAAGCGATCATCCAGGGTACGCCGAAAGCGTTATGGCCGGAACCGATGACGCGCCTGAACGCCATGGGCATGCCGTCTATCGCCATGTGGATGCAGTGTGGGCTGGTTACTGTCTTCATCCTGCTGGTTTCGTTTGGCGGTGGTACTGCATCAGCGTTCTTTAACAAGCTGACGCTGATGGCGAACGTTTCCATGACGCTTCCCTATCTGTTCCTCGCGCTGGCTTTCCCATTCTTTAAAGCTCGTCAGGATCTCGACAGACCATTTGTGATTTTCAAAACACACATGTCAGCAACGATCGCGACAGTGGTGGTGGTACTGGTGGTGACGTTTGCGAACGTTTTCACCATCATCCAGCCAGTGGTTGAAGCCGGAGACTGGGATAGCACATTGTGGATGGTTGGCGGCCCTGTCTTCTTCTCGCTGTTAGCGATGGCGATTTACCAGAACTATTGCAGCAGAGTGGCAAAAAATCCGCAGTGGGCGGCTGAGTAATCAGATGCCCTATCGTCGGCCTGACGATAGGGCGTAATGACAGGGAATTAGTGGGATTTCGTATGCGCTATAGCGAAATTAAACTACGGGTTACCTCATGAGTGCGCGCATGTTTGTCTTGTGCTGCATCTGGTTTGTTGTGGCGATCCCCTGGATACTCATCACTTCCACGCTGGACAAAGAGTGGATGATTGATGGACGCGGGATTAACAACGTCTGTGATGTGCTGGAGTATCTGGAAAATGACGATACTCGCGATGTCGGTGTGATATTGACGTTGCCGCTCTTTTTCCCTTTTCTCTGGTTCGCGCTGCGGCGAAAAAAAGGCGGCTGGTTTATGTACGTCACCGCACTTGCGATCTTCGGCTACTGGCTGTGGCAGTTTTTTCTGCGCTATCAGTTTTGCTTGTGAGCCGGATGGGGTCATCCGGCCACAAAGACCTTACAAACTTCCCACCTGACGACCTTTACCCGCAGAAGTCAACGTTCTCCCCGTTTGTTTACCATTCAGGCTTTCCAGACGCATCTGGAAGGGCGGGAATGGCATATCAATACCGTGGGCGTGGAAGCCCGCCAGAATCAGTTGATGGATTTCATGGCGCAGCGGCATGCGGTGACCCATTTCTGCGGCGTAAATACGCAGCTCGAAAATCTGGATCCCTTGCTGTAGATCCACCAGGAAGACTTCCGGCGCCGGGTTATCGATCACCAGCGAGCAGCGGCGCGCAGCGTTGAGCAAGATTTCTGTCACTTCTTCACTGTTGGCATCGGCAGGGGCCGGAATCGTCAGCACCACGCGCGTGACCGAGTCAGAGAGCGACCAGTTGATAAACTGCTCAGTAATAAACGCCTTGTTTGGCACGATAATCTCTTTGCGGTCCCAGTCGCTGATAGTTGTGGCGCGGGTGTTAATTTTCGTCACGCTACCGGTAAGATCGCGGATCGTTACCGTATCGCCAATGCGAATCGGTTTTTCGAATAGGATAATCAGGCCAGAGATAAAGTTGGCGAAAATTTCCTGCAAACCAAAGCCCAGACCAACACCGAGCGCGGCGACCAGCCACTGTAATTTCGACCACTCAATACCAATCATCGAGAAGCCGACCAGCCCGCCAATCAGCATCAGCAGATATTTGGTGATGGTGGTGATGGCGTAGCCCGTACCCGGCGTTAAATCGAGATGCTGCAAGATTGCCAGTTCCAGCAGCGCGGGCAGATTGCGCACCAGTTGCGTGGTGATGATGAACACCAGAATAGCTATCAGCACCGCACCGAGGGTGATCGGCTCCAGGCTTTCTACGCCCTGTACCGTGGAAGTGACATCCCACAGCGAAATATTTTCGAGGAAGCCGAAAGCGGAATGGATTTCTGACCACAGCACAATGACCGAAAGCAGGGCGATCAACATCAGGATTGAGCGCACCAGCCGCAAGGACTGCGCACTGATGGCATCGAGATCGACTTCGCTTTCATCGACTTCAATCGCCCCTTCCGGGCTACTGTGATGATGCGCTTCCTCTTCGCCACGCGCGCGCTGCGCTAACATCTCGGCCCGGCGATGTTTCGCCCGGTCAAAAGCCAGTCTGCGCCGCTGGATTAGCATCCAGCGGCGGATAACGTGGTAAACCACCAACAGCAGGAACCAGATGGCGACCGAGGTTTCAAGCCTTGCTAACAGCGCCTGTGCCGTTGCCAGGTAACCGACTGCCGCTGCCAGAATAGCGACCAGCGGCGCGCCAATCATCATGTTCCATAACATATGGTTGGTAATGTTATCGCCGCTTCCCTCTTTGTTGAGGTACAGCGGGATCCCCGCTTTTTTCAAACTGAGGGTGACCACCGCCAGCGCACCACATATGAGAATAAAGCAAAGCCGTCCCAGCGAACCGGAAAACTCGCGGTCGTCGAGATTATCGAACATCATCAGCGCCATAATCAGCGGCACGATAAGCCCGATGCTCATCAGGTAGTAGCGCATCCCGCGGGAAACACGTTCGCGCGGCCAGCCAAAATGAGCGATAAACAAGCCGTTCGGGCGGGCAAATGTGGCGCAAATCATCACTACCCACAGCAGCGGCACGGTGGCTGTTACGCCATCACCAATCGCTACCGCCAGCGGATAAGGCCACGCCTCGCGCAAGCCGTAACCCAGCGTCATCCACAGCACCGGTAACGGTGACGCGACGAGAATCGACCAGAAAAGGGTGCGTAATGTCAGCCAGAAGTGATCCTGAGTCACCTTGCCGACTTTCGCTGCCGAACGTTCGAGAAAACGGGTGAAATAGCGGCGCGAGTAAATACTGCAACCGACCAGAATCAACGCGCCAAACAGCGGCAAAATCGTCTCTTTGCTGGTCAGCATCATGATGCTGGCTTTACCTAACTGGCTGAAGGTGTCCAGCGAAATGAGACGACGCAGATCCTGGGCGATTTCCAGCGGCCAGGCGATGGTCATCGGGCGCACGTCAGAGGTCCAGAACAGATAGCGGTGCGTCGCTTCGTTCACCTCTTTCAGCGCATCTTCCAGTTGCCCGTTGGAGACTTTCAGCTTGGTCAGTTCCAGCAGTAGCGTGTCACCACCCTGCAACAATGAGTTCAGCAACTCACGCTGAGTACGCAGTTGTGCTTCGAGAATACGGTTTTGCTCGGCGGTCAGCGGTTGGCCGTCAGCCTGAAGGATTTGTCGCAGTTGAGGTTGTTTATTGAGTAGATCCTCATAGTGCAGCCGTTGAACGCGCAACTGCGCCATTTCGGTATCAAGTTGTTGCGGTTTCGGCATTTCCGGCAGTCGTGCCACCTGCGCTCGCAATGCTTCGCCGAGCAGGTTGGACGCTCCCAGCCATTGTGACTGCTCGCGCAGGGTATTCAGCGCCTGCCGGACCTGTAATGTCTGGCTGGCAGCCTGACGCTGTTGCGAAGCGACGAGATCCATTCGCTGCGCCTGCTGATTCAGCGCTGCCGAAAGCTCGCGGTTAATTTTGAATTGCGCGACGATATCTTTCGGTAAATCGGCACTGCTTTCAGCCAACAACTCGGTGCTTTCCAGCGCCCGCTCCGCCTCAAGCTGGCGTTGGCTGTTCAACTGATTACGTAAGGCCTGCAAATACGCATCCAGCTGCTGGCTCTCTTTTTCCGCCAGCTCAGAGCGCAAGCGCGCTAATTCCTGGCGGTTATTGGCAGACAGCTGCGCCAGCTCCAGTTCATCAACGAGGGCTTTCAGACGTGCGGAGTCAGACTGCAACGCGAAATTTTGTGCCTGATTAAGCGGGGTATTGCCGGTAAGTGTTCCCAGGCGGCGCTCAATTTCATTTAACTGACGACGGGCATCAGTTTGCTGTTGCGGCAGTTGATTCAATGAATCCGCTATCTCGCGGGCGCGTTCCTGCTCTTGCTGGGCCTGACGGCTCTTATCCAGCAACTGACTGCTGACCTGGAGAATTTCCTGATTCAGCGCGTCGGTAGACATTCCCGGCGACACGCTGCGCGGCTCGTCACGCATGTTGTTTAATTGTGCGCGCAGAGTAGCGGAGAGTTTCGGATAATTATCAATGACTTCTTGGTATTGCTTGATACGCTCAAGGGAACTTTTTCGTTCCTCAAGCGCATTTAAGGCAGACTGGAGCGCCTCTACGACTTCCGGCTGCGCGGGTTTTGCCGCTTTTGCCTGCTCCAGTTCCTGGGTGATTTGTTTGCTATCGGGGGCCGTCGCGGCGTACGCCCCCCAACTGAGGCACCAGGCCATCAGAAAAGTGATAATCAGGCGCACGTCAGCGTTTCCTTTGATGGATTAGACCTGGTCTTTTTTGTCGTCAACCAATGGGCTGGCGTCGTGTTCTGCTTCGATCTCTTCAGCAGGAAGCGGGGCTGGTTCAGCGTCTGGCGTAACAAAGGTTTCGGTAGATACTGCCAGCGGCTGGCCAATTTTCGTGACAGACAGGCTTTCCAGTTGCTCAACCAGATTCACTTTACCTGGTGCAAACAGGTTGATAACGGTAGAGCCAAGTTTAAAGCGACCCATTTCCTGGCCTTTCAGCAGCGCCACAGAACCGTCGTTTTCCCCGGCAGGCCAGGTCCAGCGCTTGATGATACCTTCGCGCGGCGGCGTAATGGTGCCCGCCCAGACAGTCTCAATGCTGCCAACAATCGTCGCACCAACCAGAATCTGCGCCATCGGGCCAAATTCGGTATCGAACAGGCAGATCACGCGTTCGTTACGGGCAAACAGATTTGGCACGTTCTGAGCAGTGAGATGGTTAACGGAGAAGAGATCGCCCGGCACGTAGATCATCTCACGCAAAATACCGTTGCACGGCATGTGTACGCGGTGATAGTCACGCGGGGAGAGGTAAGTGGTCACAAACGTACCATTGCGGAATAGGTCCGCCATCAGATAGTTGCCCGCCAGCAGGGCTTCGAGGCTGTAATTGTGGCCTTTGGCTTGCAGGATTTTATCTTCTTCGATTTTACCTAACTGGCTGATAACGCCATCGGCAGGCATGACCAGAACATTCGGATCGGTATTGATTGGGCGTACTTCGTCACGCAGCGGACGGACAAAAAATTCGTTAAAGGAGCGGTAGCTGGCAGTATCCGGCTTCTGCGCCTCTTGCATGTCGACTTTGTAGTATTTAACGAACAGATCGATAACCAGTTTTGTCAGCCATCCTGCTCGCTTGCTTGCGCCCCAACCCGCCAGGCGAGTAAGCCATAGTTTCGGCAGAATGTACTGTAGCGAAAGTTTAAATGAATTTAACAAAGTAGCCTCCAGGCCATTGTTTTGTCGTTCCTGATCCGGCGTATATGCCGGATCCTGAAAAAAAGGGGACGATTCTAACGACGGTTAGCTTAATTGTCAGTCATCCGTATCAGAAAAGTTTTTACGCGTTTTTACCTGCGCCATGCTTTCCAGAATACGGTGATAGTTTTCGAAACGGGTTTCCGCGATTTTCCCTTCGTCAACGGCTTCACGGATAGCGCAGCCCGGATCGGTATCGTGTTTGCAATCGCGGTATTTGCACAGACCTAAGTAGTCATGGAATTCGACAAAACCGTGAGTGATTTGTTCCGGCTCGAGATGCCAGAGTCCGAATTCGCGTACCCCAGGAGAATCAATCACATCGCCGCCGTGCGGGAAGTGATACAACCGAGCGGCAGTCGTGGTGTGCTGACCCAGACCAGAGTTGTCAGACACATCGTTGGTCAGGATCTCTTTTTGCAGCCCCAGCAACGCGTTCAGCAGGCTGGATTTGCCGACGCCAGATTGCCCGGCAAAAATGCTGATGCGTCCGGTCAATGCCTCTTCCAGCGGTTTCAGCCCATCCTGAGTATGGCTGGAAACCATCAATACGCGATAACCGATGTTGCGGTAGATATCCATCTGTTCGTTGACGAACGCCATGCCTTCGTCGTCCAACAGGTCAATCTTGTTGAGCACAATAATCGGCTCAATCTGCAAGGTTTCGCAGGCTACCAGGTAACGGTCGATGATATTGAGCGACAGCTCCGGCAAAATGGCGGAGACAATAACAATCTGATCGATGTTGGCGGCGATGGGTTTCACGCCGTCGTAGAAATCCGGGCGCGTTAACACCGAGGTGCGCTCATGTACCGCTTCCACGATCCCTTTGACATTTACGCCTTCCGCCGCCGGTTTACCCGGACGCCAGACTACACGGTCGCCGGTCACCAGCGAACGGATGGTACGGCGAATATTGCAGCGGTGAACGTCGCCATCGGCGGATTCCACATCAGCGTGCATACCAAAGCGGCTGATGACGATACCTTCATCAGGCTCGCCAAACAGATTGTCGTCGTAGTCGGGCTTCTCCTTAGACGTTTTAAGACGACGCTGGTGATTGGCGTTCACGCGGCGCTGCTGGCCTTTGGAGAGTTTATTTTTACTCAATCGTACAGACTCCTGGTCGCCCCTGATGGGCAAAACATCTATGATACACGCAATTGTGGATCAATATAGTCACTGTGAATGGGTGGAAAATAGCATGAGTGCCAATGAAAACAACCTGATTTGGATCGATCTTGAGATGACCGGTCTGGATCCCGAGCGCGATCGCATTATTGAGATTGCCACGCTGGTGACCGATGCCAACCTGAATATTCTGGCAGAAGGGCCGACCATTGCAGTACATCAGTCCGATGAACAGCTGGCGCTGATGGATGACTGGAACGTGCGCACCCATACCGCCAGCGGGCTGGTGGAGCGTGTGAAAGCGAGCACGATGGGCGATCGGGAAGCAGAACTGGCGACGCTCGAATTTTTAAAACAGTGGGTGCCTGCGGGGAAATCGCCTATCTGCGGTAACAGCATCGGTCAGGATCGCCGCTTCCTGTTCAAATACATGCCGGAACTGGAATCGTACTTCCACTACCGCTATCTCGATGTCAGCACGCTGAAAGAGCTGGCGCGCCGCTGGAAGCCGGAAATTCTCGACGGTTTTACCAAGCAGGGGACGCATCAGGCGATGGATGATATCCGCGAATCAGTTGCGGAACTGGCTTACTACCGCGAGCATTTCATCAAGCTGTAAAATTTTTCCTGGTCACGTAACCGCCGGAATCCACTTGCGGCGGCGTGATTTTGACGCTAAATTGAACGTCTTGCTGATAATTTCAGCACTTGAGATAAAAATTCGAAAAATTTTTTTTAGGGGGGTTGCAGAGGGAAAGATTTCTCGTATAATGCGCCTCCCGTAACGACGCAGAAATGCGAAATTACGAAAGCAAAAATTAAGTAGTACGCGGGAATAGCTCAGTTGGTA